>MKSH01000014.1 GCA_001898095.1 Solirubrobacterales bacterium 70-9 | reverse complement strand
CGAAATGCACGTCGGGGAGCACCCGGTCGAGCCAGCTCGGCAGCCACCAGGCGGCGCGCCCGCTCAGCCGCAGGAATACCGGCAGCAGGAGCAGGCGGACGAGGAAGGCGTCGAGAAGGACCGCGATCCCGAGGATCATCCCCATCTCCTTCGGCGGCAGCGGGCCGGAGAGGGCGAAGGTGAAGAACACCGCCACCATCACCGCGCCGGCGGCGAGGATCACCCGGCCGGAGGGGGCGAGGCCGCCGATCATCGCCTGCTTCGGGTCGCCGGACGCTTCCCAGTGCTCGCGCGCGGAGGAGAGCAGGAAGACCGTGTAGTCCATCGCGATCGCGAAGATCATCGCGAAGAAGAAGACCGGCCCCCAGGCGTCGACGAACCCCTGCGCTTCGAAGCCGAGCAGGCCGGCCCCGTGGCCGTCCTGGAAGATCAGCTTGGCGACGCCGAACGCGGCGCCGACCGAGAGCAGGTTGGCGAGCACCCCGATCGCCGCCACCAGCGGTGCCTGGAAGGCGATCAGCAGGAGCAGGAAGCCGAGGCCGAGGACCACTCCGATCACCAGCGGCGTCTTCGCCGCGAGCGCCGCTTCGAGGTCGTGGTTCTCCGCCGAGGGGCCGCCGACAAGAGCACCCGGCGGCAGCTCCCCGCGCAGGCGGTCGAGCGTCGCGCCGCTCGCTTCGGTGGAGGGGCCGGTAGTCGGGACGGCCTCGATCAGGGCCAGTCCTTCGCGCCCGGGAAGCGGCCTGCCGACCGCGGCGACGCCCGCGTCGGCGCGCAGGGCGGCGGCCGTCGCGGCGGCTTCCCCGCGCGGCACCACCACCTGCAGGGTGCCCGGCGTGCCGGGGCCGAAGCCGGCGCTGACCTGGCGGTAGCCGATCCGGGAGGGATCCTTCTTGGGCACGACCTTGATCGAGGGCATCCCCGTCTTCAGGCTCAGCACCGGCAGCGCCAGCGCGACCAGGACGACCAGGGCCAGGCCCCCGAAGGCGGCCGGATGGCGCCAGAGAACCTCGCCCCAACGGCCGAAGCGGGCCGAGCGGTGGTCGCCCGAATGGGCCCAGGGCAGCGAGAGCTTGTCGACGCGCGGCCCCAGCTTCGAAAGCACCGCCGGCAGCAGGGTCAGCGTCGCGGCGAGGACGAAGACCACCGAGAACATGATCCCCAGCGACATCGAGCGGAAGGCCGGGCTCGGCACCAGCATCACCGCCGAGAGCGAGATCAGCACGGTGATGCCGGAGAAGAGGACCGCCTTGCCGGCCGTGTCCATCGTCTCGCCGACCGCGCGAGGCACGTCCTCGTGCTGCCCGAACAGCGCGCCCCGGAAGCGCATCACGACGAAGAGCGCGTAGTCGATGCCGAGTGCGAGGGCGAACATCAGGGCGAAGTTCATCGCCCAGATCGAGATCGGCGAGATCAGGGTGCCGAGGTAGAGGACCCCGGCGGAGGCGACGAGGTCGACGATCGTCAACAGCAGCGGCAGACCGGCGGCGACCAGCGAGCCGAAGGCGAGGACGAGGACCGCCAGCGTCACCGGCCAGGAGAAGAGCTCGGACTTCATCATCGCTTCGCGGTTGGCTTCGTTGAAGTCCGACCACATCCCGGCGGCGCCGGTGAGGTTCGCTTCGACCCCGGGCGCGGCGACGGCGGCGACTTCGGTCTTCAGGTCGTCGGCTGCGGCGACCATCTCGTTCGGGGTCGCGGCGGCGGTGCCGACGATCACCGCCGTGTGGCCGTCGGCCGAGACCTGCCCGCTCGCCGCCGGCGGGAACACCCGGCCCACCTTCGAATTCGACCCCAGCATGCCGCCGACGCGCGCGACCGTGCGGCGGAAGGCCGGGTCCGTGGCGGTCAGCTCGGGGGAGTGGACGGCTACCTGGATCGCGTAGGAGCCGGCGCCGCCGAAGGCGCGGTCGGCGGCTTCGCGGACCTTCACCGACTCGGACCCGTTCGCCTGCCAGCCCGCGCCGGAGAGCGCCGTCTCGACCCGCGGCGCGAAGACGCCGAGGGCGACGGCGACGACCGCCCAGGAGGCGAAGACCGCGCGCCGGTGCAGGGCGGCGAACCGCCCCAGCCGTCCGATCGGCCCGAGCGCGCTCATCGCGGGCACCCGCGCCGGAAGCCGAGGTAGCGCTGCAGGAGCCAGGAGCTCGGGCAGTTGCCGAAGGCGACGAAGGCGAGCTGGTTGGCGCCGACGAAGACGGTCAGCAGCAGGAACCAGGGGCTGACCAGGGCGGCAAGCGCCGCGCTGAGGATGGTCATCTTCCCCGCCAGCAGGAAGAGGACGCGCTCGAGCGGCCAGCTCCGTCGGGAGGCCCTGGCACCTTTCGACACATCGACCGTCGCCATCTCGCTATCCTTTCCACAAAGTACAAATTGACAACTTAACAGTTGTGGAAGAGAATATAACACCATCATGCAAAGCCCGCTGACCCCAGATGCCGCCGAGCTGATCGCCCGCCGGTTCCTCGCCCTCTCCGACCCCACCCGCCTGCGCCTGGTCGACCTGCTGCGCACCCGCGGCGAGACTTCGGTCGGCGAGCTGGCCGAGGCGCTCGGCGCCTCCCAGCAGAACGTCTCCAAGCACCTCGCCACGCTGTACGCGGAGGGGTTCGTCTCCCGCCGCAAGCAGGGGACGAGCTCGATCTACGCGATCGCCGACCCGGCCGTCTTCGACCTTTGCGAGCAGGTCTGCGGCGGGATCGAAGCGCAGCTCTCCTCGCTCGATGCGGCGCTCAAAGGCTGAGGCGGCTTGGCGTCTCTTTGCCTGCCGGAGCGCAGAATCCGGTGAACCAGCAAGGCTTCAAGAGGAGACATCGGATGGACAGCGACCGACGCGCCAAGGTCGTCGCGGTGGCGACGTTCGTCTAGCCCGCCGCTCCAGCCCGTGCATGAGTCTGTTCTCTGATCTTCGCTTCTTCGGGACATGGCGTGATTCTTCGGCGACGGCGTGGGAAGGTCCCACGTCAGGCAGGCTTGCGGGCGCGGACGATCGCCGAGCCGGCGTGCTCGTGGACGCGATGCGTCTCCACGATCTCGACGTCCTCGAGCCCGGCGGCGGCGAGGGCATCCTCTGGGAGAGGTCGAAGAGCGGCACCAGCCGCGCGCAGGAGCTCGTCCGCCAGATGGCGCTGGACGGCTGTGCCGCCGCCTAGCCCGGCCTGACGAGCAGCCCGGTAGGCCCGGTTGGGATTCGGGCATCGAAATGGCATCTCAGGAACCGCCAATGGCGCCGCGGTCTACACAGGCCACCTCCTGCATAATCCGGTTCGCTCCGTCCGGTCGCTTCGCCGGGTGGCCCGCCCCGATTTCCCGCGCAGCATCCTCGAGTTCCAGGCCCGCTTCGCCGACGAGGACGCCTGTCGCAACTACCTCTTCGAGTCGCGGTGGCCGGAGGGTTTGACCTGTCCTCGTTGCGGTGCAGGTCCGCCGGCGAGCAGCCGAGGCGTCGGCTCTGGGAATGCCGCGACTGCGGGCACCAGACCTCGGTGACCGCGGGGACGGTGATGCATGGGACCCGCACTCCCCTGCGGGTGTGGTTCTGGGCCGCCTACCTGGTGGCGACCCACCACCCGGGGATCTCGGCCGTCCAGCTGCAACGCAGCTCGGCATCAAGCGCTATGAGACGACCTGGCTGATCCTCCACAAGCTCCGCCGGGCGATGGTCGCACCCGAGCCGAGCCTGCTGCGCGGACCGGTCGAGGTCGACGAGTTCTACGTCGGCGGGATCGAGGCGGGCAGCGGCGCAGGACGGAAATCCGGCTCCACCAAGGCGATCGTCGTGGTCGCGGTCGAGCTCCGCGGGCAAGGCTCCGGGCGCATCCGACTCGGCGTCGTCCCCGATCTCTCCAACGCCCACCTCTGGGGATTCGTCGGGGGAGGCGGTAGCGGCCGGAGCGGTCGTGCCCACCGACGCCTGGCAGGGCTACCGGCGGCTGGCTCGGCTCGGCTACGACCACCGATCCGCGAGCCGGCGCCAGGCCGAACCCGGCGAATCGCTTCTGCCCCGGGCCCACCGCGCGATCTCGAACCTCAAGGCCTTGCTGCACGGCACCCACCGCGACGTCTCGCGCGGGCACCTGCAGGTCTACCTCGACGAGTTCGTCTTCCGGCACAACCGGCGCCGCACCCCGATGGCCGCCTTCCAGACCCTGCTCGGTCTCGGGGCCAACCGACCGCCGACCACCTAGCGGGAGATCACCGCCCACGCCGCCTGACCCTGCTCACGGAGCGAACCGGATATGCAGGAGCGCTCTTATCGGGCGCACCTCGAACTCGCAGGCGCCGACCGCAACTGCTGGCAACGCACCCAGTTCCGGTGTCCGTCGGGACCCTTGGACGGGGTCGATTTTCCACCGTCCTGGACAGGCGGCGTGAAAGTTTTGCCGGTCATCCCAACGTTCTTTGGAATGATGACCGAGACTCGCAAGCACCGCGCCTTGATCGCGGCCTCCGTGTTCGTCGTCGTGCTCGCCACGGCGTTCACCCTTCTGACCCGGATCGGCAGCGACGCCGACCCCGCGGCGGCGGCCGAAGCGAATCCGTGCGCGGTGCCGGTGACGAACAAGATCGCCTGCGAGAACTCGAAACCCGGCGACCCGCCTGCCAACTGGCAGATCATCGGGATCGGCGACGAAGGCATACAGGGTTATGCGACGGCGATGAGCACCCCGGTCGGCGGCACCGTCAATTTCAAGATCAAGACGACGTCCAACAGCTACCGGATCAACATCCTGCGCCTCGGCTATTACGGTGGTGACGGGGCGCGGATCATCGCCGAAGGGATCAAACCCAGCGCGACGCTGCCGCAGACGCAGCCCGAATGCATGCACGAAGAAACGACGGGGCTGATCGACTGCGGCAACTGGTCGGTCTCGGCCTCCTGGAAAGTGCCGGCCGAAGCGGTTTCCGGTCTCTACATGGCGCAGCTGATCCGCGAAGACTCGGGCAACAAAGGCGGCGAAAGCCAGATCTTCTTCGACGTGACGGAACCGGAAAGTCACGCGCCGATCGTGCTTCAGACCTCCGACTCGACCTGGCAGGCCTACAACGCCTGGGGCGGGAACAGCCTCTACAGCTGCACCAAATTCTGCCCGAAAGGCGAACCGGAAGCGTATAAGGCGGCCTACTCCGTCTCCTACAATCGACCCTTCGACGGCACGCTGGCGGTCGACGACGGCAAAGGGGACCCCTTCTACGCCGAATACCAGATGATCCGCTGGCTGGAGAAACAGGGCTACAACATGACCTACGTCTCGCAGCCGGAAGTGTCCGCCGGCCCGGGGGCTCTCCTGAACCACAAAGTGTTCATCTCGAGCGGCCATGACGAGTACTGGACCGCGGGAGAGCGGGCGGCGGTGGAAGCAGCCCGCGATACCGGTGTCAACCTGGCCTTCTTCACCGGCAACGAGGTCTACTGGAAGACCCGCTTCGGGCCCAGCATCGACTCCTCGAAAACGCCGAGCCGGACGCTGACCACCTACAAGGAGACTCATTTCAACGAACCGATCGACCCCGAAGAGCCGAAAACGGCGACCTCGACCTGGCAGGACCCTCGTTTCAAATCCGGCGGCGCCGGCAACCCTCCCAACGCGCTGACCGGCCAGCAGTTCCTGGTCAACTCCGGCACCGCCGACATCAAAGTCCCGGGCACCTTCGCCGGCCTGCGCTTCTGGAAGAACACCGCGGTCGAAAAACTGACCCCGACGCAGACGCTCACCCTGAGCCCCGGAACGGGAACGCTCGGCTACGAGTGGGACGTCGACCAGGACAACGGCTTCCGTCCCGCCGGCCGCATCCCTTTGTCCTCGACCACCGTCAACGGGCTCGAAGTCTTCACCGACTACGGGACCAGGGTCGAAGAACACGGGATCGCCACCCACAGCCTCTCGCTCTACCGGGCCCCGAGCGGCGCGCTCGTCTTCGGCGCCGGCACCGTCCAGTGGTCCTGGGGCCTCGACAAAACGAACGCCTGGGACGGCGGTTCCACCAATCCTGCCGAAAAAGCGCCTGACCCGAACATGGAGCAGGCGACGGTGAACCTGCTCGCCGAAATGGGCGCCCAGCCGGCGACCCTGCAGTCGAATCTCGTCCCGGCCACCGAATCGAGCGATCACACCCCGCCGACGGCTACGGTCACCTCGCCGACCTCCGGCGCCCAGCTCAAAGGCTCGGAAACGGTGACGATCAGCGGCACCGCCGCCGACACCGGGGGCGGCGTCGTCGCCGGGGTCGAAGTCTCGACCGATGGCGGCGCGACCTGGCACCCGGCCACCGGGACCACGAACTGGACCTACGCCTGGAACGTCGAGCCGGAGTCCTCGACCAAGATCCAGGCGCGCGCGATCGACGACTCGGCCAACATCGGCAAAGCGAGCAGCCCGGTGGAAGTCGCCATCGCCTGTCCGTGCTCGATGCTCGGCGCCCGCACGCCGACCACGCCCGACGCCGGCGACAACGGCTCGATCACGGTGGGGGTCAAGTTCCGCAGTGATGTCGGCGGCACGATCAACGGGATCCGCTTCTACAAAGCGACGGCAAACACCGGGACGCACGTCGGCAGCCTCTGGACGGCGTCCGGCCAGATGCTCGGCGAAGCGACCTTCAAAAACGAAACGACCTCCGGCTGGCAGCAGGTCGAATTCGCCAGCCCCGTGCAGATCCAGCCGAACACCGTCTACGTCGCCGCCTACTTCGCCCCCAACGGGCACTACTCCGACACCGCCTGGCAGATGAGCGAACCACCGGCGGTCGGCCCGACGATCCTGAACCAGGGCAACCTCCACTTCCTGAAAGACACCGAAGGCGGCAACGGGCTCTACGAATACGGCAGCACCGGCACCTTCCCGACCCACGCCTACCACGCCGACAACTACTGGGTCGACGTCCTCTTCACGCCGAAGACCCCGCCGCTCGCGCCGGGCGCCCCGGCCTCGGTGTCGGCGACGACCGGCGAACTCGGACAGTCGACGGTGAAATGGACCGCTCCCCCGAGCGGAGGTGTGGTCGAAAACTACAAACTCACCCCCTACATCGGCTCGACCGCGCAGACCTCGGTCACGGTGCCCGCGGGCACCACCGAAAAGGTCGTCACCGGCCTGACCGGCGGGACCACCTACACCTTCGTGGTCAGCGCGACCAACGAAGGCGGGACCACCGCCTCGAGCCCGTCCGCCCCGGTCACCCCGACCGCGGCGACGGTGCCCGGCGCGCCGACCGAAGCGAGCGCCAAAGCAGGCGCCACCTCGGCGACGGTGACCTGGACCGCTCCGTCGAGCAACGGCGGCAGCCCGATCACCGGCTACAAAGTGACCCCCTACCTGAACGGCACCACGGCGCAGACCCCGGTCTCCGCCGGCGCCGGGGCCACCTCGGCCACGGTCAGCAGCCTCACCGCGGGCAGCAGCTACACCTTCACGGTGCTGGCGGTCAACGCGGTCGGCAACGGCCCGGAGTCCACGCAGTCGAACTCGGTGGTCCCGTTCTCGCTGAACCCGGCCGGAGCGCCGACCGGCGTCGTCGCCACCGGCAAGAGCGCGGGCGCGCTCCTCACCTGGAAAGCGCCCGCCAGCGACGGCGGCAGCCCGATCACCGCCTACCGGATCACCCCGATCCTCGGCGGCGTCCCGCAGACCCCGCTGACCACCGGGTCCGCGGCGGTCGAAGCCAGCATCACCGGCCTCACCAACAACACCGCCTACACCTTCAAGGTGGCGGCGATCACCAGCGCCGGGGCCGGCGCCGAATCGGAAGCCTCCAACTCGGTGACCCCGTACGACACGGTCTTCGACCTGGCGACGCCGGGCACCGTGGACGGCGGTGACGGCGGCTCGGTCGAGCTCGGGGTGAAGATCCGGAGCTCCGTCTCGGGCACCATCAACGGCGTCCGCTTCTACAAAGCGGCGACCAACGTCGGCACCCACGTCGGCAGCCTCTGGACGATGAGCGGGCAGCTGCTCGCGGAAGCGACCTTCACCAACGAGTCGGCCTCCGGCTGGCAGCAGGTGACCTTCGCCACCCCGGTCCAGATCGAACCGAACACGACCTACGTCGCCGGCTACCTGGCGCCGAACGGCCACTACTCGGTCAACGGCCCGAACCTCACGGCCGGGATCGTCAACGGCCCGCTGACGGCGGAAAGCGACAGCTCCGAACTCTCGGGCACGGAAGGCAACGGCCTCTTCGCCTACGGCAGCGGCGTCACCTTCCCGACCCAGAGCTACAACGCCTCCAACTACTTCGTCGACGTGCTGTTCACGCCTGAACCGCCGGCGACGATCCCGGGGGCCCCGGGCACCCCGACGGCGACCGCCGGCCTCGGCTCGGCGACGGTCAAATGGGCCGCCCCGACCACCGGCAGCAAACCGACCAACTACACGGTGACCCCGTTCATCTCCGGCGTCGCCCAGACGGCGAGCGCGAAAACGGTGACGGGCAACCCGCCGGCCACCGAAACGACGGTCAGCGGGCTGAAATCGGGCACCAGCTACACCTTCAAGGTGAAGGCGACGAACGCCGCCGGCACCGGTGCCGAATCGGCCGCCTCGAACGCGGTCTCGCCGACCGGCGCGACCCTGCCGGGTGAACCGACCGAAGTCGCCGCGGCGCCTCGCAACGCGAGCGCGGCAGTGACCTGGAAAGTCCCGGCCTCGGACGGCGGCGGCACGATCACCAGCTACAAAATCACCCCCTACCTGAACGGCACCACGCCGCTGACCGCGACCACGGTCACCGGCGCCACCACCACCTCGGCGACGGTCTCCTCGCTGACCAACGGCCAGAGCTACACGTTCAAAGTCGCCGCGGTCAACGCGATCGGCACCGGCACCGCCTCGGCGGCCTCCGGCGCGGCGGTCCCGCGGGTGACCCTGTTCGAGCAGGGGACCCCGGGCACGGTGAACGTCGCCGACTCGGCCTCGGTCGTCCTCGGGATGAAGTTCCAGACCTCGACCGCAGGCAAAATCAGCGGCATCCGGTTCTACAAGTCGGCTGGCAACACCGGCACCCACATGATCGCCGTGTGGAGCAGCACCGGCACGCTGCTCGCCTCGGCCTCCGTCACCGGCGAGACCGCGTCGGGCTGGCAGGAACAGGCCTTCGCGACGCCGGTCTCGGTCGCCGCCAACACCACCTACGTGGCCGGCTACCTGGCCCCGAAAGGCCACTACTCGGCGACCTCGAACGGCTTCTCGGCGGCGATCAAAGTGACGCCGTTGACCGGCCTGGCGAACTCGACCAGCGCCAACGGCCTCTACACCTACAGCAGCTCGCTGGTCTTCCCGACGAGCAGCTACAACTCGACGAACTACTTCGTCGACGTGATGTACGTCCCATGATCAGGCTCCGAAACATCACTCGCCTGGCCCTGATGGCGCTGGTCGCGGCGATCGCCGTCTCCGCATGTGGGGGCGGTGGGGCCGGCACCAGCACCAACGACGCGGTCAGCGAGTCTGGCTCGGAAGCCGAAATCGTGGAAGGCGCGTTCTGGGGCGGGCACGACACCGACGAGGTGAGCGTGACCGGCAAAAAGCCCGTGAAGCCGTGCTCACTGGTACCGAAAGGGAAGGCGGAAGCGATCCTCGGCGCCGACGTCCAGGTCTCCGAACGCCTCCAGGGTCCCACCTGCGTCTACCTCGGATCCGGGCGGGAGATCGACCTGGTGGTCGAGCAGAACTCGGTGGCCTCGCGCAAGAGCGAAGCCGACCGGGTGGAACCGGTCGGGATCGACGGCCGCCAGGCCTACTGCCTCACCTCCCGGTCCACCTCGGTCCTGGCGTCGGTGGGCGGCGGCCTCGTGCTGCAGGTGACCGGCCCCTGTCAGGCCGGCGTCCGCTTCGCCTCGCTCGCCCTTGAGAGCCTCTAGACCGCCCGGCGCTCAATAGCCCGCCGGATGCCGGGCGGTGAAAGGCCCGGTCGCCGCCGCTGCCGTGGATGAGTACCAGCGAGGCCCGTCGGCACCACCTGCGGTGTCGAAGCGCAGTCCCGCGATCACCGCGTAGGCGTGGCCCGGATTGGAGTAGACCGTGATCCAACGTCCCGCTCCCGGCGCGCCCCAGGTTTCGAACGAGGTCGAATCGAGTGGGGTGGACAGCAGTTTGGCGCCGCGGAGAGCAAAGCTGACGGCGCCGGAGCAGTCGTAGCCGGCGTCGTTCCATTTGCCGTGACCGCCGCCCCAGAGATAGGGCTTGGTGCGGATCTTGTTGGCGGCGGCGATCACCTGTTGGACCCCGGCGGGTGCTCCTGGCGGGGCGATCGCTTCACCGTCGACGAGGCGGGCGGCGGGAGTCGCCGCGCACGTCGTCCCACATGCTTCTTCGGTGGCCGGGGATTCGGCCACACCATGACCTTCGGGGTGTGGGTCGAGGCCCCCACCGGCGGCTGACGCCGCGCCGGGGAGCAGGAGGGTGAACGTCAGGATCAGGAGCGCAAGGCGCCGCGGGCGATAGGGCAAAGGTCGATCTCCTTCGTCGGCCTACGGGGTTAGCTGTCGGGCTGGCGCTAAAGGAGCTTGCGCCTCCACTTCTCGTGGACTCGCCCCGGATACCTGGTTCCCCCGCTCGTCCTCCTTGTTGGGAGAGGACGACTCGGCTCGTTGGTCTTGATTGCGCGGCAGTGTAGGCAATCCGGACGTTCGGCGCAACATCCGTATGTTCGTGCGTTTGTTATGCCGAACCTGTTAGGCTCGCCGCGCCCTCTGTTAGGGCCTCCTAAGAATCATGCTCCCCACCTTCGTAATCACCCTCCGCGAGGGCGTCGAGGCGTCGCTCATCGTGGGAGTCATCGCGGCCTTCCTTGTGAAGGAGGGGCGACGGGATGCGCTTCGGCAGATGTGGATCGGGGTCGGGTTGGCCCTGATCCTCTGTGCCGCTGTCGGTGTGGCGCTGAGGATCGTCGGCGAAGAACTGCCGCAGAGGCAGCAGGAGGGACTCGAGACGATCATCGGCGTCGTCGCCGTCGCGACGATCACGTACATGATCATCTGGATGACCCGCCACTCGGCGGGGATCAAATCCGATCTCGAAGGTGGCGCAGCTTCGGCGCTCGCGCACGGATCGACGATCGCGTTGGTCGGCATGGCCTTCCTCGCCGTCCTGCGCGAGGGGTTCGAGACCTCCGTCTTCCTGCTTGCCGCATTTCAGGATTCGACCGACACCGAGGCCGCAGGCGGCGGGGCGGTGCTCGGGCTCGTCGCGGCTCTGGCGATCGGCGTCGCCCTCTATCGAGGCGGCGTGCGCATCAACCTCGGCCGCTTCTTCCGGATCACCGGCCTCGTCCTGGTCTTCGTCGCCGCCGGGCTGCTGGCGACCGCGGCCGGCACCGCGAGCGAGGCGGGGTGGTTCACGAATTTCCAGGCTCAGGCGGTCGACCTCTCCTGGTTGGTGAGGCCCGGCACCGTGAGCGAATCGTTGCTCACCGGCATGCTCGGTCTGCGGGCCTCGATGAGCGTCGCCGCGACCGTGCTCTATCTCGGCTACGCGGTCCCGATGGCGCTCTTCGTGCTCTGGCCGAACTCGCTCCGACCCCGACGGGAGCACCGCGCGCGCGGCGCGGCGACGGCGTGACCCGGGGGTGCTCATGAGTCCGCTCTCGCGCCGGCGCCTGCTGGGCTCCGCCGGGATCGGAGCCGCCGGTCTGGGGCTCGGCGGCGCGGGCTTCCTGATCGGCCAGGAGACGGCCTCGGCGCAGGCGGCCACGACCGGGACCGTGGAATTCCACGGGACCCACCAGGCGGGGATCGACACCCCGGTCCAGGACCGATTGCACTTCGCCGCCTTCGACCTGGTCGACGACGATCGGGCCGCCTTGCGGTCGTTGCTCGAAGAGTGGTCGCAGGCGGCCGCCGAGATGACGCGCGGCCGACGGATCGGCGGCGGCGGCGACGTCGTCCTCGCGCCGCCGATGGACACGGGGGAGACCGTCGGCCTGTCGCCGGCGAATCTGACGATCACCTTCGGCTTCGGCCCGGCTCTGTTCGAGCGCCCGGGCCTCGAGCTCGCCGACAGGCGCCCGACCGCTCTGCAGGCGCTGCCGCCGCTCCCCGGCGACCAACTGAACGAGGGTGAATCAGGTGGCGACCTGTGCGTGCAGGCCTGCGCCGACGACCCACAGGTCGCCTTCCATGCCGTCCGCAACCTTGCCCGGATCGGTCGGGGGACCGTGATCCTGCGCTGGTCGCAGCTCGGTTTCGGCCGCACCTCGACCACCAGCCGATCCCAGGAGACGCCCCGCAACCTGATGGGGATGAAGGACGGGACCGCGAACATCCGCGCCGAGGACCGCGAGGCGATGGACCGTTTCGTCTGGCTCGGCTCGGATGTCGACCAGGACTGGATGCGCGACGGCACCTTCATGGTCACCCGACGGATCAGGATGATGCTCGAGGTGTGGGACAGGGCGCCGCTGGTCGACCAGCAACGGACGATCGGGCGCGAGAAGGTGAGCGGGGCGCCGCTCGGAGAGAGCGACGAGTTCGATCCGCTGCCGCTCGACAAGGAACACGACGACGGCCGTCCGGTGATCCCGGCCCGATCGCACGTGCGGCTCGCCGCGGCGCGGGAAAACGACGGCCGGAAGATCCTGCGCCGCGGCTATTCGTTCACCGACGGGGTGGACGAGAGCCTCGCCGAGCTCGACGCAGGGCTTTTCTTCATCTGCTTCCAGCGCGATCCCGCCGCGCAGTTCGTCGCGATCCAGAGGCGGCTCGGCCAGTTCGACAGCCTCAACGAGTACATAAAGCACGTTGGCTCGGCCGTCTTCGCCATCCCGCCCGGCGCCGAGCCCGGACGATTCGTCGGCGAAGGGCTCGTGACCTGAGTCCGGCGGACGCCGGGCTCCTAGCCCGTGATGCGCTCGGCCGCGATGGTGGCCACCAACGAGCGGCCCTGCTCGGTCAGTTCGTACATCACCATCTTGCCCTCACGGTGGGATCGCGCCACCCCCGCCTTCTTCAGCAGTCGGGCGTGGTGGGAGACGAGCCTCTCGTTGCGCCCGACGATCCAGGCGAGATCGCAGACGCAGGCCGACTCCGCGTCGAGCGCCAGCGCGATCGCCAGTCGGGTCGGATCCCCGAGCGCCTTGGCGGCCTCGGCCGCCGCGGTCAGTGCATCGGCGTCGGGCAGGGAGGCGCGCACCCGCTGCGCCTGCTGAAGGTCGAGACCAAGGAGGTCGGACGTGTCCCGCTCAACCGTCACCTCCGCGGAGCATACGCACGAACGTGTGGCGTCCCCATCTGTCGAAGGACTTAATAGATGAACAGTCATTCAGTTATAGTGCGGATCCATGAGCCACGGTGGACACTCCGATCCTGCGGAGCTTCTCGATCCGGGCCTCGCGAGGCAGGTCGCCGAGACCATGCAGGCGCTCGCCACGCCGAGCCGGTTGCGGATCCTCGGCCGCCTCTACGAGGGGCCGGCCTCGGTGGGCGAGATCGGCGAGGCGGTCGGGATGGACGGCTCTGCCGTATCCCATCAGCTGCGGATCCTGCGGCATCTCGGCCTCGTCACCGGCGAGCGCGAAGGGCGGCGTGTCACCTACTCGCTGCACGACGAGCACGTGGGGCAGCTGATGGAGCAGGCGATGTCGCACGTCGAGCACCTACGGCTCGGACTCTCCGAGCACGCTCACCGCAGGGCGAAGGCTCCTGCCTGATGGCGACCGAGGCACACGGCCACTCCCACGCCGCCCACGACCACGGCGGCGCGCATAGTCACACCCACGGTCTCGTGCCGGCGTCGATCAAGCGCTCGCGCGCCGGCCTCCAGGCCGTCCTGATCAGCCTCGCGGTGCTCGCCGTGACGGCGGTCGGGCAGTTCGTCGTCTACCTCGAGAGCGGCAGCGTCGCGCTTCTCGCCGACCTGATCCACAACATCGGCGATGCCCTGACCGCCGTTCCGGTGGGGGCCGCCTTCCTGATGCGCTCGTTCAAGGCCGAGAAGTACGCCGGCTATTTCGTCGTCGCGATCATCTTCATCAGTGCCTGCGTGGCTCTGTATGAGTCGATCGAGCGGTTGATAAATCCGCAGCAGCTCACCGACCTCTGGGCGCTCGCGGCGGCGGGTGCCTTCGGCTTCCTCGGGAACGAGATCGCCGCCTGGATCAGGTTGCGTGCCGGGAGACGCCTACAGAGTCCCGCGCTGATCGCCGACGGCTACCACGCCCGCACCGACGGGATCGTCAGCCTCGCCGTGGTCGCGAGCGCGATCATGGTCGCGCTCGGCCTCGGCGTCGCCGACCCGATCATCGGCCTCGCCGTGACGCTGGTCATCCTGCGGATCACCTGGCAGTCGCTCATCACCGTCAAAAACGATCCGGGGGAGCCCGAGGACCTCGACGCCGGGGACGAGGATGGCCACGGCCACTCCCACGACCACGGCCATGCGCACGAGCACTAGTCCCGGGGTGGCGCTGATCCGCGCCCAGGCGAACTTGGCGGAGCGCCGGCTTCGCTCGCCCTCGCGGGTCGCCAACGTGGCCCGTAACACCGGCGCCGAGCGGGGGAGACACGACCGCTGGAAGATCGCCCGCGATTCCTTCTGGGGCTTCGCCGGCCCGTACCTGCGTGAGGGGGACCGGGTCGCGATCCTTGGTGCTGGGAACGGAGACGACCTGCCGTTGGAGCGGATCGCGGCGCTCGCCGGCGAGGTCACCCTGATCGACCTCGACCTGAAGGCGCCGCGCGCCGCGCGCCGCCGGTTGTCCTGGCGCCTTCGTCGCCGGGTCGCCGTGATCGGCCACGAGGCGACCGGGGGTGCCGCCGACACGATCGCCGTGGCGGCGGCGCTCGGTGAGGTGCCCGGTCGGATCTCCGCACCCGAAGCGCCGCTGCCCGGGGGCCCCTATGACCTTGCGGTGGGCGATCTCCTCTACAGCCAGCTCCTCTATCCGGCGCTCCTCGACCTCGGCGTCGAGGAGCGCCGCCGTGAGGCCTTCCTCGAGCGCTACTGCCCGATCCTGACCCGCGGGATCGTCGCACGCCTCCACGCCTCGGCGCCGACGGTGGTCCACATCCACGACCCGCTCGCCTGGTGGGAGGGCCACGAGCAGACCGCCGATCTCGATCAAATCCTGCGCCTCGCCGAGGGCGACGACATCGGCGTCGCGCTCGGAGCGGTCGCCCGTGGGCTCGGCCCGGTGGAGAGCGATCCACGTGCGGCCCTCCGCTCCTTCGGCATCGAGCCGAGGGCGACGGCCTTGTGGCGTTGGCCCTTCTCGCCGGGGGTCGACTACCTCGCCTGCGCGACCCTCACCGGGGAGAGGGTCCCCACGTGATCGACAGGGTCGCCGAGCTGGTCGGTGCGGTCGCCCCGCTCATCCTCGCCGCGGCATATCTGGTCCGCGCCCGCACCCTCCGGGGTCAGGGTCGAGCGGTCCCGGCCTGGCGTCAGCTCTCCTTCGGCTTCGGCATGGTGATCATCCTGGTCGCCGTCGGCCCGCTCGAGGGGAAGGCGAGCGAACTCGTCCTCGCCCACATGGCCCAGCACATCCTGCTCGCCGACCTGGCGTCCTTGTTGATCGTCTTCGGGTTGACCGGGCCGATCATGCAGCCGCTGTTGCGCAACCAGGTCGCCCACGCCCTGCGCTTCCTGACCCATCCGGTGGTGGCGATCTCCCTCTTCACCTTCAACCTCTTCCTCTGGCACTCGCCGCCGCTTTACCAGGCGGTGCTCGACTCGGTGCCCCTGCACGAGGCCGAGCACCTCAGCTTCATCGCCACCGGCATCCTGCTCTGGATGCCGCTCTTCGGGCCGCTGCCGAAACCGAGCTGGTTCGGCAAGGGTGCCCACGTCATCTACACGGTCGGCATCTGGCTGCCGGCGATGGTCCTCGCGAACGTGCTGATGTGGTCGGACTCCGTCTTCTACCCCGACTACTCGGCGACGGCGCTCGCCAACGGGATCGAACCGGTCGCCGACCAGTCGACCGCCGGGGCGATCCTGATGGGGGAGTGCATGCTGATGGCGCTGGCGATCTTCGCCTGGGTCTTCCT
>MKSH01000013.1:9408-25387 GCA_001898095.1 Solirubrobacterales bacterium 70-9 | reverse complement strand
TCTTACTGCGCCCCTCTCCGGCCCCCACCTGCTCGGAATCGACGATCGCCGCCACCTCGAATGTGCGTCGGTGCGGGGGCCCCGTGGCGGCCGTCACCTCGTAGCTTACGCGCGCCCCGCGCCGCGCCAAAAGCTCCTGCAATGCGCTCTTGAAGTCGATCCGGGTCTCCGAGGCGAGCTCGATCCGCGGCTCGAACGCGGCCGCCACCGCGGCTGAGGTGCGCTCGAAGCCGAAGGCGATGTGGCAGGCCCCGATCAGCGCCTCGGTGGCCTCCGGCAGCGGCCGCTCGCCGTCCAGCAGGACCTCGGCCGGGATCGCCGCGGTGATGTCCTCGGGCTCGTTCGCGCGCAGCATCTCCGGCACCCCCAGCAGCCGCCCCACCGCCGCGCACGAAACCCCGGAAACAGTCTGGTTGTGGATCTTCGTCAGCCCGCCCGCGGCGACGTCGGGGAAGCGTCCGTAGAGCGCCGAGGCGACCGAGAGCCCGAGCACGCTGTCGCCGAGGAAGGCGAGCCGCTCGAACGAGTCGATCCGCCGCTCGGTCCAGGACGAGTGGGTCAGCGCCTGCCGCCGAAGGTCGTCGGGCAGGTCGGCGATCAAGGCGGCGAGGGCGGCTACCGCCTCGCGCCCGGCGAGGTCCTCCACCCCACTTCCGGCGCCGTCGTCCCCGGCCGCCGGCGTCCCGGTCATCTCAGGCTGGCGCCCGCTCGAGGACGAAGGCGACCGCGTCGCCGACCGTCGAGATCCGGGTGGCCTCCTCCTCGGTCACCTTGATCCCGTAACGATCTTCCAGCTCCATCACCAGCTCGTAGAGGTCGAGCGAATCGGCCTCGAGATCCTCGCGGAAGCGCGTCCCCTCCTCGATCCGGCCGGGATCGACTTCGAGCTCCTCGGCGAGGTGCTCGCGGACCAGGGTCATGACTTCGTCGCGCTCCATCGGCGGGATTATCGCGGAAGGCCCTCGCCAGCCGGGGCGGCGTCGTCGCCGGCCAGCGCCGAGCGCTCCGCGTGCCCCTCGCGCAGCAGCGCCGAGGTACGGCCGACGGCGTCGACCTTGGACGTGCGGGCGGCCAGCCGGATCGCGTTGGCGACGCCTTCGGAGCCCGAGGCGCCGTGGCCGACGATCGCGATCGAGCGCAGCCCGAGCAGGATCGCCCCGCCGGTCGTGTCGGGGTCGAATTTCTTCCGCAGCCCGCCCAGCGACGGTTTCAGCAGCATCCCGCCGACCGCGGCGATCGGGTTCTGGCGGGCCACCTCGGAGATCGCCCCGGCCAGTTCCTTTGCCGCCCCCTCCATCACCTTCAGCGCCACGTTGCCGGTGAAGCCGTCGGTGACGACGACGTCGACCTTCGCCGCCGGCAGGTCGCCGCCCTCGATGTTGCCGGCGAAGTTGATCCCCGGCGACTCGCTCAGGATCCGGTGCGCCTCGACGATCTCGGGCCGCCCCTTCCCCGCCTCCTCGCCGACCGTCAGCAGCCCGACTGTCGGCTCGTGCACCTCCATCACCGCGGCGCTGAAGGCGGCACCGAGGAAGGCGAACTGGACCAGGTGCTGGGCGCGCACCTCGACGTTGGCGCCGACGTCGAGGAAGAGCACCGGTTTCTTCGGCGAGGGGATCGGCACCGCGAGCGCCGGCCGCTGCACGCCTTTCAGCCGCTTCAGCCCGAAGGTGGCGGCGGCCATCGTCGCCCCGGTCGAGCCGAGGCTGACCATCGCCGCGGCGTTGCCCTCGGCGACGTCGGCGGCGGCGCGCACGACCGAGGCCTCCTTGCGCTCGCGCACCGAGTGGACCGGGTCGTCGTCGTTGCCGATCCATTCGCTGGTCGGGATCACCTCGATCCCGTCGACCCCGTCCAGGCCGAGCGAGCGCTGCGGCCCGAAGACCCGCACGCCGATGCCGTCGGCCGCGGCGCGGCGCGCCCCCTCGGCCAGTACGTCGAAACCCTGCTCCGCCCCGAACCCGTCGAGGGCGATCGTCACCGGGCGGCTCGGCCCCACGGGTGGATCAGCTGTCGGCGGTGGTCACCGTCGGGTCGGTGACTTTGTGGGAGACGACCTCGCGGCCGGCGTAGGTGCCACAGGTCGGGCAGACCCGGTGCGGGATGTGCGGGCTGTGGCAGCGCGGGCAACGCGCGAGGGCGGACTTGCCGGCTTTGTGCTGGGCGCGGCGCTTGTCGCGACGGGCGCTGGAAGTTCTCTTCTTCGGGACGGCCATAGGTCGCGGAATGCTACAGGGTCGGCGACAGGACCGCCGCCCGCGACCGAACGCGGGCGACTCGCCTCAGTAGATCGCCCTCACGACCGCAAGGTCGTCCGCCGCCCAGGTCACCTCGCCACCGCTCCAGGCGGCCAGGTCGGCGGCCGCCTCGGGGAAGTCGTAGCCCTCGTCGACCGGGGTCACCCGCACCTCGGCCTTGACCACGTCGCCGATCACCAGGGCGCGCGAGTGGTCGCGCACGCGGCGGAAGAGTTCGCGCTTCTGGTCGGCGGTCAGGTGGTGGATCGAGAGCACCCCGATCACCAGGTCCCAAGGCCCGTCCGGGAGCGGATCCTCGATCCGCGCCAGCTGAACGTCGTCGTACATCTCGCGCGCCCGGTAGACCATGTCCGGGGACGAATCGAGCCCGATCACCCAGCTGTCCGGGTAGGCCTCGATCAGCCGGCGGGTCGTCTCCCCCGTCCCCATCCCCAACTCGAGCACCCGCTCGGGGGCGAACGGGATCGCCGCGATCGCCTGCTCCTGGAGCTCTTCGTAGCGCGGCACCTCCCCCTTGATCAGGTCCAGGTAGCCATCCGGTTTCCAGCTGAAATCCGACATTCCCTAACCTCGAAGTATGCCGTCCGCACCCCAGACCGTCGTCGACCTCTCCGGCCTCAACCTCCACACGGGGGAGGGCAAGCGGATCGAACTGCCGATCGAGCTCGCCCCGTTCGAGCTCGGCGGCCAGACCTACGTCGCCGACCCCGCCAAGCCGCAGGCCCGCCTCGAGGCCTCCCGCCACTCCAGCGGCTTCGCCTTCAAGCTGACCTTCCCGATCCACATCGAGGGACCGTGCATGCGCTGCCTCGAGCCCGCCGCCCTCGACCTCGACGTCGAGGCCCGCGAGGTCGACCAGATCAGCGCCGAGGACTCAGAGCTGCGCAGCCCCTACGTCGACGAAGACGAGCTCGACATCGGCCGCTGGGCCCACGACGCGGTGATGCTGGCCCTCCCCACCCAGATCCTCTGCCGCCCCGACTGCCTCGGCCTCTGCCCTGATTGCGGCGAGCCCCTGAACGACGCCGACCCGACCGCCCACGAACACGAGAAGCCGATCGACCCCCGCTGGTCGGCCCTCAAAGACCTGAAACTGGAGTGAGTTCGCAGTTAGCCCCAATAGTTGTGGCTACCTGCGAACGCATCGGCCGTCCCGCGAAAAACGCCCCGAACTCCTCCAGCTAGCGCCCCGAGACAGGCCCCGAAACCCCGCCTGCGCCAGCAGAGCCGATCTCGGTCCCCCTCCGAACGGCTTGTACTTTCTCGCCCAGAGGAAACTCGCCAGTCCGCAGGCGGTCGAGCGAGAAAGTTGAGTGAGGAGGGGGACCGAGACCGGCTCCCTCCGACTCGTCCCTCGGCGTCCCGCTAGGGCGCCTGATCGAGCTCGGGCGCCGGTTCTTCCTCGCGCCCGGCGAGACGATCCCGACCGCGCTGGACGGCGGCGAGGAACTTCTGCAGGTTGACTTCCAAGGTGTTGAGGATCTCGTCGGCGTAGTCCTCGGCGCCGAGGCGGATTTCGCGCTCGCGGTTGCGGGCGTCCTCGACGATCTCGTCGGCGGCGCGCTCGGCCTGTTTGGTGACCTCCTCGTCGGAGATCAGGCGGGCCTGCTGCTCGCGCGCCTCGCGGACGATGCGCTCGGCCTCGCGTTTGGCCTCGGCCAGCATCTCCTGGCGCTCCTTGACGATCCACCGCGCCTGCTTGATCTCCTCCGGGATCGTGGCGCGCATCTGATCGAGGAGATCGTAGATCTCCTCGCGATCGACACGCACCTGATCGGTCAGCGGGACCGGGCGGGCGTTGTGAACAACGTCGTCGAGTTTGTCTATGAGGACCAGGACGTCCATGAATCGGTGGGTAAGACTACGTGTATGCGGGGGTTTTAGCCAAGAAAGAGTAACCCTGGGCGATTCTTGCAAGGAGATGCCCAGGAAGGGGCGAGCAAAAGAACCCTACCTTGCGGACCGGCCTACCTGTCCGCGAGGCGCTCGGCGAGGGCGCCCGCGACCGCCGGCGGCACCAGGTCACCGACGTCGCCGCCGAAGGTCGCCATTTCCTTCACCCCGGTCGAGGAGAGGAAGCTGTAGTGGGGCGAGGCGATCACGTAGATGCTCTCGATGCCGGGGTCGAGCTTGCGGTTCAGCTGCGCCATCTCGAACTCGTACTCGAAGTCGGAGATCGCCCGCATGCCCTTGACGATCGCGTGGGCGCCGTTCTCGCGGGCGAACTCGACCAGCAGGGTGGAGAAGATCTGCACCTCGACATTGCTGAGCGACGCCGTCGCCTCCTCGATGAACGCCTTGCGCTCCTCCGCCGTGAACAGCGTTTTGTTCTTCCGCAGCGGGTTGTTGACGACGCCGACGACGACCTTGTCGAAGACGTTCGAGGTGCGGGTGATGATGTCGATATGCCCGAGCGTGACCGGGTCGTAGGTCCCCGGGCAGACGACGGTGCCGTTGCGCTCGCTCATCCCAGCCCCCGCCCGTAGATGGAGACGTCGGCGGCGCCGTAGCGACGCCGACGCAGCAGCTCCAGCGAGTCGATGACCAGGGGGCGACGGGCACCGCTCTCGACCACGGCGCGGGCGTCGGCTGCCAGCACCCCGGGCAGGTGCGTGTCCAGTTGCTCAGCCACGAGGTCGGCGAGTTTATAGGGGGCATCGACGAAGACGAGGTCGAAGGGGTTCCCGTTTGTGCGGGCCGCCAACCAGGGGCCCGCGTCGGCGCGGATCAGATCGACCCGCTCGGCGAGCCCCAGCCGCTCCACGTTGCCGAGCGCCGGACGGGTGTCGCGGTCGACCAGGGTGGCGCGGGCGGCCCCGCGCGAGAGCGCCTCGATCCCGAGCGCGCCCGTCCCGCAGTAGAGGTCGAGGACGTTGGCCCCCTCGATCCGTTCGGCGAGGGTGGAGAAGATCGCCTCCCGCACCCGCTCCGAGGTCGGCCGCACCTGCCACCCCTTCGGGGCCATCAACTGCTGGCCCTTCAGCTCTCCGGCGATTACGCGCATCTCGTCACCAACAAGATCAGATCAAAGCGGGATCGGGTCGGCGGCGCCCGCGCCGAAGCGCCGGCGGGCGGCCTCCAGCAGCGGGCCGAGGGCAGGGTCCTCGAGCGAGCCGTGCTCGCGGATCAGCCGCAGCACCTCGTCGCGGGCTTCGACCAGGGCGCGGCCGTCCTCCGGCAGCTGGGCGACGGCGTAGCGTTGCAGGCCGCTCTGGCGGGTGCCGAGGATCTCGCCTTCGCCGCGCAGTTCGAGGTCGACCTCGGCGAGCTGGAAGCCGTCGCGGGTCTCCTCCACCGCCTTCAAGCGGCGGCGCGCCATCGCCCCCGCTTCGGCCGCGAACAGCAGGCACTGCGAGGGATGTTCGCCGCGCCCGACCCGCCCGCGCAGCTGGTGCAGCTGGGAGACGCCGAAGCGCTCCGCCCCCTCGATCATCATCACGGTCGCGTTCGGCACGTCGATCCCGACCTCGATCACCGTCGTCGCCACCAGCACGTCGGTCTCCCCCGCGGCGAAGGCGCGCATCGCCTCCGCCTTCTGGTTCGAGTGCATCTGCCCGTGGAGGAGACCGACGCGGAAGTCGCGCAGCGGCCCGCGGCGCAGGCGCTCGGCCTCCTCCCCGGCCGCCTTGCCGGGCAGTTTGTCGGAGACCTCGACCAGGGGGCAGACGACGAACGCCTGGCGCCCCTCCCGCAGCCGCCTGCGGAGGAAGTCATAAGCCACCTCGCGGTCGTCCTCGCCCACCACTTTCGTCGTCACCGGCCTGCGGCCCGCGGGCAGCTCGTGCAACGCGGTCGTGTCGAGGTCCCCGTAGGCGGTCAGGGACAGGGTCCGCGGGATCGGCGTCGCGGTCATGTGAAGGACGTGCGGGGCCATCCCCTCGACCCCCTTCGAGTCCAGCGCGCGGCGCTGCTCGACCCCGAAGCGGTGCTGCTCGTCGACCACGCAGATGCCGAGGCGGGCGAAGCGGACGGTCGGCTCGATCAGCGCGTGGGTGCCCAAGATGAGTCCAAGCTCGCCGGAGGCAAGCTTGTTCAGGGCCCGCCGGCGCACGGGAGCAGGCGTGGCTCCCGTCAAGACGGCGAACGGCGTCGCCTCTTCCGCGAGCAACTTGCCGAGGGTGATCGCGTGCTGCTCGGCAAGCGTCTCGGTCGGCGCCATCAGCGCCGCCTGGTAGCCGGCTTCCAGCGCCCGCAGCATCCCGTAGACGGCGACCACGGTCTTGCCCGAGCCCACCTCCCCCATCAGCAGCCGCTGCATCGGCTCGCCCGAGTCGAGGTCCGCGTCGACGTCGGCGAAGGCGGCGCGCTGGTCGGCGGTCGGGGCGAAGGGCAGGGAGGCGAGCCAGCGTTCGACCGTCGGCCCGGGCTTGCCGAAGCGCGGCGCCGGACGGGACAGTCGATGGCTGCGCTTGCGCGTCGCCAGCAGCGCCTGGTGGAGGAAGAGCTCTTCGAAGCCGAGCCGGCGGCGGGCCGCTTCGAGCTCTGCCGCCGACTCCGGGAAGTGCGCGGCCGTGATCGCCGCACCGACGCTCCCGAGCCGGCGCTTGGCCTGCAGGGACGCCGGCAATCCCTCGATCGCGTTGGGCGCCAGGCGGATCGCCTGCTCGGCCCATTCGCGGATCTTCTTCGGCGGCAAGTTCTCGGAGGCGGGATGGACAGGGACGAACGAACCGGATCGCTCCTCGGTGGGCTCGTCCGCTTCCGCCGCCTGCGCGACCAGCTCCCACTCCTGGACGGCCAGGCCTTTCGGAGAGCGTTTCCCCGTGATCAGGATCTGGGAGCCCTTTTCCAGCTTGCCCGAGACCCAGGGCTGGTTGAACCACGTCGCCCTCACGTGGCCGGTCTCGTCGCCGACCTTGACCCCGACCATCGTCAGTTTCCCGCGCCGGAAGGGACGCGGCGGGTTGCCCATCACGGTGACCAGGACGGTCCCGACTTCGCCCGACTCGAGCGTCTCCAGCGGGCGGATCTGCCGGTCGCGGTGGGAGCGCGGGAAGCGGTAGAGGAGGTCACCGATCGTGGAGATCCCGGCGCTCCGGGCCGCTTCGGCGAGCTTGGGACCGACGCCGTCGAGGGCCTCCACCCCCGCCTCGAGCACGCTCGGGCGCGGCCAGTGGACCGGCGCGGCGCGCAACTCGGCACGGCTCGGCTCGCCGACCCCGGCAAAGCCGCGGAGCGTCACTGCGCCGCGAGCAGCCACCACCAGCTGGGCTGGCCTCCCTCGTGCTTCTCCAGCTCGACCCCGTCGGGCACGTGGGCGTCGACCTGGTCGAGCGGGATCGGGGCCGCCGCGCCGCCGATCACGGTGACGATTTCAGCCTCGGCGGCGAGCACCTCGATCGTCGCCAAGAGCGTCGACCCGGCTCCTCCCCAAGCGACGATCTCACCGCCGCAGAAGCCGACCGCGTCGCCGCGCTTGAAGCGTCCCTGGGCATCGTCGCGGGCGGCCGGGGCGACGCCTCCGGTGGCGACGTCCTCCAGCGCCGCTTCGAGCCGTTCCGCGTTCTCCGCCAGCGCCGCGCCCGGGTCGAGCTCCACCAGCGCCAGCAGGCTCGCCTGCTGGGAGGTCGCGGGGACCACCCGGGCGGGCTTCTCGGAGAGCCCGCAGGCGCGCTCCGCCGCCATGATCACGTTGGAGGAGCTGGGCAGCACCAGCACTTCCTCGGCCTGCGCGCCGTGGATCCCGGCGAGCAGCTCCGAGGTCGAGGGGTTCAAGGTCTCACCGCCGGGTACGACGTCGGCGCCGAGCTCGGCAAAGAGCCGTTCCATGCCCTCCCCCGCGGCCACCGCGACAACCCCGGTCCGCCCGGTGCTCGCCAGCCGCGCGTCGCGTTCGGCGACCTGCTGGCGCATGTCGGCGACGTCGACGTTGGTGACGCTCCCGAGGCCCTCGAAGAGCGCCATCGCCGACTCCGGCTGGTCGGTGTGGACGTGGACCTTCAGCGTCGCTTCGTCGCCGACCACGAGGACCGAGTCGCCGAGCGCCTCCAACCGCGGCAGCACCGCCCGATCGTCCAGCCCGGTGCCGGAGACGATGAAGTTCGTGCAGTAGCGAAAACGGCTGTCTTCATGGTGGGGCCGGGTCAGCTTCGGCGGCTCGCGATGGGCGACCTCGGGCACCTCCGCCCCGTCCCCGCGCAGCCCGGCGACGATCCCCGCCATGATCAGGACCAGGCCGTGGCCGCCGGCGTCGACGACGCCCGATTCGCGCAGGACCTCGAGCTGCTCCGGCGTCCGCGCCACCGCCCGCTCGCCGTCGGCGATCGCCCGCTCCAGCACCTCGGCCAGGATCGCGTCCTGCTGCTCTTCGGAGACGTCGGTGCCGAGCCGCTGTTTGTCGGCCGACAGGTGGGCGAGCTGGCGGGTGAGCGAGTGGGCCATCTCGCGGAAGACGGTGAGCATCGTGCCCTCGGCGGGCTCGCGCACGGAGTCGTAGGCGGCGTCGGCGGCCGAGGCGAAGGCGGCGGCGACCAGCAGCGGGTCGACCAGCTCCCCCGGCCGCGAGGCAAGCTCCTCGGCGGCGCCGCGGACGATCTGCGAGAGGATCACGCCGGAGTTGCCGCGGGCGCCCATCAGCGCCGCCCGGGCCAGGGTCTGGACCAGGACGGTGCGACCGACCTCGTCGTCGCCCTGCCCGTCGACCCCCTCGGTGTCGACGCGGTCGAGCTCCTCCAGCACGGCGCGCAGCGTCATCGCCATGTTGTCGCCGGTGTCGCCGTCGGCGACCGGGAAGACGTTGAGGTCGTTCACCTCCTGCCGTCGCGCCTCCAGGGAGGCCAAAGCAGAGCTGACGACCCGCCGGAAACGAGCAATCGATGGATCGGGCATTCGACGTAAAACCTAGTGACCAGGCGCGACGGCAGCGACCGGCGGCGAATACGGCCGTATTTATCGGTACCTTCACTCCCTCCACCCACGGGTGGATGACCATCCCCCCACGATTTCCCCCCTGGGGCCGATGAAAGGCCTCGCCGATCGCCCTAGTTTCGTCCGAGCCTCTGGCGATCTCGCGTACCAGTCACAAAGGAGAACAATGCGCCGCTTTGCCACCTGGATAACCGGCCACCGGAAGACGGTGATCTTCGGCTGGATCATCGGCCTGATCGTGATCGGCCTGATCGCGGGGAACAAGGGCGCGAACTTCTCCGAAGAATTCAAACTGCCGAGCTCCGACTCGACCGAAGCCTACGAACTGCTCGAAAACAACTTCCCGCAACAGTCGGGCGGCACCGCGACGATCGTCTTCAAGGCCGATGAAGGGGTCGAATCCGCGGCGGTCAAGAAGAAGATGGAAAGCATCTTCAAAGAGGTCGAAGAAAAGCCGCACGTGACCGAAGTCGCCAGTCCCTACGGCGAAGGCGGCGGCGCCGGGGCGATCTCCGAAGACGGCAAGATCGCCTACGCGACGATCCAGTACGACGTCCCGGGCAACAAGTTGAACAAGGACGACACCCGGGAAATCATCAAGACCGCGCAGGCCGCCAACGGCAACGGGCTGGAAGTGCAGCTCGGCGGCCAGCCGATCGAAGAAGCCAAAGAAGAAACCGGCGACTCCTCGTTCGCGATCGGCCTGCTGGCGGCGATCATCATCCTGCTGCTGGCCTTCGGCTCGGTGGTCGCGATGGGGCTGCCGATCATCACCGCGCTGCTGGCGCTCGGCGTCGGCCTCAGCCTGGTGACCCTGGGGACCTGGATCTTCGACACGGCGGAATTCGCGCCGGTGCTGGCGCTGATGATCGGGCTCGGGGTCGGGATCGACTACGCGCTCTTCATCGTCACCCGCTTCCGCAACAACCTCGACCAAGGGCTCGAACCGCGGCAGGCGGCGGTCACCGCCGTCGACACCGCCGGCCGCGCCGTCCTCTTCGCCGGGACCACGGTGATCATCGCCCTGATGGGGATGTTCCTGCTGAACATCTCCTTCCTCTATGGCGTCGCCGTGGCGGCCGCGCTCTCGGTCCTCTTCACGATGTTCGCGGCGCTGACCCTGCTGCCGGCACTGCTCACCTGGGTCGGCCACCGGGTGAACAAGTGGAAGATCCCGGGGCTGGCGGGCGGCCAGAACACGATGCGCGAAGACACCAAATGGTACGCCTGGAGCCGCTGGATCCAGAAGCGGCCGTGGGTCGCCGCGATCGTCTCCGGCGGCATCCTGATCCTGCTCTGCCTGCCCACCCTGAGCCTCCGCCTCGGCGTCAACGACGCGGGCACGAACCCGAAGGGCCAGACCACGCGCGAAGCCTACGACCTGCTCGCCGAAGGCTTCGGCCCCGGCTTCAACGGGCCGCTGACGATGGTCGCGAAGCTGCCGAAGAAGGGCGACGGAACGGGCATCGAACAGCTCTGCTCGACGCTGAAGAAGGAAGAAGGCGTCGCCTCGGTGACCGACGTGACCTTCAACCCGGCGGAAACCGTCGGGCTCTGTCAGGTCTACCCGACGACTTCGCCGCAGAGCGCCGACACCACCAGCCTCCTCGACCACATCCGCGGCACCGTGATCCCGCCGATCGAATCGAAGACCGGCACCGTCCTCCACGTCGGTGGCATCACCGCGGTCTTCGAGGACTTCGGCGATGCGATCTCGGAAAAGCTGCCGCTCTTCATCGGCGTCGTGATCCTGCTGTCCGCGATTCTGCTGATGGCGGTGTTCCGCTCGGTGCTGGTGCCGCTGAAGGCGATCCTGATGAACCTGCTCTCGATCGGCGCCGCCTTCGGCATCGTCGTCGCGGTGTTCCAGAACGGTTGGGGAGCGAGCGTGATCGGGGTCGACCAGACCGGCCCGATCATCGCCTTCTTCCCGATCTTCCTTTTCTCGATCGTCTTCGGGCTCTCGATGGACTACGAGGTGTTCCTGATGTCGCGTATCCACGAGGAGTGGGAGCGCGACAAGGACGCCACCGAAGCGGTGACCCGTGGACTCGCCCTGACCGGGCGGGTGATCACGGCGGCGGCGGCGATCATGATCACCGTCTTCGCCTCGTTCATGCTCACCGACGAACGGATCACGAAACTGTTCGGCCTCGGGCTCGCCTCGGCGGTCCTGGTCGACGCGCTGATCATCCGCTCGGTGCTGGTCCCGGCGATCATGCAGCTCTTCGGCAAGAAAGCCTGGTGGATGCCCGAGTGGCTGTCCAAGATCCTGCCGAACCTGGCCGTCGAGCCCCACGAGACCCCGGTCGAAGCCGCTGCGAAACCGACCGTCGCCACCGAGTCGGAGTAGCCGCTAACGCGACCGTCCGCATTTACCCCTCAGATATGCGGGGTAAATGCGGACGCCAACTCACCTGAGGCGGTGTGGGCCAGCCTGGCAAGGACGCAGGGAAATGAGGCGAGGGGAGCGCACTAAAGTGCGTGACCCGAACCGAATGACCGAGGACGCCGCGAGGCGCCCCCACGCCGCCTCAGGCGGCCTTGACGACCTTGTTGGACTTGAGGCAGCGCGTGCAGACGTAGGCGCGGAGCGGGCGACCGTTCTCCTGGATCCGGACCTTCTGCAGGTTCGGCTCGAAGCGGCGCTTCGTCGCGACCATCGAGTGGCTGCGGGACTGACCGAAGGCCGGCTTCTTGCCGCAGCTGTGACATACCTTTGCCATAGGACGCGGGATGGTACTTGGTCAGGAGCCTCGGCGCTTCAGCACCGCCATCCGCGCAACCGTGAGGGCGGCGTTGCGCCCCTGATCCCGTTTGTCGCCGCCCGCCCGGGCCAGCGCCTGGTCCATCGTGTCGCAGGTGATCACACCGAACGCGCAGGGCACACCGGTCGACAGCTGGACGTCCTGGATCCCCCGCGCCGACTCGCCGCAGACGAAGTCGAAATGGGCGGTCTCACCGCGGATCACCACGCCGAGGCAGGCGACCCCGTCGATCTCGCCGCTCTCGGCCAGGACTTTCGCCGCGAAGGGCAGCTCGAAGGCACCGGGGACCGAGTGGTGCTCGACCTGGCTCAGCGGCACCCCGGCGAGCTCGAAGCCCGCCCGCGCCCCGGCCTCGAGCCGCTGCGCGAGGTCCTCGTAGAAGCGCCCGACGACGGTGGCGAAGCGCAGCGGCCCGAGCGTGGTCCGATCTCCGGCGTCGAAGGCCTCGAGGAAGGCGCCGTCGCCCTCAGCCATCGGCCCCGGCATCCTCGCGCCCGCCCGCCGGGACACCCGCACCGTCGCGCCCGCGCTGCTCGTCGCGTTCCTCCTCTTCGTGGAGCATTTCCTCGTCGAGGTCGAGCCCCTGGTGGTGGAGGATGTGGCCCATCTTGTCGCGCTTCGTACGCAGGTAGGCCTCGTTGTGGATATTGGGGGCGGACTCGATCGGCACCTGCTCGGTGACCGAGAGCCCGTAGCCCTCCATGCCGACGATCTTTTTCGGGTTGTTGGTGATGATCCGGATGCTGCTCAACCCGAGGTCGCCGAGGATCTGGGCGCCGATCCCGTAGTCCCGCAGGTCGGCGGGCAGGCCGAGCTTGAGGTTCGCTTCGACCGTGTCGGCGCCCTCCTCCTGCAGTTTGTAGGCGCGCAGCTTGTTCAGCAGGCCGATCCCGCGGCCCTCCTGGGAGAGGTAGAGGAGGACGCCGCGGCCCTCGCGCTCGATCATCGCCAGCGAGGACTCGAGCTGCTCGCCGCAGTCGCAGCGCATGCTGTGGAAGACGTCGCCGGTGAGGCACTCGCTGTGCACGCGGACGAGCACGTCCTCCACCCCGTCGACCTCGCCTTTGACCATCGCGACGTGGTGTTTGTCGTCGACCAGCGAGCGGTAGCCGACCGCCTGGAAGTCGCCGAAGGCGGTCGGCAGCGCCGTCGCCACCACCCGTTCGACCAGCTTCTCCGTGCGGCGCCGGTAGGCGATCAGCTCGGCGACCGCGATCATCTTCAGGTCGTGCTTGGCGCAGTAGGGGATCAGGTCGGGGACGCGGGCCATCGAGCCGTCGTCGTTCATCACCTCGCAGATCACCCCGGCCGGGATCAACCCGGCGAGGCGGGCGAGGTCGACGCTGGCCTCGGTGTGGCCGGTGCGCTCCAGCACGCCGCCCTCTTTCGCCTGCAGGGGGAACATGTGGCCGGGCACGACGAGGTCGCGCGGACCCGATTCGGGGTCGATCGCGACCTGGATCGTGTGCGCGCGGTCGTGCGCCGAGATCCCGGTGCTGACGCCGCCGGCGGCCTCGATCGTGACCGTGAAGGCGGTCTGCAGCGGTGCCTCGTTCTTCGCCGCCATCAGGTTGAGGCCGAGCTTGCGACAGCGGTCCGGAGTCAGCGCCAGGCAGATCAGCCCGCGCGCCTCCTTCGCCATGAAGTTGACGGCCTCCGGCGTCGCGAACTGCGCCGCCATCACCAGATCGCCCTCGTTCTCGCGGTCTTCGCCGTCGCAGACGACGACCATCTTGCCGCGGCGGATGTCTTCGATCGCTTCCTCGATCGTGGCGAAGGGACTGTCGGAGGCGGCGCCGCCGGTCTGCTCGGTGAAAGTGTCGATCCTGTTGGTGATGCTGGTCTCCTGGCTCACGATGCGTTCTCCTTTCCAGCCAATGGTGACAGCAGTCGCTCCACGTACTTGGCGATCACGTCGACCTCGACGTTCCAGGCGTCGCCGGGAGCGGCGTCGCCGAGGTTCGTCCGCTCCAGGGTCTCGGGGATCAGCGAGACCTCGGCCCAGCTGTCGCCGAGGGCGGCGACGGTGAGGCTGACGCCGTTCAGGGCGATCGAGCCCTTGTCGACGACGTAGCGCAGCAGCTCGGGCGGCAGCTCGATCCGGATGCGGCGGGCGAAGCCGTCCTCGCCGATGTCGACGACGCGGCCGGAGCCGTCGGCGTGGCCCTGGACGATGTGACCGCCGAGGCGCTCGTCGGCGCGCGTCGCGAGCTCCAGGTTCACCCGCGAGCCGGGCTCGAGCGCGCCGATCACGGTCACCTCGAGCGTCTGGTTCATCGCCTCGGTGGCGAAGCCGCTCGCGTCGGCCTCGGTGGCGGTGAGGCAGACGCCGTTGACGGCGATCGAGTCGCCGAGGCCGATCTCCGGGCCGAGCCGCGTGGCGATGCGCAGGCGCGAGCCCTCGACGCCGCCCTCGACGCTCTCCACCCTGCCGATGTCCTGCACGAGTCCGGTGAACATCACCACTCCTTGAATCGGGTCCGGATCAAAGTGTCCTCTCCCACGGTCTCGGCCTCACCGGGCGCCCCTTGCAGGGCCGCAACGGGTACGTCGGGGACCGGGCCGCCGAGCAGCATCGGGGCGACGAAGATCCGCGCCTCGTCGATCTGGCCGGCGGCGGCGAAGGCGCCCGCGAGGGTCGCGCCGCCCTCGAGCAGGAGGCTGGTGATGCCGCGCCGGCCGAGCCCGACGAGCGCCGGGCGGACGCGGTCGGCGGGCTCCTCGCCGCCGACGGCGATCGTCTCGGCACCGGCGGCCAGCAGCGCTTCGACCCGGTGGGGGTCCGCCTCGGGGCCGTGGACGACGGTGACCGGGGCCTCGTCGAGGGTCGCGAGGAGCTGCGAGTCGAGCGGTAGGCGAGCGGTCGAGTCGAAGACGACGCGGACCGGCTGGCGCGCTTCGCCGAGCCGTGCGGTGAGCAGCGGGTCGTCGGCGAGGACGGTGCCGATGCCGACCGCGATCGCGTCGCATTCGCCGCGCCAGACGTGCACCAGCCGGCGGCTCTCCTCGCCGGAGATCCAGGGCGAGGCGCCCTCCGGGGTCGCCGTGCGGCCGTCGAGCGACATCGCCGTCTTCAGCACGACCAGCGGTTCACCGGTCCTGCCGTACTTGCGGAAGGGCTGGTTCATCAGGCGGGCGGCGAGCGCGACCTCGGCGGCCGGCCCGGTGGCATTGCCCTCCGGTGCCGAGCCGCGGGCGGCGGCGCCCTCGGCGGCCGCGACGATGAACTCGACCTCGATCCCGGCGTCCCGCAACTGCGCCGGGCCCTTGCCCGCGGCCTTGCTCGTCGGGTCCTCGGAGGCGATCACCACGCGGGCGAGGTCGGCCTCGATCAGCGCGTCGCTGCAGGGCGGCTGGCGGCCCTGGTGAGCACACGGCTCGAGCGTCACGTAGATCGTCGCCCCGGCAACGTCCTCGCCGCGGCGGGCCGCGTCGGCCAGCGCCGCCCGCTCGGCGTGCAGACCCCCAAGCTCGGCGTGGAAGCCCTCCCCGATAATCTCCCCGTCGCGAACGACGACCGCGCCCACCAGCGGATTCGGGCTCACCCGGCCGCGGCCGCCCTCGGCCAGCGCGAGTGCCTTTCGGAGGAATTTAAGGTCGGCTGATGTCGTTGACTGATCAGTCAATCAGTCAATTGTAGTCCGACCCCGCGGTACGACCCCCACCCCCCGTACTCTGGGGCAGCCTTTGAAGTTGATCATCCAGATTCCCTGCCTGAACGAGGAAGAGACGCTGCCGGCGACGATCGCCGACCTGCCGCGCTCCCTCGAGGGCTTCGAGAGCGTCGAGCTGCTCGTGATCGACGACGGCTCGACCGACGGCACGGTCGCCGTGGCGCGCCGATGCGGGGTCGAGCACATCGTCCGGCTGACCAACAACAAGGGCCTCGCGGCGGGGTTCCAGGCCGGGCTCGACGCCTGCCTGAAGCTGGGCGCCGACGTGGTCGTCAACACCGACGCCGACAACCAGTACGCCGGGGCCGACGTCGCCAAGCTGGTCGCGCCGATCCTCGCGGGCGAGGCCGACATGGTGGTCGGCGACCGCCAGGTGGAGCGGATCGAGCACTTCTCCGACTCGAAGAAACAG
>MKSH01000013.1:3191-9353 GCA_001898095.1 Solirubrobacterales bacterium 70-9 | reverse complement strand
CAACTTCACCTACACGCTGGAGAGCCTCGTGCAGGCGGGCAAGATGCTGGTCGCGGTCGACGAGGTGCCGGTCTCGACCAACGCGCAGACGCGCCAGTCGCGGCTGGCCGGTTCGACCGGGGACTACGTGCGCCGCAACACGCCCGCGATCCTGCGGATCTACGCGCGCTACGAGCCGCTGCGGGCGTTCGTCACCGCGGCGATCGTGGTCGGCGCGCTGGCCGTGCTCGCCTGGCTGCCGTTCCTGATCGACGCGATCTTCAACGGCAACTCGCGCGGGCACATCCAGTCGCTGATCCTCGGCGCGGTGCTGATGATCGCCGCGGTGCAGCTGTTCGCGCTCGGCGTGATCGGTGACCTGCTAGCCGGGCAGCGGGTGATGACGCAACGGATCTTCGAGCGCGTGCGACGGGTCGAGCTGGCGCTCGGCGTGCCGCCCTCGCACTACGAGAAGGGCTCCACGCCGGAGGCGGAGGAACCCACCAGAGTGGTCGATCCTTGAGCTCCCAGAACGGCAACTCGAGCAACGGGAAAGCCCCTGCCTCCTCCGCCGACTACGGCAAGACGGCGAGCTTCCTTGCGGTCGGCGTCGGGTTGACCGGGGTCATCACCTACGCCTACTTCCTGATCGCCTCGCACACGCTGTCGAAACCCGACTACGGGCAGATCACGGTGCTCTGGTCGGCGGTCTTCATCACGATCTCGACGCTCTACCGGCCGATCGAACAGCTGCTCAGCCGCCACATCTCCGAGCGGATGGTGAAGGGGCAACCGCTGGGCGAGCCGATGCGGGTCGCCTCGACGATCCAGTTCGGCCTCTCGCTGATCTTCGCGGTGCTGGCGCTGGCCCTGCGCGGGCCGATCCAGGACAGCCTCCTGGAGGGCAACGAAACCCTCTACTGGGTCTTCTTCACCTCGGTGCTGTTCTACGCGGCGAGCTACTTCGCCCGCGGCTTCCTGGCCGGGAAACAGCAGTTCGGGCTCTTTGTCGCGCTGATCCTGAGCGAATCCTGCTTCCGCACGATCTTCGCCGTGCTGGTCGTGGTCGGCATCCTCAGCGGACAGAGCATGGTGGCGATCGGGATCACCGCGGCGCCGGCGCTCTCGCTGATCGTCGTGCCCTTTGCTTTTCAGCGTAGGGCACGACGATCGAATCAAAGGCCCGACACGTCCTCCGCTTCGCGTCCGGGCGTGTCGGGGTCGGCCGGGGGACGCCCGGACGGCACCCCGGCCGCGGCGGACGACGCCGCCTTCTCGTTCCGCCACGGAGGCGGCTTCGCGGCGGCCGTCCTCTTGATCATGTTCTCCGAACAGGCCTTCCTCAACGCCGGGCCGCTGATCATGCGCGGCCTCCAGGGAGCGGCCGAGGCGGGGTTCATCTTCAACGTGCTGATGATCGCGCGGGCGCCGCTGCAGCTGTTCCAGTCGGTCTCGACCTCGATCCTCCCCCACCTCACCAGCCTCCACACCTCCGACGATCCCGACAGCGATCGCGAATTCGGCCACACGGTGAAGATGGTGCTGCTGGGGATCTCCGCCTTCACCGGGGCGGCCTTCGTCTTCATGGCCCTGGTCGGCCCGAAAGCGATGCAGATCGCCTTCGGCAAAAACTTCACCTACGACCGCCTCGGCCTGCTGCTGGTGACGGTCGGGATGGGGCTCTACCTCGCCTCGGTGACGCTCAATCAGGCCTGCGTCGCCCAGGGCCAGGTGCGACGCGCCGCGGTCCGCTGGATCACCTGCGCGGGCGTCTTCATCGCCTGGAACTTCGTGCCGCTGGTCAGCAACGAGCAGCGCCGGGTCGAGTTCGGCTTCCTGCTTGCCGCCGGGGTGCTCTTCGCCCTGCTCTATTGGGTCTATCGCCACCCGCACGCGCATGCCGGCGACACGCCGACGCCCGGCTCCCCGGAGGAGCTCGAGGCCCGTCTGGCGATGATCGACGAGAACGTCTGACCATAAGCCTCCCCTAGGGTCCCTGGATGGGCCACCACGACGCCATCCTGATCCTGATCGCCGGGGTCCTGCTGGCGGCCGGGATCGCCGGGGCGCTGCTGGCCGACCGGGTGCGGGTCCCGGCGCTGCTGTTGTTCCTCGGGCTGGGGATGCTGGCGGGCTCGGAAGGGATCGGCGAGATCCACTTCTCCAACTACGAGCTGGCGCGGACCTTGGGCACGATCGCGCTGGTGCTGATCCTGTTCGAGGGCGGGCTCACCTCGGGCTGGTCGGAGATCCGCCCGGTGCTCGGCACGGCCGCCTCGCTGGCGACCCTGGGGACGCTGGCGACGGCGCTGCTGGCGGGGATTGCGTCGAAATGGATCTTTGGCCTGAGCTGGCTGGAAGGGATGATCGTCGGCTCGGCGATCGCCGCCACCGATTCGGCCGCGATCTTCGCCGTGCTGCGCAACTCGACCCTGGAGAAGCGGCTGGCGCGCTCGCTCGAGGGCGAGTCCGGGATGAACGACCCGGTCGCCCTGCTGCTCGTGATCGGCTTCATCGAATGGATCCAGCAGCCGAACTACGGCGCCGTCGACATGATCGGGCTGATCGCGCTGAAGATCGCGCTCGGGATCATCGTCGGGCTGGCGCTGGGGAAACTGGCGGTCTGGGCGCTGGACCGGATCGAGCTGCCCTCGGACGGGATCTACCCGGTGGCGACGATCGCCGCGGCGGCGCTCGCCTACGGGGTCTCGGAGGTCGTCCACGGGTCGGGGCTGCTGGCCGTCTATCTGACTGCGCTGGCCCTCGGCTCCGCTCGGATCCCGGCCAAGCGCAGCGTCGTCTCCTTCCACGAGGGCCTCGGCTGGGTGGCGCAGATCGGCCTCTTCATCCTGCTCGGGCTGCTCGTCTTTCCCGGGGACCTGGGAGGCGTCGCGGCGAAGGGCATCGGCCTCTCCGCGGTGCTGATCTTCGTCGCCCGCCCGATCGCCACCTTCGTGGCGACGGCGTTCACCTCGTTCAACGTGCGCGAGAAGGTCATGCTCGGCTGGGCCGGGCTGCGCGGCGCGACGCCGATCTGGCTGGCGACCTTCCCGGTCGTCGCGGGCGTGCGCAGCGGCGAGGAAGAGTTCGCGATCGTCTTCTTCGTCGTCGTCACTTCGACCCTGGTCCAAGGGGCGAGCTTCGAGCCGCTGGCCAAGCGACTGCGCCTCACCACCGACGAGCCGGCGCTGCCCCAGCGCCTCTTCGAGTCGGGCCGGATCCGCCAGATGGGCGGCGACGTGGTCGCCTTCCGCCTGCCGCCGGGTGCGGTCGCGGCCGGGCACCGTGTGCGCGACCTCGAACTGCCGCGCGAGGCGCTGGTCAACGTGATCGTCCGCGACGGCCACGCGATCCCGCCCCGCGGAGCGACCGAGCTGCGCGAGGGCGACGAGCTCCACGTCCTCGTCGCCGGCCCGCTCCGCGACCAGGTCGAGAAGCTCACCGAGCGCTGGGTGAAGGGCCCGCTCGGCAAACCCGCCCCGCCCCCGCTCCCCCGCCGCGCCGCCTCCCAGGTCTTCTCCGTCCGCCCCCTGCGGCCGGGCGAGGACCCGGAGGCGCCGACCGAGATCGACGGCGTCGCCGTCGAGGCCGTCCTCCGCAGCCGCCGCGACGACGTCGGCGCGATGGCCGCGATGGCCGACGGCCGCTACGCGGTGACCAACGAAGACATCGTCGCAATCGGCGGCCGCCGAGCCCTGGCCCGCTGGTGCGAGCGCCGCGTCGAACTGGAGGGCGTCGACACCGAGGAGAAGGCCTGGCTCCAGGAGATCACCGGCGCCCTGATCGCGCGAGGGCGCCGGCGTTAGAGGCGGGACGGTGTGGTCCGCGCCTGCGGCCGGGGACGGGCGGCGTGATCCGTGACCCGTGCGGCCGGGGACGGGCCGTCTCGGGCGTCTCGGAGGCGACCCGGGCAGGCTGTGGCCGCCTCCGAGACGCCCGGGACGCGAGGCTTTCGGGGGGAAGTGCGCAGGGTCCCGTGCGTTTGCGGGGGGATCCGTCACGCCTCCGGGGCGCGCACGGCGGCGCGTTCGCAGAAATGACCGCATAGCGGAGCTAAGTGCGAACGCACGGGGGGATGGAGTGGCGGGAGGGTCACGGGCGTGAGGATCTCCTCGCTTGCGTGAGGGAGATGCGGGGGACGTCAGCCGGGCGTGCGCCTTCGCGGGGATCCGGGCCCGCCCCGGACCTCCGTTCGCTCTTTGTTCGCCATACCCGTACAAGCAGCGAACGGAGCGAGGGGACCTGTGACAGGCGTGACTTATTCCCTGAATGAACGTGACGTTCCCGACGCCTTCGCCACGGATCTCCGCCGGGACCCGCACGGGACCCGCACCCTAGGCCTCTCCCCGTGACCCGGCCCTCTCGGATGCGGTCACAGCCTGCCCGGACCGCATCCGAGAGGGCCGCGTCCCTTTCCGTCCCTTCCGATCCCCCCGAAGCCCCTACAGCCCCAACCCTTCCACCCCGCGCTCGTCCCACCCCAGGTGATGGGCCACCTCATGCCTCACAGTCCTCGTGATCTGAGCGCGCAGCAGGTCGGGGTCCCAACCGAAGTCCCGTTCCAAGGTGTCCTGGTAGATGACGATGTGGTCGCGGAAGTCGTCGCGGGCGACGGTGTCGCCGATGTAGTGGCCGTAGGCGCCGTATTTGTGGCCCAGGTCGGAGATCACGATCGGGACGTCTTTGAGGATCTCCTGGAATTCGGCCGGCAGGTCGTCGATCGCCTGTACCACCGCTTCTTCGAACTCGCTCGGCTGCAGCTGCCCGGGCGGCAGCGTCGACATCAGCTCGCTGCGCTCCGAGATCCGCCGGAACTCCTCCTCCGGCATCTCCCCGTGTCCGAGCAGCATCGCGACCAGAGCGGCGACGAGGACGACCGCGATCGCCCCCGCCAGAAGCTGCACGACACCACTGACCCGACTCCAGGTGAACGGGTCCAGGACCACGATCGCCAGCCCGACCAGGAAGCAGACCATGACGATGATGCGCGTCGCCGAGGAGAGCCGCTCGCTCATGGGATGAGGGTAGTCGGAGTGAGAACCGCACTTTAGAAGGTGCCTCAAAAACCTTCCGTCCGAGGGCTTGAGGTAACGACGCCGAAGATCACCGGGTAGACATAACTCGAATCAGGAGGTGCTGGTGGCGGCTTCGATCTGGCGGGGGCGTGGCGACCCCGGGGTCCGGTGGAGCCGATGCCCCGCGTCCACGAGCCGGGACGCCAAGGGCAGTCGTCCTCGCGTGGATGACCGCATCTGCTTCAACGCGATCGTCTTCGTCCTGTTCACCGGCGTCGCGTGGCCGCACCCCTCCGCGAGAGATGGGCTGCTCGCCGGCGACCGCGCACCGACGCCTGGCCGACTGGCGGAGGGCCAGCGTCTTTGAGCGGCTGCACCACGAGCCGTCGAGGAGGCTGAACGCGACCGCGAGGATCGACTGGAGCACCGCCGTCATCGACGGCAGCCACGTCCGCGCATTGCAGGGGAAGCTTGACGGGTGCCCCGCCGGTAGACCGTGCCCACACCGGCACCTGATCACCGACTCGGCCGGAGATCTCACTGGCCGGCGACGAAGGCGCGGCGTGAAGCCGATCATCGCCCGCCACGGCGCCGAGCACAGCTCGGGTCTCGGCAGGCAGGGTGGGTGGTCGGGCGCACCTTCTCCTGGCTTCACAACTTCCGCCGTCTGCGCACCCGCTACGAGCGGCTCCCGAGCTGCGCCTGGCGTTCATGCAGTCAGGCTGCGCGGTGATCTGCCTGCGCGCGCTGCCGTCTGGCTGAATTCAGTCGAGCGAATCGCGGAAGTACTGGTCGGGGATCGTCCCCCAGCCCCAGATCGGGACCGGCGCCGAGGGCACGGCGCCATACTCCTCCATCGGGTCGGCCTTCCCGGGCTCGACGGCGAGATGATGGCGCCAGTCGTCGCCAAAGTCGAAGGTGTAGTCGAAGACATCTCCCGACTTCACCTCCTCGGCCACCTTCAAGGTCGTCTCGTCCAACCACTCGGCCGGGTAATCAGGGTCGAGGATGCCGATCCGACGCCCGTCTGCGAGCTCGAAACCGTGCAGGTGGGCGAGGTCCCAGCGGGCGAAGGCCAGGTCGATCGCTCCGGCCAGGTCGCCAAAGGTGTGACTCGGTCCGACGATGAAGATTCGGCCCGGTGCCGGCTTGAGGTCGACGCCGTGAC
>MKSH01000013.1:639-3109 GCA_001898095.1 Solirubrobacterales bacterium 70-9 | reverse complement strand
CTGGGCGAGTGAGACGACCTTCGCCCCTCCTATTCCGCGGTACCTCCCGGGTTCGCAGGTCAGAACGATCACCTGGCAGTCTTTCCCCGCCACGTCGAAGGCCGCCCCGAGCTTCTCGAGCCGGGAGGGATCGGAGTAGCCGAGCGCGTCATCGATGATCACCGGCACACCGGGACGCGACTCGGCTCCGCTTGCCGGGCTGACGAGCGCCGCACAGGCGAGCCGGGCCAGCACCGCAAGCTGCTCGCGGGCCCCGCCGGAGAGGGAGTCGAACGGCACCGTCGTGTGGTCGAGCGTACGCGCCGCGAGAGAGAAGTCTTGATGGTCGACTTCGACCCTCACCTCCGGCCCGAACACGATTCGGGCGTAGGAGTTCACCTTCTCGGCGAACGGGCGGACGTAGGTCTGCTGGGCGACTTCGCGCTTCTCGGCCAGGAGATCGTGCAGGTGCTTTGCCGCTGCCGCCAATCGATCTTCGGAAGCAACCTCGCGATCCAGCTCGGCCAGCTTCGCCTTGGCCTCGGCCAGCCGATCCGAAAGACCCTCAAGACCGCCGAGCCTGAGCTGTTCTCCGACCTCGGCGGCCGAGACGCGCCGCTGACTCAGGTCCGCATTCAGTCGTTCCTTCAATTTCCGGTCGTTCTCGAGCGTGATTCGGACCGTCGCCGGGTCACTCGCACCGAGATCCTCCTTGACCTTCTGAAGCACAGCCGCCCCCGACGCGACCCGATCCTTCGCCTCCGCGGCCCTCGCCTCGAGCGCCCCGTCGGTGACTTTCTCGCGAGCCGCGCCGAGCTCCGCCTTCGACAACCGCGCCTGCTCCTCGGCGGCTTCGCGCCTCGTCCTTCGTTCGATGCTCCTGTCCTCCAGGACCCTGAGCGTGGCCTGCATCTCGCGCAGGCCGAGCTTCGCCTCCTCTTCAGCCTCTCGCGCCTCCGTCAGCTTCCCGTCGGCCTGGCGAACTCGCTCGCGGGCCTCCTCGAACGCAGCGGGCGTCGAGACCAGATCCTCAGACCCGTCGGCGCGTTCGTCAAGCCGCTGTTCGGCGCGCTCCAGTTTTGCCTCCAACCCCGCCGGTTCGAGATCCTTCAGGGCGTCCACCCGACGCCGGCCAGCGTTGTCCCGATCGCTTTCACGTCGTGACCGCTCGCGGAGGAGATCGCGGGCCGCAGCGACGGAGTCCACCTGGGCCGCCTCCAACAGCCCACGAAGATGAGCGTTGGCAAGATCGACCTCGCTCTCGATCTCGGCGCCGCCTTGCGGCCCCGTCACGATGACCCGAGCGATGTCGTCGATGACGGCGACGGTCTCGACGACGACGACGGCCACGGTCGACTCTCCCGGCTCCACCCGGCGACAGTCGGTACCGAGCTGCAGATCGAACGGCTTCAATGCCTCGACCTCGAGCCGCACCTGACCGGCCTCGGCGTGGGCAGCGGTCACCGCACACCGGGTCTGAGCCTCCTCGAGTTCGGCGACAAGCTCCTGATCGACCGTCAGCCCAGCGAGGAACCGCTCCGCGTCGGCGACCTCCGCTTCCGCCGCCTCGACCCGCCCGCGTCTCTCCCTGAGATCGTCCCTTTGGTATCTCAGCTCGAGTACCTCCAGCCCCTCACGGCCAGCCCTCGCGGCGACCTCCGCAGCTTTTCTAGCTCTATCTGCAGTTTCGAGGGAGCGCTCCGCCTCGCCCACCTGCCCCCTGGCGCCGGCCAGATCCGACTCCTCGTCGGCCACTCCTTCCGACAGCTCCGCCAATGCGCTCCCGGCGCGGGCCGCCGTCGCGACCAGCGCGACGCGAGTCTCCAGTTTGGCGTCGACGTCTCCCAAGGCAACCTCGGCCAGTTCGAGCTCATGTCGCGCTGCCTCGACCTTCTGCTCGAGGACCTCCACCGCCCCCAGCGCTTCGACCCCGGCGTCGATCTTCCGATCCGCCTCCGGGATCTGCTCCTCCAGCTCCAACATCTCCCTCTCGATCCGGGTAGAGCGGTCGGCCGCTCGGTCGAGCTCGGCAACGGCCGCCTCCGCCGCCGCCACGTCGTCACGCAGCAATCCCAACCGTTCCGATTTTTCGGAGCGCGCCTTCAGCGGCCTGCCGCCGTCGGTGAAGTAACGTCGCCGCTCGGCGTCGACCAGACCGAGCAACGCATCGGACCTGCCCACGTCGCCGGGGTCGTGCATTCCTCCACCTGCCGCCGCGTCCAGAGCAGCCGCCAGGCTCGGAGCCTCGGCGATCGCCGCCTGGGCTATCGCCGAGCCCTGCTGGTAGCGGAGCGCGGAAAAGAGCGCGTGATCGGTCTCAGCGTCGAGAATGGCCGACATTCGATTGTGGGCGGCTTCACCGGTGAGCTGGTCCGGCACAGGCTCGAGGATCTCGAGCTCAGTCGACCGGTCGCGCAGCCATCGCTTCCGATACACCAGTCGATAGGGCCCGACGATGAGCGCCGCCTCGACAAACGGCCCGACGTCCCGG
>MKSH01000013.1:0-577 GCA_001898095.1 Solirubrobacterales bacterium 70-9 | reverse complement strand
GTCGAAGGCGTCGGCGAGGGAGGTCTTGCCGGTCTCGTTCGGTCCCTCGACGATCGTCACACCGTCGACGTCGAAATCGACCTCGGCATGGTCCACGCCACGAAAATCGCGCAGTGTGATTCGCTCGATCCTCATCGCGCGAGTCGGTAGAGCAAGCTCAGCGCTTCATTGGCCTGGATCGCCGCCGGACCAGGTCCGACGGCTTCCGCGATCAGCTGATCGAGCGTCTCGCGCACGTAGCCACTGACCTCGAGGTTGACCAGGTCGTCGTCGTCCGGAGAGCGGACGAGATCGGCGCGCCCGTCCCAGGAGTCGAGCAACGCGTATTTCAGCCCGATTTCGTCCAGGAGGTCGTCAAGGCGCGCTCCGGCCGACAAGGAGACAGTTCCCCGGAGACCCAGCTTCATGACGGTAGTGGCCTTGCTCTCGCGAGAGTCGAGCCAGGCCCCGAGGGCCTCGACGTCAGCGAGACCGTTCACGTCGCGCTCCTCCCGAAGGAATGCCCACGACCCGACCGCCCGAGGCTCCACGGTGCAGGAGGCGGCGTCGAGGGTGACCACCAGAACGGAGTTCGGAT
>MKSH01000012.1:23067-39183 GCA_001898095.1 Solirubrobacterales bacterium 70-9 | reverse complement strand
CCGCCCTCTCCGCTGCGCGCCGAGGCGATCGACCTCGTCGCCACGACCCTGCTCGGGCGGGCCAACCGGCTCACCCGGCTGCTGATGCGGAGCGGCGCACACGAGCTCTCGCGCACCGAGGCCGGCGTCCTCGCCACCCTCAGCGAGGGCTCCCGGCGGATCACCGAGCTGGCCGCCACCGAGGCGCTCGCCCAGCCCACCGTCACCCAACTGGTCGACAAGCTCGAGGGCCGCAAGCTGGTCCTTCGCGGCCGCTCCGGTGACGACGGTCGGGTCGTCCTGGTCGAGATCACCGAGCTCGGCCGCGAACAGCTCGAGGAGCTGCGCACGGAGATCCGCGCGAACATGCGCGAGGCGCTCGCCGATCTCCCCGACACCGAGCTGACAGAGCTGGCCCACGCCGCCCAGACCCTCGGCGGCCTGATCGAGAAGCTGCAGCCGCCGCGCGACGCATGACCCCGGAGACGAGGGTCCGGCTGATGCCGTGGGTCCTCCTCTTCGTGATGATGGTCACCGGGATCGTGTCCTCGCTCGGCGCGCCGCTGATCCCGAGCATCAGCGACGACCTCGGCGTCTCGCTCAGCGCCGCGCAGTGGTCGCTGACCGCGACGCTGCTCGTCGGCGTCGTCTCCTCCCCGGTGATGGGACGCCTCGGCGACGGCCCGCACCGCCGCGAAACGCTGCTCGGCGGCCTCCTCGTGGTGATCGCCGGCTGCGTGATCGCGGCGCTCGCGCCGAGCCTGCCGGTGCTGGTCGCCGGACGCGCGATGCAGGGCGTCGGCCTCGGCCTGGTGCCGTTGGGGATGGCGACCGCCCGCGACGAGCTGCCGCCGGAGCGGGTCGCGCCGACGATCGGCCTGATCTCGGTCGGCGGCGCCGCCGGGGTGGGGGCGGGCTACCCGATCTCCGGCCTGCTCGCCGGGATCGACCTCTCCGCCGCCTTCTGGTTCGGCGCCGTGGTCGCGGCGCTGGCGCTGGCGCTCGCCTGGTTCTTCGTCTCCTCGACCGCGGGCCGGCCGCAGGCGCGGCTCGACCTCCCCGGCGCCGCGATCCTCACCGTCGGCCTCTGCGCCCTGCTGATCGCGATCGCCGAGGGCAGCGGCTGGGGCTGGGGGGCGCCGCAGACGCTCGGCCTCTTCGCCCTCGCCGTCGTCTTCCTGCTGATCTGGGGCGCCCAGCAGCTGCGCGCGCCGGCGCCGCTCGTCGACCTTCGCCTCGCCCGCCACCCGGCGGTGCTGAGCGCCGACGTCTGCGCCACCGTCCTCGGGGTGGCGATGTACATGTACCTCTCGGGGGTCAGCGAGTACGTCCAGGCGCCGAGCTCGCTCGGCTACGGCTTCGACGCCTCGGTGGTCGTCGCCGGGCTCTGCCTGCTGCCGTTCTCGGTGGTCGGCATGGCCGGGGCGCGGATGTTGCCGCTGACGACGCGGCTGATCGGCGAGCGCAACCTGCTCCCGGCCGGCTGCCTGCTGGTCGCCGGCGGCGGCGTCCTCTTCGCCCTCACCGACGCCCACCTCTGGGGCGCCTTCGCGATGATGGGCGTGCTCGGCCTCGGCTACGGGCTGACCTTCGCCGCGATCCCCGGGATCATCGTCCGCGCGGTGCCGGAATCGGAGACCGGGAGCGCGACCGGCTTCTACCAGGTGGTCCGCTACATCGGCTTCTCGGTCGGCAGCGCCCTGGCCGCCTCGGTGCTCGCCTCGCAGACCCTGGCCGGCGCCCAGCTGCCGGTTCGCGCCGGCTACACGACGGTGATCTGGATCGGGGTCGGGATCGGCGTCGTCGCCGCGCTCGTCGCCTGGGCGCTGCCAAGCGGCGGCGGCCGTGCCCTCGACCCGGAGGAGCGCCGCCGCGAGGAGGAGGACGCCGAGCTCGCCGGCGCCGGCCTCCCCGGCGTCCCACCGCCCGACTGAGCCCCGCCGCCATCGCGCGGTCGCCGCCGGCTGGGTGCGTTCGCACTTCTGGCCGCTATGCGGTCATTTCTGCGAACGCACCGTGGGGGGCAGGCCTGCGACGCTGATGGGATGGCCTCCGCCACCGTCGAGCACAGCCGCGGCCTCGCCGCCTACCGCAAGGTCTTCGCCGCGCCGCGGGTGCGACCGCTGATCCTGACCGGCGTGCTCGCCCGGATGCCGATCGGCATGGGCGCGGTCGGGCTGATCCTCTTCATCCACGGCGAAACCGGCTCCTTCGGCAGCGCCGGCATCGTCACCGGCGCGTTCACGATCGGGATCGGCGTCACCGGGCCGATCCTGGCGCGTCTGATCGACCGCCGCGGCACCCGCCCGGTGCTCGTCCCCGGCGCGCTGGTCACCGCCGCCGGCCTGGTCGTCGTCGTGATCCTGGGAAAGAGCGGGGCGGGGACGCTGCCGCTGGTCGTCGCGGCGGCGATCGCCGGAGCCGGCACGCCGCCGGTCGGCGGCGTGCTACGCCAGCACTGGCCGCAGCTGGTCCCGCCGAGGGAGCTCGAAACCGCCTACGCCCTCGACGCGGTCTCGATGGAGGCGATCTTCGTCAGCGGGCCGCTGCTGGTCGGGATCCTGGCGGCGACGGCCGGGCCCGCCGTCGCGCTCCTCGCCGCCGCCGCCCTCGGCGCAACCGGCACGATCGCCTTCGACCGCCTGCTCGCCCTCCCGCCTGGCTCGGACCCGGACGCCGAGCGCCACTGGCTCGGCGCGATGCGCTCGCCGACCCTCGCCGTCCTCGTCTTCGCCGGGCTGCCGCTGGGCGCCTGCTTCGGCGCGATCGACGTCACCCTGCCCGCCTTCGGCGCCCACTACGCCTCCTCGGCGCTGGGCGGCCCGCTGACCGCGGCGCTCGCCTCCGGTTCGGCCCTCGGCGGGATCGCCTGGGGCGCCCGCCCCGGCCTGCTCGGCCCGCCGCGCCGCGCTGCGGTGAAGCTCGGCGGGATCATGGTCCTCACCTGCCTGCCGCTGATGTTCGCCACCGCGGTGCCGGAGATGTTCGTCTTCGCCGCGCTCGCCGGGACCTGCATCGCGCCGCAGATCTCGGTCCGCAACAACCTCGCCCAGACGACCCTCGCCGCCGGCACCGCCACCGAGGCCTTCACCTGGCTCTCGCTCGCCTCGACGATCGGCGCCAGCGGCGGCGCCGCCGTGGTCGGCCCGCTGGTCGAGGCCCACGGCTGGCGCGCCGGCGCGATCTGCGTCGCGGTGATGCCCGCCTTCGCGACCGCGATCCTCTTCCTCCGCCGCGACCTGCTCAGCTGAGGCCCGCTCAACGCCCCGGCGGCTAGGCCTCCACCGGTTCGGCGGCGAGGAAGTCGAGCACCCGCGTCCAGGCGTCGCTCGACGCCTCCGCGAACTCCTCCTGCTTGCGGTCGAAGAAGGAGTGCGGGGCGCCGGGGTAGGTGACGATCTCGTGTTCGACGCCCGCCCGCTCGAGCCCGGCGTCGAAGGCGGCGATGTCGGCCGGCGGGATGTTCGGGTCGTCGCCGCCGAACAGCCCCAGCACCGGCAGCTTGATCTGGTCGCTGTGCTCGACCAGGTCCGGGCGGTTGGGCCGGTCCTTCGCGTTCAGCGCCCCGTAGAAGCCGACCACCGCGTCGAGTCCGAGGCCCTCGTTCGACCCCGCCCAGAACGAGTGCCCGCCGCCGAAGCAGAAGCCGACCGAGGCGAACTGGCTCGCTCCGGTGCGCTCGGCGAGCGCCTCCCGCGCCGCGGCGAGGTCGGTGTGGACGCCCTCGACCGTGGTCGCGGCGACGTGCGGTTTCCAGTCGAAGCCCTCGTCGCGCGCCTCGGCCCCGGCGGTGCGGCCGAAGTAATCGAAGGCGATCGCATGGTGCCCGGCGGCGGCGAAGCGCTCCGCCAGCTCGACGTAGAAGCGGTAGAGCCCGCGCACGTCGGGGAGGATCACCACCCCGGGGCCGGACGGCTCGGGCGATTCGGCCAGCGCCGCGGCGAACCGGTTGCCGTCGGCCGCGGTCAGAATCAGCGACTCGGCGGCGGCACCGCCCGCGATCACCGCGCGCCCGTCGGGCAGCTCAGGCGGCCGGGCGTCGAACTCGAAGCACATCGGGTCTCCTCTCGTTGACAGGCGGGGACGAGGCCGCCAGGATCGGTGTGTGTCCGAGACTGTCAAAGCCGACCCGTCGGCTTCCCTCGGCGGCGCGTTCGCGGCGGCGCTGGCGGCGAAGGACTTCGACGCGATCCGCGCCCTCCTCCATCCGGAGATCGAGTTCCGCGGCCTCACCCCGCGCCGCAACTGGGAGGCGGACGATCCCGACGCGGTGATCGGCTCGGTCCTGCGCACCTGGTTCGAAGACTCCGACGAGATCGAGGAGCTGGAGCGGGTGGAGACCGACGCCTTCGCCGATCGCGAACGGGTGGCCTACCGCTTCCGCGTCCGCAACCCGGAAGGCCTCTTCCGGGTCGAGCAGCAGGTGTACCTCTCCGAGCGCGACGGCCGGATCGGCTGGATGCGCACGCTCTGCTCCGGCTACCGCCCGATCGAGGAGGACTGAGCGCGGTGGCCGACGTCGCTCCCGCCAACGCGGAGGCGACCGAGGCCTGGGACGGGCCGCTCTTCGACCGCTGGGTGCGCTTCCGGCCCTTCGTCGCCGACGGGCTCGGCACCCACGGCGACGTCGCGATGGCCGCCCATCCGCCGCGCCCCGGCGACCGCGCCCTCGACATCGGCTGCGGCTTCGGCGACACCACCCGGCGACTGGCCGAGCTGGTCGGCGCCGCGGGCGAGGCGGTCGGCATCGACGTCTCCGAGCGCTTCGTCGAGGCCGCCGGCGAGGAGGCCGCGGCGGCCGGGCTCGCGAACGTCTCCTTCCGCCTCGGCGACGTGCAGATCGCCGACCTCGGCGGTCCCTACGACTACGTCTTCTCCCGCATGGGCGTGATGTTCTTTGCCAATCCGGTGGCGGCGCTGCGCAACATCCGCGCCGCGATGGCGCCGAGCGGTCGACTCTGCGTCGTGGTCTGGCGGCGGAAGCTCGACAACGGCTGGGTCTGGGAGGCCGAGCAGGTGGTCGACCAGTACCTCCAGCATCCGGAGGAGACCGACGAGCCCACCTGCGGCCCCGGCCCGTTCTCGATGGCCAACGCCGACACCGTCTCAGAACAGCTCCACATCGCCGGTTTCGAGGCGATCGAGCTGCGCCGCAACGACCTGCCGATGCCGATGGGCACTCTCGACCAGGCGACCGACCTGACGATGGCCCTCGGCCCGGCCGGCGAGGTCCTCCGCCTCTGGGGCGACCGGGCCGAGGAGATCCGCCCGCGGATCGCGAGCGAGATCCGCGCGGCGCTGGAGCAGTTCGCGGTCGACGGCAAGGTGAGGGCGCCGGCCTCGACCTGGATCATCTCGGCGACCGCGCCGGCCGGGTAGACGGGGGTTCGTGGTCCCTGCGGCCGGGACGGGAAGCTTCCGGGGAGTGCGCAGGGAGCGAATCGGTCCAGCCGCCCTACTCGGAAGAATTCACCGGCTGGTTCAGCCTCGAAGCCGATCGCGTCGACGTCTCGGCGAGCGGCACGATCGCCGCGGTCTCGATCCGCGTCGGCGGGGTGGAAAAAATCGGCATGGTACCGTTCGGCGGCCTCGGCGCCCCCTTCCCGACCGACGGCAGCGACTGCTGGCTGCCGATCCAGGGCAAAGCGGCAGGGGTCTCGTTCTCCCCCGATGGCTCCGCCTCACGGCGACCAAGGCCTGGGTCAAGCGCCTCGATCAGCTGGCCGGGAAGACGCTGAACGTAAGCGTCAAGGGACCGGGCGGCACCTTGACGCTGACCCGCAAGCTGCGCTGAGCGCCGCCGCTCAGAGCCCCGCCAGCTCGTAAGCCGCCCGCAGCCCGTCCCCGAACGCCCGCACAGCGTTCAGCTCGCTCGGGTTCTCGGCCCCGCCGACGACCCGGAACGGAACCCCGGTCCGCTCCAGCAGCGGCCGCAGCTCATCCCGCCGCTCCTGCCCGGCGGCGATCACGACCCGCTCCGCCGCGATCGTCTCCACGCTCCCGTCCTCGAGCACGATCTCGACCCCCGCGGGAGTGATCCGCCGATACGAGAGCCCGGTCCGCGTCTCGACCCCGGCGTGCTTCAGCGCGTCGAGCCACACCCAGCGCGTGGTGATCCCGATCCCGCTCCCGACCCGTCCCGAACGTCGCATGACCGTCACCTGCGGCGAAGCTCCGGCGGTCGATCCCGTTGCGTGGTGCCTTTTCCGGCTATGGGACGGAAAAGGAACCGCGCTAGGAAGTTCGACGTCGTAACGGCCGTAGAAATCGTCGGCATCGCTCGATTCGTGGGCGAGCAGGTGCGCCAGATCGACGCCGATGCCCCCGCCGCCGACGATCGCCACGGACTTCGCACTGCCAAGGCCCGACTCGAAGGCGGTGGCGTAGTCGACGACGTGGGGGAGGGACGAGCCGGGGATGTCGACGGCGCGGGGGTGGACACCGGTGGCGAGGACGACGCCGGCGCATCCGGCGATCACCTCGGCGTCGTCCTCGCCCACCTCGTGGCCCAGGTGGAGGTGGACGCCGAGGCGCCGAAGCTCGGACTCGAAGTAGGAGATCGTCGCTCCGTAGTCCTCCTTGCCCGGGACCATCCGCGCCCAGCGGAACTGCCCCCCGAGCTCCTCCCGCGCCTCGAAGAGATGGACGTCCCCGCCCAGCGTGGCGAGCACCCGCGCCGCCTCCATCCCCGCCGGCCCGCCCCCGATCACCGCGAAGCGCCCTTCGGCGTCCTGCGCCGGGAAGTCGACCTCGTAGCCGGACCTCGGGTTCACCAGGCACGACACGTGGCCGCCCACCAGCGAGCGATCGATGCACGCCTGGTCGCAGCTGATGCAGACGTTCACCGCGCCGCCGCTCCGTCCCTTCTCCACGATCCGAGGATCGGCCAGGAACGGCCGCGACATCGAGACCAGGTCAATCCCTCCGGCGGCGAGGATCTCCTCCGCGTCTCGCAGCCGATTGATCCTGTTTCCCGCGATCACCGGCACCGACGCGTCCAGCGCTTCGGCCCAAGGCACGAACGCCCCGCTCGGCACCACGCCCTGCACGGTCGGCACCGGCGATTCGTGCCAACCGACGCCGATGTTCAGGGCATCGACCCCCGCGGCCACGAGCCCGCGCGCGAACGCCTCGACCTCCGCCCAGTCCCGCGCCTCCGGCATCAACTCCGCCCCGGTCATCCGGAACAGGACCGCGACCTCGTCCCCGGCCGCCTCCCGCACCGCACTCGCGAGCTCGACCCCGAACCGCATCCGGCCCTCGGCGTCCCCGCCCCAGGAGTCATCCCGCTTGTTCGTCACGGGGGAGAGGAACTGGTCGACGAGGTAGCCCTCGGAGCCCATGATCTCCACCGCCGCGAAGCCGAGCTCCCGCGCCAGCCGCGCCGCGGCCGCGAACTCCGCCACCACGTCCCAGACCTCGTCCTCGCCGAGCGCCCGCGGCTCCGTCCGCGACACGCGGCTCGCGATCGCCGACGGCGCCACGACCTCCCCCGGCGAATCGGCCAGCGCGTAGCGCCCGGCGTGGAACAGTTGCAGCGCGATCCGCGCCTCGGTCCCCTCCGTCGCCTTCGCGATCGTCTCCAGCGCGGCGGTCGTCGTTTGTCCCTCGGGGCGGGTCAAATGACGACCGCCGCCGGAGCCGAGCACCCCGTAGCTCCCGTCCGCCGCCCCGTCGGCGCTGACCGCCCAGCCGCCGGTGACGATCAGCCCGGCACCGCCGAGCGCCCGCTCTCTGTAGAACGCCGCCAGCCGCGGCCCCGCGTCGGGCAGCCCCTCCAGCCCCAGGTGCATCGACCCCATCACGATCCGGTGCGGGAGTCGCAACCCCCCGATCTCGATCGGGGTGAAGATGTGGTCCAGCGAACCGCCCGGCTCAGGCATCCCGCTTGGGCAGCTGCAGCGCCTCGCCCGCGTCGTCGAAGAACGGCGGCGCGATCACCGTCAGACCGCCGTCGACGACCAGCGACTGCCCGGTGATGTACTCGGAGCGCGGTTCGAGCAGGAACTCGACCGTGTCGGCGACCTCCTTCACCGTCCCCATCCGCTGCTTCGGGATCTTCGGCAGCACCACGTCGAGGCCCGGCATCCCGTCGACGCCGTAGAAGTAGGCGCTCGAGTCGCTCTCGATGATGCCGCCGTTGACCGCGTTGACGTTGATCCCGAGCGGCGCGAACTCCACCGCCATGTAGCGGACGTAGGCCTCCAGCGCGGCCTTCGCGGCACCGAGGTTGGCGTAGGTCGGGTAGGCGCGGATCGAGCCGTAGCTCGACAGCGTCACGATCCGCCCGCCGTCGGTCATCAGCTGCACCGCCCGCTGCGCGCCGAGCACGAAGGAGCGGACGTTCATCGCGTAGGAGCGGTCGAGGTGGTGCAGTTTCAGGTCCTTGATCAGCTTGAAGCTCGACGCCGCCGCGTTGTCGACGTAGTAGTCGAGCCGGCCGAACTCCTCGCGGGCCGCGTCGAAGAGCTTGTCGATCTCCTCCGGCGACTCCATGTCGGCCTGCACCGCGATCGCCCGCCCGCCGCGCTCCTTCACCCCGGCGACGACCTCGTCCGCGAGGTCCTCGTTCGCCTTGTAGTTGACGACCACCGAGCCGCCCTGGTCGGCCAGCGAGAGCGCCAGCGTGCGCCCGATCCCGCGCGAGCTGCCGGTGATCAGCGCGACCTTGTCGGCCGCGAACCCTGGGTCAGCCGCCATCAGCCGACTTCCCGCTCGGCGATCGAGGCGTGGACCGGGGCGAAGACCTCGCGGGCGATGATCGTCTTCTGGATCTCGTTCGTGCCCTCCTCGAAGCGCTGCGCCCGCGCGTCGCGGTACACCCGCTCGATCGGCGAGAAGGCCCAGAAGCCGATCCCGCCGTGCGCCTGCAGCGCCTTGTCGGTGACCCGGCCGAGCATGTCGACCGCGGTCAGCTTCGCCATCGAGGAGAGGACCGGGGCGTCGGCCTGGCCCGCCTCCCAGCGCCGCGCCGCGTGCAGGGTCAGCTGGCGCGCCGCTTCGATGTCGGCGGCGTTCTCGGCCAGCGCGAAGGAGATCGCCTGGCGCTGCGAGAGCGGCTTGCCGAAGGTGACTCGGCGCGCGGCGTGCTCGGCGGCCAGCTCCTGGGCCCGCCGCGCCAGCCCGACGCAGGTCATCGCGACCGCGATCCGGCTCGGGGTGAGGAAGCCGCCGAAGGCGACCTGCAGGCCCTTGCCCTCCTCGCCGAGCGTGTCGGCGACGGGCACCGGGGCACGGTCGAAGACCAGGTGCGCGTGGTCGGTCCCGCGCACGCCGAGCGACTCGCCCATGTCCTCGACCTGCACGTTCGGCGTGTTGCGATCGACCAGCAGCGCCACCGTCCCGTCGGCGCCCTTCGTCCCTGCCAGCCGCGCGAACAGCAGCCAGCGGTCGCAGCTCACCCCGAAGGTGATCAGGTGCTTCTCGCCGGAGAGGTAGTAGGTGTCGCCCTCGCGCTCCACCTCGCAGCGCAGGTCGGCGCCGGTCCCGGCGGTCGGCTCGGTCAGCGTGAAGGCGACGGTCAGGTCACCGGTCACCGCCGGCATCACGTAGTCGCGGCGCTGCTCCTCGGTCGCGAACTGGTCGACCGAGCGCCACACCCCGTTGGCGACGTGGACGATCATCCGCAGCGACGCGTGCGACATCGCGAAGAGCTCCAGCAGCTCCAGGTAGCGGGAGAAGGGGATGCCGCGGCCGCCGTACTCGGCCGGCCCGGCCAGCGAGAGGTAACCGCGCTCCTTCAGCTCGACCCGCAGCTCCGGCGGCACCGCGCGCTCGGCCTCGATCCGCCGCGTCCACTCCTCGCCCTCCTCGGCGACGTAGGCGGCGATCTCCGCCTTCAGCTCCTCGAAGCCCGACTCGTCGAAGGTCTCGGGCAGGGGGATCGCGGCTTGCGGGGTCATCGGACGGGCTCCTCCTCGGTCTCGGACGGCATCAGGTGCGGCTCCGGCCGGAGCCCCTTCGCCCGCTCGCGCAGGACGAACTTCTGGATCTTTCCACTCGGCGTGCGAGGCATCTGCTCGATCGTCTCCACGCGCTCGGGCCAGTAGTGCTTCGACATCTCCTGCGAGTCGAGCCACTCGCGCACCTCGGCGAGGCCGAAGGCGCCGGCGAAGTCGGGATCGCGGACGACGAAGGCGCAGGCGCGCTCGCCCAGGCGCTCGTCCGGCATCGCCACGATCGCCACCTCGGCCACCGCCGCGTGCTGGTGCAGCAGCTGCTCGATCTCCGCCACCGGGATCTTCTCGCCGCCCCGGTTGATGATGTCCTTCACCCGGCCGGTGAGCCGCAGGTAGCCGTCGCCGTCGATCGTCGCCAGGTCGCCGGTCCGGTACCAGCCGTCGGTGGTCATCGCCGCCGCGGTCAGGTCGGGACGGTCGAGGTACTCCTCGAAGAGGCAGCGCGAGGTCACCTGGAAGTTGCCCTCCTCGCCGGGGCCGAGGACGTTGTCGGAGTCGTCGACGATCCGGATCCGGGTGCCGGCGAGCGCCCGCCCGTCGGTGCCCCAGACCTTCGCCGGGTCGTCACCGGGGGCGGCGAGGGCGCCGAGGCAGGACTCGGTCGAGCCCCAGGCGCCGCAGACCGAGGCCGAGAGCACGGTCGTCGCCCGCTCGGCCAGCGCCCGCGGCACGGCGGCGCCGGTGACGACGAAGATCCGCAGCGCCGGCGGCGCCACCTCCTCGCCTGCCTCGACCGCCCGCACCAGGTCGGCGAGGAACGGCGTCGCCGCCTGCACGAAGGTGCCGTCCCACTCGCGCAGCGCCGCGGCCCCGCGGTGGGCGTCCCAGACGTCCTGGATCACCTGGGTCGAGCCGAGCGCGAAGCTCAGCCACATCCCGTACAGGAGGCCGGTCTGGTGGGCGAGCGGGGTGGGGATGAAGATCGTGTCGTCGCGCCCGAGCCCGAGGTGCTCGACCTCCATCATCGCCGCCCGCGTCAGGGCGTCGTAGCGGTGCAGGACGCCTTTCGGCTCGCCGGTCGAGCCGGAGGTGAAGAAGAGCTGGGACAGCGCCGTCGGCCCCGGTTTGCGGGCGACGATCGCCTCCCGGTCGGGCTCCTGCCCGGCGACGGCGGCGGCGAAGTCGTGCCAGCGGGCGCCGTCGGTCTTCGGCAGCGCCGGAGCGGCCCTCGTGGCGCCGACGACGAGCACGTGCTCGACGCCGAGCGGCCCGTCGTCGCCGGACCCGCCGCCCGCCGCCGCGTCGCCGTGCGCGCCCGCGCCGTTCGTCGCCGCGCCGTCGCCGCGCGCCGCGCCCGCCAGCATCGCCGCTGCCTCCTCGGCGTGCCTGCGCCCGCGGAACTCCTCGGCGACCACCAGCACCCGCGCCTTCGAGCGCCGCAGCGCGAAGCCGATCTCGCGCTCGCGGAAGATCGGCATCAGGGCGCAGCAGATCGCCCCGACCTTCATACAGGCCAGGGTGAGGATCACGAACTCGCCCCAGTTCGGCAGCTGGTAGGCGACCGTCTCGCCCGGCTCGACCCCCAGCTCCAGCAGCAGCGCCGCCGCCTTGTCGGCCTCCCGGTCGAGCTCCTCCCAGGTCCACACCCGGGTGCCGGTCGCCCGCACGTCGACGACCGCGTTCTCGCCGGGCCGCTCGCGCGCCCAGCGCCCGACCCAGTCGACGATCGGGATCTCCGCCGCCTGGTCGACCGCGATCGACTCCACCGCCCGCTGCCCGCTCTCGGCCTCGCCCGCGCCGACCGGCACGCCGGCGGCGGAGCGCTCGCGGTCGTCCTCGATCGAGAGGTCGAGCCCGATCGCCTGCATATCTTCGAGGAAGCCGGGATAGGAGATCCGGTAGGCGTTCGGGTAGGTCAGCGAGCTCTCGCCGTGCGCCCGCGAGGCCGCCACCGCCAGCGCCATGTGGACGCGGTGGTCGTTGAAGCTGGAGAGCGGGGACCCGGTCAGCTCGCCCGCGATCCCGCGCACGACGAACTCGTCGCCCTGCTCTTCGACGTCACCGCCCATCCGGTTCAGCTGCAGCATCGAGACGACCCGGTCGGACTCCTTCAGCCGCACGTGGGCGACGTTGGAGAAACGGGTCTCGCCCTCGGCGAACTGGCCCATGGTGGAGAGCACCGGCAGCATGTCGGGCATCGGCCGGCAGTCGATCTCGACCCCGCGCAGCCGCACCCCGTGGTGGCGCACCCGCATCCCGCCCGCGGCCGGGTCGAGCTCCATCGGCAGCCCCATCTCGGCGGCGACGTCGAGGAAGTGGGCCTCGGGATGGTCGACCTTGGTCCCGTCGATCTCGTTGACGCCTCGGAAGAGCACGTCGGAGGGGGGGATCGAGGTGGCGGCGAGGCCGAAGGCGAGCGAGCCGATGTCGGGAGGGAGGGTGATCTCGGCCGGGTGCGCCACCTGGTTCGGCTCGATCTCGAAGCGGCGCCAGTCATCGGCGACGCCGACTTCGAGCCCGAAGTCCCGCATCATGTTCACCGTCAGTTCGACGTAGGGCTGCTCGTTCAGGGTGCCCTCGACCTCGATCGTCGTCGGCCCGCTCGCGAACGGCGCGACGATCAGGAGACCCGAGATCCACTGCGACAGCGTCCCCGCGATCGAGACGCGGCCACCGCGCGGGCGCTGCGGCTGAACCGTGATCGGCGGCGTCGCGTTGGCGGAGGCGAGCTCGATCCCCATCGAGGAGAGCGCTTCCAGGAGCGGCCCGACCGGCCGCCGCTGGAAATACTTCTGACCGGTGATCGTGACCGGCGCGTCGGCCAGCGAGGCCAGCCCGATCATGAAGTAGAGGGTGGTCCCCGAGGAGCCGACCGAGACGGTGTCGCGGAGCGGCCGGTAGGGGAGCCCGCCGCGGACGAGGAAGCCGTACTCGGTCTTCTCGATCTGGGTCCCGAGCCCGGTCAGCACCTCGATCGTCGACTGGACGTGTTTGGCCGCCACGCCGCCCTTGATGCGGCTCTCCCCCTCGGCCAGCGACGCCAGCATCAGCGCCCGATGGGCGTGGTACTTGGACGCGGGGACCGAGATCTCACCTTCGAGGCGTCCCGAGGTATCCCGAACGTAAAGATGCACTCGTAGGACCGTATATGGGGGGCCAGTCGTGAGGCGGCGTGCCGTACCCCGATCAGGCGGTCCGGAGTGCGGCCACAGGCGGCAAACAGCGATAATCGGCGCCGCATGACTTCTCGGTGCCGTCCGCAGTGAACCCAGCAGGAGACCCAGTCGTCACCGGGCTCGGCGCGCTCACCCCGGTGGGCCTCGATGCGCCGTCGACCTGGCGCGCGCTTGTCGCCGGGCAATCCGGGATCGGCCCGATCACCCAGTTCGATGCCTCCGAGCTGGCGACGCGGATCGCCGGCGAGGTCAGCGGCTTCGACGCGGTCGAGGCCCTGGGTGCGAAGCGGGCTCACCGCAGCGCTCGTTTCTCGCAGCTGGCGATCGTCGCGGCGCGTGAGGCCGTCGCCGATGCCGGTCTCGACGTGGCGGGCGAGGCGGACCGGGTCGCGGTGGCGATCGGCAGCGCCGTCGCCGGCACGCCGGAGACCGAACGCGCCATGCGGGCATTGTTCGAGGAGGGGCCGCGAGCGGTCAGCCCCTTCTACGTCGCCTCGACGATCCTGAACATGGCGAGCTGCGAGGTGGCGATCGACCTCGGTGTCCACGGCCCGGTGACCGCCAGCGCGCTCGCTTGCGCGACCGGCACCTACTCGATCCTCGAGGCGCGCCGCCTCATCCTCAGCGGTGAGGCCGACGTGGTGATCGCCGGCGGGGCGGATGCCGGGATCACCGAGGCGGTCTTCGCCGGGCTCTCCAACATGGGTCCGCTGTCGGAGAACAACGCCGACCCGACCGGTGCCAGCCGCCCCTTCGACTCCGACCGCGACGGCTTCGTCTTCGGCGAGGGCGCGGTGGTGATGGTGATCGAGTCGGCCGCCCACGCGGAGGCCCGCGGCGCCACCTCCTACGGCCGCGTGGCGGGCGGCGCCCTCACCTCCGACGCCTTCCACATGAGCGCCCCGGAGCCGAGCGGCGACTACGCCGCCGGGGCGATCCGCCTCGCCCTCGAGCGGACCGGTATCGCCCCCGAGGAGCTCGGCTACATCTGCGCCCACGGCACCGCCACCCGCGCCAACGACGTCTCCGAGAGCCGCGCGATCCGCGCCGCCCTCGGCGACGCCACCGACAACATCCCGGTCTCCTCGCCGAAGTCGATGGTCGGCCACCTGATCGCCGCCGCCGGCTCCCTGGCGGGCATGGTCTGCCTGCTCGCCATGCGTGACGGCGTCCTCCCGCCGACGATCAACCTCACCAACCCGGACCCCGAGTGCGACCTCGACCACGTCGCCCTCACCGCCCGCGATGCCGAGCCGACCACCGCGATCGCCAACGCCTTCGGCTTCGGCGGCCAGAACTGCGTGGTCGCCTTCCGCCGCGCCTGAGGCGCCTGGACCGGCGCATATCGGCGTCCTCGGTCGCTCGGCTCGGGTCACGCACCGGAGTGCGCTCCCCTCGCCTCGTTCCCTGCGTCCTTGATCTGCTTGGTCCAGACGCCTCAGGCGCCGGCCCTTACCGCAGTCTCGCGCGCTACAGCGTGCGTTCGTAGACGCGGTACTTCTTCACCACGCGGCCGTTCATCGCTTCGAGGCCGGAGTTCATCGCGTGGTTGGTCTCCAGGATGAAGCCGGCCTCGCCGTGTTTGAGGCGGGTGCGGGCGGCGGCTTCGAAGTGTTCGACGTAGAGGAGGGCGGCGACGCCGGTGTGCTGCCACTCGGGCTTCACGCCGAGGAAGCCGACGCGGAGCTGGTCGGTGGTGCGGTTGCGCATCAGGAAGTCCCACCAGCCGTGCGGGAAGAGCTTGCCGCCCATCCGTTTCTGCAGCTGGTTGGCGTCCATCACGGTGATCGCCATCGCGATCGTCTCGTCCTCGCGTTCGGCGACCATGAACCATTCCGGCGAGAAGACGAGCTGGAGGTCGAGCGCGTAGGCGTCGAGGTCCTCCTTCGAGTAGGGGACGAAGCCCCAGTTCTCCGACCAGGCGGAGTTGTAGACCTCGGCGAACTTGTCGAGGTCCTTACGCAGGCCGCGGCGGGTCATTTTGCGCACCGTCACGCCGTACTTCTCGCGGCAGCGGATCGCCAGTTTCTCGATGATCGGCTTCATCGAGGCGCGGTCGTCGATCGAGAGCTTCCAGGAGAGCAGGTCCATCGCCTTCGTCAGTCCGACCTCTTCGCAGCGCCGCTGGTAGTAGGGCGGGTGCCAGTTCTGGCGGATCAGCGGTTGCAGGTCGAAACCCTCGATCAGGACCCCGCCCTCCTCGTTCAGGTTGAAATCCATCGGCCCCAGCATCTGGTCGCAGCCGCGCGCCCGCAGCCACGCTTCCGCGGCGGCGAGCAGCGCCCGCAGGATCTCCGGGTCGTCCTCGAACTCGAGGAAGCCGAACATCCCGGTCCGGCTGCCGTGAAACTGGTTGTAGGCGAAGTCGACCTGGGCGGTGATCCGGCCGACCACGCGGCCGTCGCGGCGGGCGAGGAAATACTCGGCCTCGCCGTGCTTGAAGTAGGCGTTCAGCTTCTGGCTGAGGAAGACCCGGCGCTCGAGTTTCAGGGGCGTCACCCAGGGGGTGCCCTGGTGCAGGCGGAAGGGTAGGTCGATGAATTCGCCTACGGCGCGGCGCCCCTTCACGGTGGTGATCTCGACCGCCACGGTCGCGAAACCTACTGCGCAATCGCCCCGCCGGGGCGGATCAGGTGAACTTTGCTTCGACTTCGGCGAGGAAGGCGTCGAAAAGTCGTTCGAAGGAGTCGCCGTCCAGGCTGATTTCCTCGCCCTCGGCGAAGCCCAACACCGAGGTGTCCGGGCTGAGCTTGATCCCCCGCGGGACCACCACCACCGAGCCGTGCTCGGTCACCGAGGCGGCCAGCACCCGCACCTCGTTCAGCGGGTTGCCGTCGCGCCCTTCGATCTTCGGGTTGCGCAGCTCAAACCAGCGGTCGAGCGCCGGCAGCAGCTGATTCCAGGCCGCCGAGGACGCCCCGACCCGGCGCAGCTCCTCGATCGCGGCGCCGACCGACTCGCGGCAGGCGCCGACGTAATGGCGGTCGTATCCGGTGCGAACCAGCATCGGCGACACGGTAGCGGCCACCCGGAGTCGGGGCGGGGCGGTCGGACGGCGCGAT
>MKSH01000012.1:20528-23002 GCA_001898095.1 Solirubrobacterales bacterium 70-9 | reverse complement strand
CCACGAGACGCCCAGGACGCGAGGCTCTCGGCAGGAACTGCGCAAATCCCGCGCGCATCCGGGGAAAGACGTCACGCCTCCGCGACGCCCTCAGGTCGATGGGCCGAAAAGCGCTGATATAGAGCGCTTTTCGGCCCATCAACATCTCGGGCGTCACGGAAGGGTCACTTCGGGCGCCTTCCCTTGGGGAACGTGGAGTTCCCGGCGTCTCCGGCGGCCTGTGGAGCCTTTCCGCCTCATCGGGACGGTTTCGCTCCACACCCGGGACGCGCACCCTCGCCCTCTCCCCGTGACGCGGCCCTCTCGTAGGCGCTCACAGCCTGCCCGGACCGCCTACGAGAGGGCCGGGTCCCTTACCCCGTCCCTAAGCAGCCGCCCCGACCCTCAGTTGAACTCGATCACGCTGCGGATGCCGTCCTGGGCCTCCATCAGCTCGAAGCCCCGGTTCACTTCGTCGAGCGTGATCTTGTGCGAGATGAAGGGGGCGACGTCGATCTCGCCGGCCATCGCCCGCTCGATCAGCACCGGTACCTGGTCGCGGCCCTTGACGCCGCCGAACGAGGATCCGGCGACCCGTCGGCCGGTGATCAGCAGGCGCGGCACGACGTCGAGCGTCTCGCCCTTGCCCGCCACCCCGGCCACCGTGCAGAGCCCCCAGGCCATCCGCGTCGCCTCCAGCGCCTGCTGCATCACCTTCACGTTGCCGGTCGCCTCGAAGCTGTAATCGGCGCCGAATTCGCCGTCGGTCATCGCCAGGATCTGCTGCACCGCGTCGGGCCCGCCGATCATCGTGTCGGTCGCGCCTTGGCCCTTGGCGAGCTGCAGCCGGTCCTCCGACATGTCGACGCAGATGATCCGCTCGGCGCCCTGCAGGCGGCAGCCGGCGACCGCGCCCAGCCCGACCATCCCGGCGCCGAAGATCACGCAGGTGGTCCCCGGTTCCACCGCCGCCGTGTTGATCGCCGCGCCGAGCCCGGTCGAGAGCCCGCAGGCGAAGAGCGCGATGTGCTCGAACGGCGCCTCCGGGTTGACCTTGGCGAGCGCGATCTCCGGCATCACCGTGTACTCGGCGAAGGTCGAGCAGCCCATGAAGTGGCGGATGTCCTCGCCGCCGCGGGAGAGCCGCACGCTGCCGTCGGGAAGGTGGCCCAGGTTCTGCTCGGCGCGGATCGCCATGCAGAGGTTCGTGCGCGGGTCGACGCAGTGGACGCACTCGCGGCATTGCGGCGAGAAGAGCGTCACCACGTGGTCGCCGGGAGCCACCGAGCCGACCCCCTCGCCAACCTTCTCGACCACCCCGGCGCCCTCATGCCCGAGCACCGCCGGCGCGTAACCGGAGGGATCGGCCCCCGAGGCCGTGTAGAGGTCGGTGTGGCAGACCCCGCAGGCTTCCAGCCGGACCAGCACCTCGCCCGCGCGCGGCTCGGCCAGCTCGACCTCCTGGACGGCGAGCGGCTGCCCGAACTCCTCCAGGACCGCGGCACGGATCTTCACTTTGGCTCTCCTTCTTTAGGGACGCTGCGACTGCGACTGCGACCGATCCTAATGTCGCCCGCCGGCGAACATCCGTCTACGCCAGTAGTTGGTATTAAGTAGCAGGGGTACGGAGGCCGACATGTCTTCCATGCCTGCCTTTTTGCGCCACAAAACCCCTGCACGGTCCGCCTTCGCGCTCCTCTCACCGCTGGCCGCGCTGATCGCCCTCTTTGCCTTCGGCGTCCCCGGCGCACAAGGCGGCGACCCGACCTGCCAGGGCAAACCGGCGACGATCGTCTCCAACGCGAGCGTGATCCATGGCACCAAGGCCCCTGACGTGATCGTCGCCGGCCCCGGTGACAACACGATCTACGGCGAAGGCGGCAACGACCTGATCTGCGGCGGCGAAGGCAACGACACGATCGACGGCGGTCGCGGCGTCGACGAAATCTTCGGCGAAGGCGGCGACGACACGATCGAAGGCGAACGCGGCTCCGACACCCTCGACGGCGGCCCGGGCAACGACAAGATCTTCGGCGGCCGCGGCTCCGACAAGATCGAAGGTGGCCCCGGTACCGACCTGGTCGAGGGCGAACAGGGTAACGACGACGTGAACGGCGGCGAAGGCGACAAGGACATCGTCGAGGGCAACCAGGGCGACGACTCGCTGAACGGCGGCCCCGGCAACGAAGACGTGATCATCGGCGGCACCGGCAACGACAAGATCAACGGCGGCCCCGGCGAACACGACATCGCTGACTACATGGGCATCGGCGGCGCGGTCACGATCGACCTCGCGACCCAGACCGTCACCGGCGCCGAGGGCGAGCACCTGGAAGGGATCGAGGACGCGATCGGGGGGTCCGGCAACGACACGCTGATCGGCTCCTCCGAAGCGAACCGGCTCGACGGCGGCCCCGGCGACGATCACCTGGAGGCGGCGGGCTCCGGCGACGCGGCCTTCGGCGGCCCTGGCACCGATCAGTGCAGCGGCGGCT
>MKSH01000012.1:17493-20508 GCA_001898095.1 Solirubrobacterales bacterium 70-9 | reverse complement strand
CGACGCTGATCCTCACCGGCAGCCCCGGCCCCGACCAGGGCGTGGTCAGCTACTCCGCCGGCAAGTACGTGATCAGCGGCGCCGACATCACCAACGGCGACCCGACCAACCCCGACTGCACCGGCAGCGGCACGATCACCTGCACCGGCAAGGTCGACGCGATCGAAGCGAACCTCGGCGCGGGCGACGACGAACTGACTATCGGCCAGAGCGTCCCGCACTCGATCTCCTCGACCCTGGAAGGCGGCACCGGCTCCGACAAACTCGTCGGCGGTCCCGGCAACGACGTCCTCTACGCGGGCGAAGACTCGGTCCCCGACACGCTCGAAGGGGGCGGCGGCAACGACGTCCTCTACGGCGTGAACATCTTTCACCCGCGCAAAGACTCGGGCGCGGCGACGATGAACGGCGGCCCCGGCTCCGACCTGATGATCGGTGGCCAGCCCTGCGACGGGGATACCTTCAACGGCGGCCCCGGCGCCAACGACAGCGCCTCCTTCGCCCGCGTCCACAACTCGGGCAGCGTCGCCGTCGAAGCGACGATCGGCGGCGCGGTGACGACCCCTGGGGTGGGCAACTGCACCCCCGGTCACATCGACTCCTCGACCGAGAAGATCGAGGGCTCGCCCGGCAACGACATCCTCACCGGCGACAACGGTCCCAACACGCTGCTCGGCCGCGGCGGGAACGACAAGCTCGACGGCAAAGGCGGCGTCGACGACTGCGTCGGCGGCGGCGGCCACGACACGGCGACGAACTGCGAGAAGACGGCCTCGGTTCCCTGAGCGCCGCTAAGCCAGTCGGCGCTCGAAGCTCGTCTGCAGCGACTGCTCGTCGCGGTCGCCGGGGACGGTCTTGTCGAGCCGCATCGTCGCGGTGCGGCCGTCGAGGTGGAGGGTCGCCACCTGGTTGTCGAAGCAGGGGCCGTCGCGCAGCTGCCAGCGGATGCCGGGATCCTCGGCCCCGGCCGCCTTCGCCAGCGCCGCAGCGACCCGGGTGAAGGGCGCTGTGAAGCCCGCCCGGATCACCGCCTGCTCTTTGGTAGAGAGCGGGTTGCGGTACGGGGAGCAGACGGCCTGGTAGATCGGCGCCTTGCCCGCCGCCTCGCTCGCGGGCCAGCCAACCTCGCAGAGGTAGGCGTGGTGGACGTCGCCCGCCAGCACCATCACCGAGGCCGGTTGCGCCCCGCGGCGCCCGGCGGCGACCTCGCCGAGCAGGTCGCGCAGCGCCCGGAAGGAGTGGCTGAAGCAGCCCCAGTGGTCGAAGTCGACGGCCCGCCGCAGCTTCTCCGCCTGTCGCGCCGCAAGCGCCCCGTGCGCCCCGTCGCAGACCTGCTCGTTCCACGCCTCGAGCCGGTCGAGCCCGGGGGAGAGGAGCCAGGGCACCGTGGTCGCGACCAGCAGGTGGTCGAAGTCGCCCTCGGTCTGGGCGACGATCCACTCCCACTCCTTCTCGTCGACCATCCGCCGGGCACCGGGGTCGAGCACCCGCCCGGCCCGCGAGTCGACGAAGATCGCCCGCGTCCCGTTCAGGTCGCGGCAGAAGCTCCAGCGCACGCCGGAGCCGTTCGATTCGATCCGCTCGGCCCAGTCGAAGAGCACCTCCTCGGCGTGCTGGTTGCCGCGCACCGCCGCGTAGACCTCCTCTTCATCCAGGACGGCGGGGGAGAGGTTGCCGAGGTGTTGGTAGATCCAGTAGCTGGCGATGCAGCCGATCTGGCGGCGGTGCCACCAGGAGCGCTCGCGCATCTCCGCCACCCACGACTCGGAGATGTTCCAGTCGTCGCTCATGTCATGGTCGTCCCAGAGCATCGAGGTCGAGACGTTCGCGAACAGCCAGCGGATCAGTGGCTCGCGCCAGCTCTCCTGGTAGAGCCAGGTGTACTCCTGGAAGTCGGTCACCTCGGCTTCCGGGGCGGTTTCCGTGCCCCGCTTCTCGCCGATCTTCGCGCGCGTCTCCGGGCTCCCCTCGTCGACGTAGATCTGGTCGCCGAGCAGGAAGAGGAGGTCGGGACGGCGCGAGTCGTCGCGGCTGATTTCCTGGGCCAGGACCCAGAGCGCGTCGACCTCGTGGCCGCGTTCGTCCTCGTCTTTGGACTTCGTCCACGGCTCCTCGTGGGGGACGGCGACCCGGCAGGACCCGAAGGCGACGTCGAGCGGGCCCTCGCCGCCGAGCGTGCGCAGCGAGGACGGCGGTAGTCCCGAGTCGGCCTCTGGCCAGCGCACCTCGCCGTCGAGGCGCACGTCGTAGGGGTGGTCGGTGCCGGGTTTCAGGCCTTCGACCCGGACCAGCGCGTAGTGGTGGCCCTCGACCCGGAAGGTCGGCTCGACCGCGCCGAGGATCGATACCTCGCATTGCTCGTCGGTCTCGACGAAGAGGGTCACCTCGGTGTCGGAGACGTAGCGAAGGAGGGGGCCTAGGACGAGATCGGCCATTCGGGTCGTCGTTCCCGATCTGGGATGGGACGAAACTGCAAGGGACGAAACGTTCGCGGGTCCACGGGGGGACCCTTCACTCACAACAGCGGGGAGGTTCGTTCAGGGTCCCCCCGCGGACCCGTTCGCGGGACGCTGGGCTCCGCGGACCCGTTCGCGGGACGGCTAGATCGCGGTGAGTTGGGTGCGCTCGTCGTCGGTGAGATAGAGCTGGACGGAGGCCAGCAGGGGGGCGAGCTGGGCGGGGGTGCGGGCGCTGGCGATCGGGGACAGGACCGTCGGCTGTTCGCGCAGCCAGGCGACGGCTATGGTGGCCGGGGCGACACCGTGGGCGGCGGCGATGTGGTCGAGGGCGCTCAGCATGCGTTCGCCGCGCTCGTCCAGGTATTCGGCGGCGCCTTCCGCACGGGGGCTGTCGATGCTCGCGCCGCCCGGCCTGTACTTGCCGGTGAGGAAGCCTTTGGCGAGCGAGTAGAAGGGGAGGACCGGCACGCCCTCGCGCTCGCAGACCGGCCGCTGGTCGGTCTCGAACTCGCGCTCCATCAGGTTGTAGTGGGGCTGCAGGGCGACGTAGCGGGGA
>MKSH01000012.1:6074-17443 GCA_001898095.1 Solirubrobacterales bacterium 70-9 | reverse complement strand
AACGCGCCCAGCGTCTCCGCCAGCGGCGTCTCGGTGTCGTCGAAGTGGGCGTAGTAGAGGTCGATCGTCTCGACCCCGAGGCGCCGCAGCGAGTTCTCGGCGGCGGCCTTGATCGTCGCCGGCCGCAGGTCGGCGAAGCCCGGCAGTTTGCCCACCTTGGTGGCGATCACGAGGTTGTCGGGCCGCCCGCGCGCCGCCAGCCATTCGCCGATGATCGCCTCCGACTCGCCGCCTTCGTTGCCCGGCACGCGGGCCATGTAGGAGTCGGCGGTGTCGAGGAAGTTGCCGCCCGCGGCGACGTAGGCGTCGAGCACGGCGAAGGACTCCTCGCGGCTCGCGGTCCAGCCGAAGACGTTGCAGCCGAGGTTCAGCCCGAAGACGTCGAGGTCGGTGCGGGGGATCGGCGCCACGCGTCCGAGTCTAGGGACCACGGAACCTCGGCCCGGCAGGTTGGCGGAATGCCTGGACATACGGCTGTGCAAACGTTCGCCGGTCCTCTCGACTCGATAGGTTTCCGATACGCATTAAATTGAATGCTCGTGGGTATGTCGTCTGCGCTCCCGCAGACACAGCGGTACAGACTTCGGAAAGGGCGCATCGGGTGGAAAAGAAAGAACTGGGGCTCAAATTCTGGGCAGCAGTGGCAGTCAGTGCGATCGGCATGGGCGTCGTGATCGCCTTCGTAGCAGGGTTCTTCCTTGGTCACTTCACCGGCCATCACTCGACCACCACCGTCGCCGCCGGCCAGACCTCGGCCCAGGAATCGACCACCGAATCCTCGGAAGGCGAAGAAGGCGAAAAGGTCACCGCCTCCAACGGCATCACGCTGGCGCCGAAATTCACCTCGGAAGAACTCTACGAAGCCGCCGGGGACAACTGGATCACCAACGGCGGCGGCACCACCAACGCCCGCTTCTCGACCCTTGACGAAATCAACACCGAAAACGTCAAGGAACTCAAGGGCGATTGGATGACCAAGATCGGCGCCAACGCCACCGCGGCGAAGTTCTCCGCCGAGGGCCAGGCCATCGAGTACGAAGGCACGATCTACATCTCCGACGGAGCCGAAGACGTCTTCGCCCTGGACGCCACCGACGGCCACCGCCTGTGGACCTACGAACCCCACCTGCCGCCCGACCCGCTCGGCGAAGTCGTCTGTTGCGGCTGGGACAACCGCGGCGTCGCGATCGGCGACGGCATGGTCTTCGTCTCGCAGCTGAACGGCGCCCAGGTCGCGCTCGACCAGGAAACCGGCAAAGTCGTCTGGTCGACCACGGTCGTCAGGCCGCGCTCGGGCTTCTCGATCACCAGCGCCCCGCTCTACTACAACGGCAAGGTCTACGTGGGCGGCTCCGGCGGCGAGTACGGCGTCCGCGGCCGACTGACGGCGCTGAACGCCGAAACCGGCAAAGAAGAATGGAAATTCTGGACCACCCCGTCGCCGAACGAACCGGGCGGCGACACCTGGCCGAAGGGCACCGACGCCTACAAGCACGGCGGCGCCTCGATCTGGAACACCCCGACGGTCAACCCGGAAACCGGGATGCTCTTCTTCTCGACCTCGAACGCGTCGCCGTGGGTGGGCGACGAACGTCCGGGCGAAAACCTCTTCACCTCCTCGATCGTCGCCCTCGACGCCGAAACCGGCGAATACAAATGGCACTACCAGCAGGTCCACCACGATCTCTGGGACTTCGATTCGCCGTCGCCGACCGTCCTCTTCAAGGGCGAAATGAACGGCGAAATGCGCGAAGGCGTGGGCGAGCCCTCGAAGACCGGCTGGGTCTACCTGGTCGACCAGAAGACCGGCAAGCCGATCTACCCGATCCCCGAGGTGAAGGTCCCGCAGGATCCGGCGCAGAACACCTGGCCGACTCAGCCGGAGCCGACGATGGAACCCTTCAGCCCGATCGAAGCGACCCCTGAAGCGGTCGAAAAAGCCGAAGAAGCTGTCGCCTCGAGCAACCCGAAACCGAAAATCGTCGGCAGCAAAGTCTTCACCCCGCAGAGCTCGGATCCGAACGTGATCAACCTCGGGGCGAACTCGGCGGTCGGCGGCGACAACTGGCCGCCCTCCTCCTACGACCCGGAAAAGAACATGTACTTCGTCTGCTCGCAGAGCGGCGCACTCGGTCTGATCGTGCCGCCCGAACCGCAGAAATATGTCGAAGGCGAAACGTACATCGGCTCCGACACGATCGTGGCGACCGGGTTCAACACCAAAGGCTTCATCACGGCCTACGACATGTCGACCGGGAAAATCGCCTGGCAGAACGAAACCCCTGAATCCTGCTACTCGGGCACCGTGACCACCGCCGGAGGCCTGCTGTTCGTCGGTCAGAACAACGGCGAACTGCAGGCGTTCAACTCTGAAACCGGCGAAAAACTCTGGGGCTTCCAGACCGGCGCCGGCGCCAACACGACGGTGACCCCGTTCGAGGACGAAGGCGAAGAGAAAATCGCCATCTACGCGGGCGGCAACTCGCTCGCCGCGACCTCGCACGGCGAAAACTTCTGGGTCTTCTCGCTCAACGGCACGATCGAATCGCTGGAAGGCGAGGAAGCCGAAGCCGAAGGCACCGAGCACGCCGGTGAGGAAACCGAAAAAGAAGGCGAAGCCTCCGAAGAAGAAGGGGAAGCCTCCGAAGAAGCGGGCACCGGTGAAGAAGAAGGCGAAGCGGCTGAAGGTGCGGAAACGGCCGAAGCCGGCGCGCCGAACGCCGAAGCGGGCAAAGAAATCTTTGCCGAAAACTGCTCGGTCTGCCACGGCGCCACCGGCCACGGGGGCAACGGCGGTCCTGACCTGACCACGATGCCGCTGGCCAAAGAACAGGCGGGCGCCGAAAAACAGGTGACCAACGGCGGGGGCGGCATGCCGCCCTTCAAAGGCACCCTGTCGGAAGAAGAAATCGCCAACGTGGCGGCCTACGTGGTGGAAGACATCGTCGGCGGCAAATAGCCGCCCGACACCGGACAGGAGATGACGAGGATGAAGTCGAGATCGTTTGTGTCTCTGCTTCTCCTCGCCGTGGTCGGAGCGCTCGTCGTCGCCGGTTGCGGCGGCGGGGGAGGGTCGAGTTCGAGTTCGAGTCCAAGCAGCGCCTCGGGCGGCGGTGAAGCCTCATCCGGGGACTTCGCCTCGACCGCGGAAGCGGCCTGCGCGACCGCGAACAAGGAAATCGAAGCGCTCGGCACCCCGGGCCAGGCCCAGGTCCTGAAATACCTCGAAACCACCGAAGCGGTGATCGAAGAACTTCACGAGCAGGTGCAGGCCGCCGGCGGCGAAGGCTCCGCCGAAGCCGCCTACACGGAAGGTCTGAACACCGCGGTCCCGGTCTTGAACAAAATGGCGAACGCCGCCCGCAACGAAAACTTCGACGCGGTCCGCGAACTATCCGACGAACTGATCCAGATCCACCTCGGCGAACTCGCCGAAGCGGCCGAACTGAAGACCTGCGCCGAAGTTCCGGGAGGCCCCGCATGAACCGCCTGAAGCTGGTTCTCGGGCTCGGCGGCGTGATCGCGCTGCTCGCCTCGGTCGGCGTGGCGATGGCGACCACCGGCGCCACCACCGGCTACCCGCAGCCGAAGGTCGTCGTGCCGAGCAGCGTCTCCTCTCCCTTCGAAAACCGCTACGTGCTGACCGCGGTCGGCAGCGGCGCGGGCATCCGCAGCGGCGAGATGAAGTTCGAATTCGAGGAGGGCTCCTCGCCGCAGTTCCTGGTCGGGATCTCGCAGTTCTACCTCTACAGCCCGACCGGCGAAATCGAAACGGCGCTCTTCACCTTCTACCCCTTCACCGAACTGCCGGGCGGCAAGGGCCTGAAAGCCCCGGTGCTGAAGGTCGGCGCCTCGGCCTCCTACGGCCAGGTCACCCCGGACGGCGAACTGCGCCTCGAAAACCCGGTCGGCGACAAGGTGAAAGGCGAAATCCGGATCAACGGCGACGGCCCCTGGCCGGTCGAATTCCGGATCCTCGGCGAGGACGAGAGCACCCACGGTCACCCGCCGGTCGCCAAGCAGATCCCGGAAGCCGAACCGACCAACCCGGGCTGGGGCGCCCAGACCTCCGAATACGTGGGCGAATACGAACTCACCAACGCCGCCGAAGACCCGACGGCGAAAGCGGGCACGCTTGGCGCCGTCATCGGTGTCGCCGAGGGACTGGGCGTGAACGGCGCCGTCGTCAGCGGTGGCTCGATGACCGTCGGCGGCAACCCGGCGACCGCCGAAGTCACCGTTGAAACCGGCTCGCAGAAGCGGACCTTCACCTTGACCGACCTCGCCTGGCAGGGGGACAAGCGGACCGCCCAGGTCCACGAAGGCGGCGCCGAGGGGCCGGCCATCGGCCGCTTCGAAGGCACCGGCGGCCAAGGGACGGTCAAAGGCTCGATGGTCGCCGGGCACACCCTCTACAAGGTCGAATTCCAGCTCAAATGAGCTGAGTCGGGAGGGCGCCCACGGGGGCGCCATCCCGCTCTAGCCTTCGCGTCGCCAGGCGCGCCAGTAGGCGCGCAGACGGCGGCTGAAGGCCTTCGGCTTCTCCGCGTAGATCCGCTCGCCGGCGGCGCGCGCCTCGGCCAGCAGGCTCTCCTGTCGGGCCTCGATCAGCACCTTCAACGTCTCCCGTTGGGCGGCGCCGAGCTGCAGCCTGCGGTCGAGATCCTCGGCCAGCACGGCGAGGTCGTGGTGGTCGCCGAGCTGTTCGGTGAACTCGTGGATCTCCTCGGCGCTCGCCTCCATCACCGGCTGCCAGGCGTCGCGCAGCAGGCGCACCTGGTACCAGAGATCCTTGCCCCGTTTGCGCAGCTCGTGGACGGTCTCGAAGCTGGGGTTCTCGCCGAGCGCCTCGAACGCCTCGCGGCCCTCCCTGTAGGCGGTGTCGAGACCGGGAGCGAGCAGCTTCCAGCCGTCGGCGCGGATCTTCCACCGCGGGGCCCGGTAGGCGACCGTGTCGATCGCCTCGACCGCGTCCATGATCCCGTCGGCTTCGCCGCCGACGATCCGGTCGCGGTCGCCGGCGAGGGCCTCGCGCCAGAGCGCGGTCGCCCCGGGCGGCGCTTCGCCAGGGCCCGCGGCCAGCGCGTCGAGCGTCGCCAGCTTCACCTCGGCGTCGCGGCTGGCGGAGAGCAGGCGCCCTGCGTCGCGCAGCGCCTGGTTCTCCCGCTTGAAGACCTTCTCGCCGAGCGCGTCGCGAATCAGCCGCAGCGCCGCGCGTGCCTTCTTCAGGTCCTTGCGGGCGCCGTGGATCGCCTCGGCCAGCGCGTCGCCGTCGTCGGCGGACACTTCGCGCAGCCGCTCGGCGGCCTTGTCGAGCCGGCCGACGATCACCCGCCGCATGCCATCGGCGGCGTCCTCGTCGTCCAGCAGGCGGTAGGTGCGGCCGGCGGCCAGCGGGGCGGTCTCGTCGGCGGCGGGGACGGCCGCGCCGTTCGTCTCGGTGCCGGTGACGATCTCCATCTCCACATGGTCGCGCTTTCCGTTCGCCGTGGGCAACCCCTTCGTCGCCAGCGACTGGTTGGCGAAGCCGGGATCGCCGGTCAGCTCGGGTCCGAGCCAGTCCGGCGGCTCGAAGCGATCGGCCTCCTCGCGCGTCGCGAACTCGATCTCCGCCGTGCGCAGCCCGTCCAGTGCCCCGGCGTAGACGTCGACCTCGGCCCGCAGGTCGTCGCCGAGCGGCACGTAGTGGCGGACCTTGCGCACCCGCCTGCCCGCGGTCAACGGCCAGAGCGCCGCGAAAGCGCCCGGCCCGAGCGGCACCTCGACCTCCTCGCGCACCTCGCCGTGGCCCGTCTTCGCGGTCAGGAGCAGCTCGGCGCCCTTGCGTCGCAGCCGCACCTCGCCGTGCTCGTCGACGGCCAGGTAACCCTGTTCGATCACGGTCTGGCCGCTCTCGGCCTGCGGCCTTTCCGCGACCAGGAACTTGCGCTCGATCTCGGCCACGCAGGGATCGTAGGCCCTGTGGTGCAGAATCCGCGCATGAACGCCCGTCCCAGCCTCCGCGTCGGCGATGTCCTGAACGAAGTCTTCGCCCTCTACCGGGAATGCTTCGGGGTGCTGATCCCGACCGCCTTCTGGCTCTTCCTCGCCGCCTCGATCCTCGCCGGGATCGCCGGCAACAGCTTCGTCCTGGCGGCGATCGCGGGCATCCTCGCGCTGGCGATCGGCACCCTCTACCAGGGGATGGTGGTCAGCCTCGTCGCCGCCAAGCGCGCCGGCCAGGCCGAGCCGTCGGTGCGCGAGCTGTTCGCCTCGGTCTCGCCGGTGTTGCCCACCCTGCTGATCACCAGCGTCCTCGCCGCGATCGGCGTCTTCGCCGGCTTCCTCTTCTTCATCGTCCCCGGCTGCATCCTGCTGACGATCTGGGCGGTGATCGCCCCCGCCGTGGTGATCGAGCGACGCGACGTCTCAGGCGCTTTCAACCGCTCCCAGGCGCTGGTGCGCGACTTCGGCTGGCCGGTCTTCGGCGCCACGATCACGGCGGCCCTGATCGCCGGCATCGCCGCCATCGTGCTCGGCAGCATCGGCGAATCCATCGCCGGCGGCCCCTTCCTGCGGATCGTCTTCAGCGCCCTCGCCGCGACCTTCGCCGCGCCGATCACGGCCCTCGTGGCCGCCGTCCTCTACTACCGCCTGCTGGCGATCAAGGGCGACACGAGCGGCGCCGACACCGACCCGCTGATGCCGCCGCCGCTCGACCCGAATAGGTAGCCGCTCGCCGGGGCGGGCGAGGCACGCCGTCCCCGCCGCCCGGCCCACGAATCACACCCGGCGCCACCCTCAGCGCCCTAGACCTCAGTGCTCGAGCAACCCGGCGACCGCCAGGGCCAGCCGTTCACCGCGGCTGGTCAGCGCGTACTCGGCGTGGGGGGGACGGCCGGCGACCAGGCGCCGCTCGACGATCCCGGCCGCCTCGAGTTGCTCCAGTCGCTCCGAGAGGGTCGTCGGCGACACTCCCGGGAGCGACTGGCGGAACTCGTTGAAGCGGTGGGCGCCGCTGGAGCAGGCGTAGATGGTCGCCATCGTCCAGCGCCGCTCGAGGAGCCCCGCGGCGGCGCGGAGCTCCTGCGGAACGGGCTGACAGTTGTTACACCGTGGCGACATCAGCGCCGGCCTCGGCGGGCTCGAGCGCCAGCTCGAGCACCTCGTCGATGCTCATCACCGGGTGGAAGGTCATCTGCTCCCGCACCTCCTCGGGGACCTCGTCGAGGTCACCGCGGTTGCGCTCGGGCAGGATCACCTCGGTCAGGCCCGCCGCGTGGGCGGCCAGGACCTTCTGCTTGAGGCCGCCGATCGGCAGCACTCGTCCTTGCAGGGTCACCTCTCCGGTCATCCCCACAGTGTGCTTGACGGGGCGGCCGGTGAGCAGGCTGACCAACGCGGTGGTCATCGCCGTGCCCGCGCTGGGGCCGTCCTTGGGGATCGCCCCGGCCGGCACGTGGACGTGGAACTCACGCTGGAACCGGTCCTCGGGGATGCCCAGGGCCTCGCGGTGCGAGCGGACGTAGGAGAGGGCGATCCGCGCCGACTCCTTCATCACGTCGCCGAGTTGGCCGGTCAGGACCAGGCCCTTGTCACCGTCCATGGCGGTCGCCTCGATGAAGAGGATGTCGCCGCCCGTGCCGGTGACCGCGAGCCCCGTGGACACGCCCGGGATCGCCGTGCGCTCCACCGACTCCTGGAACACCTTCTGTCGTCCCAGGGCCTCGCGCACCGCCTCGATGTCCAGGGCGATCGGCGCGGCGCCTTCGCCGGAGGCGATCTTCGTCGCCGCCCCGCGCAGGACCTTGCCCAGCTCCCGCTCCAGCTGCCGCACGCCCGCCTCGCGGGTGTACTCGGCGATCACCGCGCGGAGGACGTCGTCGGAGACCGTGATCTCCTCCGGCTTCAGCCCGTTGCGCTTCACCTGGCGGGGGACCAGGTAGCCCTTCGCGATCGCCAGCTTCTCCTCGGTCGTGTAACCGTCGAAGGAGATGATCTCCATGCGGTCGAGCAACGGTGCCGGGATCGTGTCCAGCAGGTTCGCGGTGGCGATGAAGACGACCTCGGAGAGATCGACCTCGACGTCCAGGTAGTGGTCGCGGAACGAGTGGTTCTGCGCCGGGTCCAGGACCTCGAGCAGCGCCGCCGACGGATCGCCGCGCCAGTCGGCGCCGACCTTGTCGACCTCGTCCAGGAGGATCACCGGGTTCATCGTCTCGGCGTCGCGCAGGGCGCGGACGATCCGTCCCGGCAGGGCGCCGATGTAGGTGCGGCGATGGCCGCGGATCTCCGCCTCGTCGTGCAGGCCGCCGAGGCTGATGCGGACGAACTCGCGCCCGAGGCTGCGGGCGATCGACTCGCCGATCGAGGTCTTGCCGGTGCCGGGAGGGCCGACCAGGGTCAGGATGGTGCCGTTGGCCCGGCTGTCCTGCTCGATCTCGTCCTTCCTGTCCTCGCGCAGCTTGCGCACGGCGACGAACTGGGTGATCCGCTTCTTCACGTCGTCGAGCCCGGCATGGTCGGCGTCGAGCACCTCGCGCGTGTGGTTGGGGTCGAGCTTGTCCTCGGAGCGCTTGCTCCAGGGGACGGCGATCAGCCAGTCGAGGTAACTGCGGATCATCGAGCTCTCCGGCGACTGCTCGCCCTGGCGCTCCAGTCGGCGCAGCTCCTTGGTCGCCTGCTCGGCGACCGCCTCGGGCATGCCGGCCTCGGCGATCTTCGTCTCGTACTCGCCGATCAGATCGGTCTCGTCCTCGCCCAGCTCTTTGCGGATCGACTCCATCTGTTTGCGCAGGAAGTACTCGCGCTGCTGCTTCTGGGCGCCCGACTCGACGTCGTCGCGGATCTTCGAGCGCACCTGCAACTCGGCCAGCCGCTCGCGCTGCAGGCCGACGGCGATCTCCAGCCGCTCGGTGACGTCGATCGTCTCGAGCAGGCGGAGCTTGCCCTCGTTGGGCACATCGGGGGCAAGGCCGGTGGTGTCGGCGAGGGCGCCGGGCTCCTCGATCGAGCGCAGGAAGGTCGCGATGCGCCCGTCGTCGCCGCGCAGCTCGAGGATCTCCTCGACCACGGCGCGGTATTCGCGCGCGATCTCGACCGTGTGCTCGTCGTCCGGGTGGCCGTCGTGGATCTCCTGCACCTCGACGTGCAGGGTGCCGTCGTCATCCATGTTGGTGGCGGCGCCGGCGATGCCGCGGTGCAGGCCGACCACGGTCGCGACGGGGACGCCGCGGCGCGAACGGCCGTGCTCGACCACCTCGGCGATCACGCCGACGCGACCGAACTCGCCATCGCGGCGAGGGATGAGGAAGACGCGCTCGTCCTCGCCGACGTCGATCGGCAGGGTGGCGGTGACGGTCGGGAACACGATCGCGTCGTCGAGAGGAACGAGTCTGTAGGTCATCACTAGGTTCACTTTCTGTAGTTAGTCCTATATGAGGATAGCGCTACAGCTTCCGAACCTCAACCCCCGCCCCGCGCCGGGGTGCGTTCGCACTAATGGCCGGATAGCGGAGCTAAGTGCGAACGCATCGGGGGTAGGGTGAGAGACATGGACAAAATGCGCGCAAAAGAGCTGGTGGCGGCGGAGCGGGAGCGGGTCGAGGCGGCGCTTGCCTCGATCCGCGGCGAAGGTCGGGAGGAGTCGACGGCGGACGCCCCGACGGGTGATTACAACAACGAGAACCTCTACGAAGACGAGCTCGCCGCCGGCCAGGAAGGCGACCTGCGCCGCCGCCTGGAGGCGGTCGAGCGCGCCGAGGAGCGCCTCGCCGCCGGCACCTACGGCCTCTCGGTGAGGTCCGGCGAGCCGATCCCGGACGGCCGCCTCGAGGCCGAACCCCTGGCCGAACTCACCGTCGACGAGGAGCCCGGCGGCACGAAACGCTGGTGAGGGACCCGATGCCGAAGGTGAAATCGCAGATCACGATCTCACTCGACGGCTACATGGCGGGCCCGAACCAGAGCGAGGAGAACCCGCTCGGCGAAGGCGGCGAGGCCCTCCACGAGTGGGCCTTCAAGCTGGCTTCGTTCAACGAAATGCACGGCCGCGGCGAGGCGGGCGAGCGCGGCCCCAGCGACGACGTGCTGCGCTCGACCCAGGAAAACCTCGGCGCGGTGGTGATCGGCCGCAACATGTTCGGCCCGGTCCGCGGCCCTTGGCCGGACGAGGAGTGGAAGGGCTGGTGGGGCGACGATCCGCCCTTCCACTGCCCGGTCTACGTCCTCACCCACTACCCGCGCGACCCCTTCGAGCTCGAAAACGGCAACAGCTTCCACTTCGTCACCGACGGGATCGAGAAGGCGATCGCGGGAGCGAAGGAGGCGGCCGACGACCAGGACGTCTCGGTCGGTGGCGCCTCGACCCTGCAGCAGACGATCGCCGCGGGCCTCCTCGACGAGATCGTCGTCACCCAGGTGCCGGTGATCCTCGGCGGCGGCGTGCGCCTCTTCGACCACTTGGCGCCCGGAGCGGCGGAGGTGGAGCTGGCGGAGGTCGTCGAGGGCGCCGAGGCCCTCCACCTCACCTACCGGCTACGCTGAGCGCCGCCGGGTCCCGGCGCCCCCTAGGACTCGAAATGCAGCTGCGTGGCGAGCTCGCCCTGTCCGGCCAGGAAGTAGCGCTTCGGTCGTTTGCCGACTTCGACCAGCCCCTGCTCGACCGCCTGCACCAGGCAGGCCCTCGCCCGCATCGGTTGCAGCTCGAGCAGCTCGGCGACTTCCTTCTCTTTGCGCGGCTGGTCGACGGCGATCGCTCGATCGGCCAGACGCGAGCGTGGCCCCGCCCCGGCGCTGCGCAGGCAGGATGAGAATTTTAAAGCGAGCATGGGTGCCCGCCGATAGGTTCGGGACATGGCGAAACGTGACACTCCCTCCCCCGAAGAGGCCCGCTTTTACGGGACCAGGTTCCTGACCGAGGACGCCCCCGACGGGCCGTTCCCGAAGAAGGGGATGTCGGCGCTCGACTCGCAACGTCTGGTCGAAGAGGAACTGCAGCTGGAGGGCGACCCGAACCGCAACCTGGCCACCTTCGTCACCACCTGGATGGAGCCGGAGGCGGAGCGGCTGATCGCCGAGAACAACTACCGGAACTTCATCGACCACGCCGAGTATCCGATCTCGGCCGAGATCGAGCAGCGCTGCATCCGCATGCTCGCCGACCTCTTCAACGCCCCCGGCGAGACCACCGGCGCCCGCTGCCAGGGCTCATCCGAGGCGATCATGCTCGGCGCCCTCTCGCTGAAGTGGAAATGGAAGGAGCGTCAGAAGGCGGCGGGCAAGTCGACCGACAAGCCGAACCTCGTCTTCGGCGGCGACGTCCACGTGGTCTGGGAAAAGTTCTGTAAATACTTCGACGTCGAACAGCGGGTGGTGCCGCTGAAGGAGGG
>MKSH01000012.1:0-6020 GCA_001898095.1 Solirubrobacterales bacterium 70-9 | reverse complement strand
ACCTGGTGAAGCTGAAGGCGGAGAAGGGGCACGACGTGCCGATCCACGTCGACGGGGCCAGCGGCGGCTTCGTCTGGCCGTTCCTCTACCCGCACTCGGAGTGGGACTTCCGGCTCGAGCAGGTGCGCTCGATCAACGTCTCCGGCCACAAGTTCGGGCTCGTCTACCCGGGCATCGGCTGGCTCGTCTTCCGCTCCAAGGAGGACCTGGCCGAGGAACTCGTCTTCTACGAGAACTACCTCGGTGAGACCGACGCGACCTTCACGCTGAACTTCTCCACCGGCGCCTCGATGGTCCTGGCCCAGTACTTCAACTTCGTCCGCCTCGGCCGTGAGGGCTACACCGACGTGATGGAGGCGATGCAGTCGAACGCCGAGGTGCTGGTCGAGAAGCTGGACAAGTGCGGGCACTTCGAAGTGATCGGCGAGAAGGAGGAGCAGCTGCCGCTGGTCGCCTTCAAGCTCCTGCCGGGCAAGGAGTACGACGAGTTCGACGTCTCCTTCCAGGTTTCGGCGGAGCGCGGCTGGATGCTTCCGGCGTACACGATGCCGCCGAACGCGCAGGAGGTGAAGGTCCTGCGGGCGCTGGTCAAGCACACCCTCAGCCGCGCCCAGATCGACCGCCTGGCGAACGACATCGAACATGCCTGCGAGACGCTGGAGAAGAAGGGCCACGCGCACAAGCGCGAGCGGCACAAAGCGAAACGCAGCCCGAACGTCTAAGGAAAGGGCGCCGGGAAGCCGACCCTCAGGGAGAGGCCGAGTGCGCGTTCGGTGCGCGTGACGCCTTCCGTCACAGATCTTTCCTGAGCGTCCGCATTTACCCCTCATATATGGGGGTAAATGCGGACACCGACGGACGCACCTCGGGCGGGCGCGGCGGCCGCGAATCGCAGCCGTCCCTACCCCCGCGGGGGCGCCTCCGCCCCTCCCCGTCGCGCCGGCCACCAGGCCCGGTCGCCGAGGCGGAAGGTGATCGCCGGGATCAGCAGCGCGCGGACGATGAAGGTGTCGAGGAGGACGCCGATCGCGACGGTGGCGCCGATCTGGATCAGCTCCTCCAGCGGCAGCAGGGTGAGGGTGGCGAAGGTCCCGGCGAGGATCAGCCCCGCCCCGGTGACGACGCCGCCGGTGGCGATCAGCGCCCGCAGCATCCCCGCCTTGGTCCCGTGCCGGGCCGCCTCCTCGCGCACCCGGGTCATCAGGAAGATGTTGTAGTCGACCCCCAGGGCGACGAGGAAGAGGAAGGCGAGCAGGGTGAGGTCGAAGGTAATCCCTTCGCCGCCGAACTGGGAGAGGAGGAAGGTCGAGAGGCCGAGGGTGCCGGCGAAGGAGAGGACGACGGTGACCATCAGGTAGAGCGGCGCCGCGATCGCCCGCAGCACCGCCGCCAGGATCAGCCCGACGACGAGCAGGACCAGGGGCACGATCAGGCCGGTGTCGCGGCCGTTCGTCTGCTCGACGTCCCAGTTCTCCGCCGGCAGGCCGCCGAGCAGCGCGCCGGGCGAGATCGCGTGTAAGCGTTCGCGGATCTTTCCGACCTCTTCAGCCGCTTCGCCCGAGTACGGGTTGCCGGCGAGGACGATGGCGACCGCCGAGGATTCGAAGCCGTGGCCCGCCGGGACCGGGATCGCCAGGCGCACCGAGGCGAGGTTCTTCATCCCTTCGGTGACCCTCGCCGCTTCGTCGGGCGGCACCACGGCAGTCAGCGGCGAGGCCAGCCCGGGCGGGAAGTGTTCGTTCAGGACCGCGGTGCCTTCGCTCGAGTTGGTCCGCTTCGTCTCGCCCTGGCCGAAGCCGATCGTGCCGTGGTGGAGGAAGTTGCCGAGCGCGAGGACGACGAGGCCGCCGGTGACCAGCACGATGATCGGCCGCGAGCGGCGCTCGACCAGGCTCGCGACCCGGTCCCAGATCCCCGGGCCCGCACGGCGCGGCGCCCGCGCGGCGGGCCAGAAGGCGCGCTCGCCGAGCACCGCGAGCAGGGCGGGGAGGAGGGTGAACGCCGAGCAGACCATCACCCCGATGCCGATCGCCAGGATCGGCCCGAGCCAGTGGGTCGACTGCAGGTCGGCGACCAGCAGCACCAGCATCGCCGCCATCACCGTGCCGCCGGAGGCGCCGACGGCGGGGATCGTCTCGCGCAGGGCGAGCGGAAGCGCCTCGGGGGCGGGCCGCCCGTTCTGGATCTCTTCGCGGTAGCGGTGGACGAGCAGCAGCGAGTAATCGGTGCCGGCGCCGAACACCAGCACCAGGAGCAAGAACGTCCCCTCGGTGTTGACGACGATCCAGCCCGCCTTGATCAGCAGGTAGGCGATGCCGATCGCGACCATGTAGGCGGCGCCGACCGCGACCAGCGGCAGCAGCGCCAGGAGCGGCGCCCGGTAGACGAGCAGGAGCAGGACGAGGACCAGGCCGAGCGTCGCGAAGAGGAGCGTCTGGCCCGCTTCGTCGGCGACCTGGTCGAGGTCGGCGGCGATCCCGGCCGGGCCGGTGACGTAGGCGTTGAGGCCGGGGACCGCGTGGGCGGCCAGGTATTCGCGGATCTCCCCGACGCCGCGGCGAAGCGCCCCGTGGTCCGCCGCGTTCAGCGCCAGCACCACCAGCGCCGCTTCGCCGTCGTTGGAGATCGGGCCGACCCCGCGGTCGAGCTTGGCGATGTCGCCGAGCGGTTCCCGGGCTTCGGCGGTGAACGGATCGATGATCGGCGTCGCGCCCGTGATCTTCAGCTCGTTCAGCCCGCGGCCGAGTCTGCCGATCGCGTTCAGATCGTCGTTCGTGAGCCCGCCTTCGCGGTCGAAGACGACGACTGCCGGGACCTCTTCGTGCCCGCCGCCGCTCGGCTTCCCGGTGTCGGTGCGGGCGCCGCTCAGCTCATCCAGCGCCTGCACCGATTCGGCGCCCTTGGGCAGGAAGGCTGACTGGCCGGCGGCGGCGACGTCGCCGATGTGGGAGCGGCAGACGTAGCCGCCGACCGCGATCGCGATCCACGTTGCGATCGTCACCCAGCGGCCGCGCGGACCCGTCACCGCGGCCGCGAGGGCGGCGATCACCGCGAGGGGCGGTCGGCTTCCGGCATGCAGGGGAGCCTAGTCACCGGGTGGGCGCCATCCGGGCCGGGTACCGTGAGCGCATGCCGACCTGGATCGCCAAACGCTCCCTTCCCTGGATCTGGAAGAAAGTGCCCTGGAAAACGGTCTGGGCGGTGACCCTCTGGCTGGCCGAGAAGGGCCGCGAGCGGGTGCGGGACAACCTCACCCAGGGCGAGCAGACGGAGTTCTGGGGGCTGCTGAAAAAGTCGCGCGGGAAACCGTCGAACCTGACCAAGCGCGATCAGGCGCGGGTCAAGAACATCGTCGGCAAGGCGATCCGCGGGTAGGCCGCTCCGGCGCCCTAGCGGGGCGCCGGCGAGCGGAAGTGCAGCATCTCGACCTTGGCGTGGATCTCCGGCTCGGGCCCGTCGGCGCAGCGCTCCGCCACCCGCTCCTCGATCTCGAAGAGATCCTTCGTCGCCCGGTCGATGAGTTCGGTGATTTCGTCCCAGCCCTCGGGGTCGACGGTGATCGGCGAGCGGATGATGTTGGCGTCGTAGCCGTCGAAGAAGGTGCCGCCGGCCATCGCCGTGGCGATGTCTTTGGAGATCAGCCGGATGATCGACCAGAGGACGCCGAGGCGTTCGCCCCGCCCGAGCGCCTCCCAGGCGCGGTCGTCGAAGTAGGCGCGCTGGGTGGCCCGGTAGAAGCGTTCGATCACCCGCCCGCCGGCGCGCTGCTCGGTCCGGTCGAGCTCGATCACGCCGAGGTCCTTGAGCTGCTTCACGTGGTAGGTGACGTTGTTCAGCGGCTCTTCGATCGCCTCGGCCAGCTGGCGCGCCGATGCCGGGCCCTCGACCAGCACGCTGATCACGCCGACCCGGGTCGGGTGGGAGAGCGCGGCCGCCAGCAGCGGGCTGACGAAATCGGCCCTGCCGGTGGGTGAAGCGAGCGCTGCAGCGGTGACCTCGGTCATCTCTCCAAAAAATTTGAGTTAGCGATACGGCTCAATTAAACCGGATTTCATCGTTGAATTCGAAAGGGGGGGCGGGCGAAAAACATGCGGTAACGCCACCTGATCGATCAAAGCTCATCAAACTTTCCTGCGGCCCCCGGAACCACGGAGCAGGGAGGAGGTGAGCGCAGAGATGAAGATCAACGAGACGGCGGCGGCGATGCCCGCCGACAGCGTCGCCAAGGGCGGCTGAGGTGGCTCTGGAGCGGCGTCCCGCCACGGTTGGCGGCGCGTCGCTCCGCCTCCCAGCTCGATTACCACGGGCGTTCCCATTGGTGTAATTGCGTGACTCAAACGAGCGATTTTTCATATCACGGACGTCCAACTGCGCAAAACTGCCCGATCAATGAACCCTAACCGTCCTAATCGCATCGACCAGCGCCTGGTCCGCGCGCTCGGCCATCCGCTCCGGGTAAAGATCCTCGAAGTGGTCCAATTGCGCAATGCCAGCCCGAGCGAGCTGACCGATCTGCTCTCGGCGCCGCTCGGCAACGTCGCCTACCACGTGCGGGTGCTGGAGAAATGCGGCTGCATCGAGCAGGTGGCGACGGCCCGGCGCCGCGGGGCGGTGGAGCACTACTTCCGCGCCCGGCCGCGCTCCTACATCGGCCACCAGGACTGGCGCAAGGTGCCGAAAAGCCTCCGTGACGCGGTCACCGGCTCGGCTCTCGGCAGCTTCTTCGATCGCGCCGCCGACGCGCTCGAAGCGGGGACGATGGACTCGCACGACGACACCACGCTGAACTGGATGCCGATGGCGGTGGACGAGGCGGGCTGGGCGGAAGTCGCCGCCGTCTTCCAGGCCGCCGCAAACCGGCTGGAGGCGATCCACGCGCTCTGCCGCCGGCGGATGGAGCAGAGCGGCGACGTGGCGACGCCGCTGATCGTCGGCATGGCGGCCTTCGAGCCCGCCCCCGACGGCTGGGTCCCCGACCCCGCGATGGAGGTCGGCGGGGCGGCGGCCAACGGCGCCTCGGCCAACGGCGACGGGCTCGCCGAGGGCGAAGCCGCCGCCGGCGCGTAGCAGTTGTCTTAGAGGTTGTCTCAAAACCCCCGCGCACGCCTGGCGGCACCGGACACACTTCGCCATTCGCCAGTCGCACACGCGGGTTCTGAGACAACCTCTTAGGATCCGGCCCGATGCCGGAGCCAGTCACCGTCTCGGTCGAGGTAGCGCGCCCGCGCCAGGAGGTCTTCGAATACGTCGACGTCCTCGCCAACCACGAGCGCTGGATGGACCACCTGTTCAAGGACTGGCGCTTCGAGGGGCCGCGGCGCGGGGTCGGGGCGATCGCCAAGGCGCGCGTCGACGCGCCCGGGTCGCGCGAGCAGGCCAGCTTCGAGGTGGTCGAGTCGAGCGCCCCGGAGCGGATCGTCGAGCGCGGCGAAAGCGCCCACGGCAAGCGTGAGACGCGCGGCACCTACCGCTTCACCGCGCTGGAGGGCGGGCGCACGCGGATCGAGTTCGAGATCGAGTGGACGCGGACGCCGCGCTCGGAAAAGATCGCGCCGTTCGTCTCCCGCGCCTTCATGAGCCGCGCCAACGGCAAAGGGATGAAGCGGCTGGCGGCCCTGCTCGAAAAGGGCTGAGGTGGCGGGCGGGGAGGGCGGCGCGGCGGAGCGGGCGGACCTCGCTGAGCTGCTGGCGCGGCGGGCGCTGACCGAGGACGCGGCCCGGTCCGAGGCGGTGGAGCGGCGCCACGCGGCGGGCGGCCGGACCGCGCGCGAGAACCTCGCCGACCTGGTCGACGCGGGCAGCTTCGTCGAGTACGGGCGCTTCGCGATCGCCGCCCAGCGGGGTCGGCGGGAGCTCGACGACCTGGTCGCGCGGACCCCCGCCGACGGCTTCATCGGCGGCACCGCGACGGTGAACGGGGAGCTCTTCGGTGAGGGCGCCGCCTGCGCGCCGCCGACGGCTTCATCGGCGGCACCGCGACGGTGAACGGGGAGCTCTTCGGTGAGGGCGCCGCCTGCGCG
>MKSH01000011.1:4443-4929 GCA_001898095.1 Solirubrobacterales bacterium 70-9 | reverse complement strand
CTGCTCCTGTTCGGTGCCGATCTCCTGCAGCACCGGGACCGTCTCGCGGACCACGAACGGAACCGAGACGAAGATGCAGGCGAGGACGATCGCCGGGGTGGAGAAGAGGACCTTGATCCCCGCTTCCGAGAGGCCCGGTTCGAACCACCCCTGTTTGCCGTAGAGGAGGAAGAGCGAGAGTCCGATGACCACCGGGCTGATCGCGAACGGCAGGTTGATCGCCGCGTCGATCAGCCAGTTGCCCTTCGACTTGTGGCGGACCAGGAGCAGCGAGCAGACGACGCCGAAGATCGTGTTCAGCGGCACCGCGATCGCCACCGTGATCAGGGTCAGCTTCAGTGCGTGGAGGCCGTCGGCGGAGGTGATCGCTTCCCAGGGCGCCGCGAGCCCGTCTTCGAAGGTCTTGTAGAAGAGCAGGATCAGCGGGGCGACCAGGAGCACGGCGAGGTAGCCGAGGCCGAGGACCCGCAGGCTCCAGCGGCTGGT
>MKSH01000011.1:2532-4415 GCA_001898095.1 Solirubrobacterales bacterium 70-9 | reverse complement strand
GTCCTCGCCGCCGAAGCTGCCGGGCGGGCGGGCCGCTGGATCTTCGGCCGCGCCGGCGAGTCCGCCACCGCTCGCCGGGATCGTGAAGCCACCCGCGCCGGCCCCTTGGGCACGTTCGTGGCGCGAGCCCCAACGTTGGATCAGGGTGATGATCGCCAGGCAGGCGAGCGCCATCAGCAGCAGCACGATCGAGAGCGCCGCGGCGCCGACTTCGTTGCCCTGTTCGATTTTCTGGCCGATCAGGATCGAGGTGACGGTGGTGTCCGATTTGCCGCCGGCGAAGAGCAGGACCGAGCCGTACTCGCCGAGCGCGCGGGCGAAGGCGAGGGCGACGCCGGCGGCGAGGCCGGGGAGAAGGTTGGGGAAGATGATGCGGCGGAAGACGGTGGCGCCGCCGGCGCCGAGCGAGGTGGCCGCCTCCTCCATGTCCTTGTCCATCTCGATCAGCAGCGGCTGGACCGCGCGGACGACGAAGGGGAGGGTGACGAAGCAGAGCGCGACGACGATCGCCAGCCGGGTCAGCGCGAAGTCGATCCCGACCGGGGAGTTCTTGCCCCAGAGCTGGATCAGGATGAGGCTGGCGACGATCGTCGGCAGCGCGAACGGCAGATCGATGATCGCGTTGACGATCGACTTGCCGGGGAAGTTGTCACGGACGAGGAGCCAGGCGACGATCGTGCCGAAGACGGCGTTGATCGCGACCACGATCAGCGAGCAGACCAGGATCAGCTTGAGCGAGTCGAGCGAGGCCGCCGTGGTGACCTGGTCCCAGAACTGGCCGACCCCTTCGCTGAGTGATTTGTCCGTCATCGCCGCCAGGGGCAGCAAGACGATCAGGCTGAGCCAGAGGACGACGTAGCCTCGCCCGAGGCCCGTGCCGACCCCGGGCAGGCGGAAGTGCCTCGCCCGGGGTGGTGCGACGGGGGATTGTGCGGCGTGGGCCTCCATCGATCAGCCGGAGGTGGAGACGCCCAGTTCCTGCTCGATCTTGGCGACCGAACCTTCTTCTTCGTCGAAGAATTCGTCCTTGACTTTGCCCCAGCCGCCGAATTTGGCGATCTTGAAGAGGGCTTTTTCAGGGGCGGGGAACTCTTTCGGGTCGACCAGCTTCGGGTTGACCGGGCGGTAACCGTTTTCGGCCCAGATTTCCTGGCCTTCGTCCGACCACATCCATTTCAGGAAGTCTTCGGCCGCGGGCTCGGGAGCTTCTTTGGTGACCGCGATCGGCGTTTCGATCTGCAGCGTGTAGGGCGGGATGACGTATTCGATGTCTTCGCCTTCCTTTTCCGCCTTGATCGCTTCGTTCTCGTAGGTGAGGAGCACGTTGCCCTCGCCCTGGGAGAAGGCGGAGAAGGCGTCGCGGCCGCTGCCCGGCTGGGCGGTGGTCTTTTCGAGCACCGTCTTCACCGCTTCCAGCGCTTCTTCTTCGGAGGCGCCTTCTTCGATCGCCGACCCGTAGATGGCCATGATGTTCCAGCGGGCCGAGCCGGAGCTGAACGGGTTCGGGGTGATCACTTCGGCGTCTTCGTTTTCCTCCAGGTCCTTGAAGGATTTGATGCCGAGCGGGTTGCCTTTTTCGACCAGGATCACGACGACCGAGTCGGTCGCGTAGCCGCCGTACTGCTGCTTTTCCCAGTCTTTGGAGACGATTTCGCCTTCTTCGACGAGCCGTTCCATGTCGCTCGAGACGGAGAAGTGGACGATCGAGGCAGGCTGTCCGGCCGCGACCGCGCGACTCTGGTCACCGGAAGCGCCGAACGAATTGCTGAAGCTGACGCCGCTCCCTGCCGAGGTTTTCTCGAAGGCCGGCTCGAGGGCTTCGGCGTAGACCGATTCCGGGGTCGAGTAACCGACGACGCTGAGCTTGGCGCCTCCCGAGGAGC
>MKSH01000011.1:0-2514 GCA_001898095.1 Solirubrobacterales bacterium 70-9 | reverse complement strand
CCGCCACCGCAGCCGGTGACGACGAGGGCGATCAGCAGGGTGAGGGCGGCCGCCAGGCCTACCGTCACGCTGCGCCGCCGGGTGGTGCGAGCGTTCCGCATCTAGGTTTGTTCCTTCCTTTGTCGACTAACTAACTAATGAATGGAAGGGCAGGACCGTAGCACAAAGTCGAGCGACAAACTAAGGAATGCCGATCACCTGCGAGGGTTTCCCTTTCACAAGCGCCTCCGGGTGCGTTCGCACTTATGGCCGCATAGCGGTTATTTCTGCGAACGCACTAGCCGGCTGAGGCGGAGCGGGATAGGGTCGGGCGCATGGAGGCGGGGGGCTCACGGACGCCGGACGAGCGCACCCTCGGGCTGCCCGATTTTCCCTTCGAGTCGCGCTACGAGGAGGTCGACGGGCTGCGGCTCGCCTACCTCGACGAGGGCAAGGGGGCGCCGGTCGTCTTCTTCCACGGCGAGCCGACCTGGTCGTTCCTCTGGCGCAAGGTGATCCCGCCGGTACGCGACGCGGGCTTCCGCTGCATCGCCCCCGACTACGCCGGCTTCGGCCGCTCCGACAAGCCGACCGACCTCGGCTTCTACACCTACGACCGCCACATCGAGTTGATGGCGGAGCTGCTCGGCCGGCTTGATCTGAGCGGCGCGACCGCGGTCGTCCATGACTGGGGCGGGCCGATCGGGCTGCGCCTCGCGGTCGAGCACCCCGAGTGGTTCGACCGCCTGGTGATCATGGAGACCGGCCGCTTCACCGGCCACCAGAAGATGAGCGACGCCTGGCTCGCCTTCCGCGACTTCGTCCGGGGCGCCGAGGAGGTCCCGATCGGGATGCTCGTGCGCGGCGGCTGTAAGCACGATCCGGGCGACGAGGTGATCGCCGCCTACGAGGCTCCTTATATAGACGCGGCGGCGAAGGCCGGCGCCCGCGCCTTCCCGCTGATCCTGCCGACCGAGCCCGACACCCCTGGCGCCGCCGAGGGCAAAGCGGTGGCCGACGCCCTCCGCGAGGACGACCGCCCGACCCTGCTCCTCTGGGCCGAGGACGACCCGGTGCTCCCCTTCTCGGTCGGCGAACGCGTCTCCGCGCAGTTGAACTTCCCGCCGCCCCGCCCGATCCCCGACGCCTCCCACTTCCTCCAAGAGGACGCGGGCCCCGAGATCGGCGCGATCATCGCCGAGTGGCTGCGCACCTGACGTCGACGGGCCGAAAAGCGCTGATATAGAGCGCTTTTCGGCCCATCAACCTGGGGGCCGTCACGGAAGGGTCGCTTCGCGACCTCTCCCCTCAGGGGGAGAGACGTCACGGAGGCGTCACGCTCGAGGGGGTGAGGACGGGCTCCGGGTCCCGCCGTGGAGCTTTACCGCCTTATTGGGACGGTTTCTCTCCACGGCAAAGTCCTGACCGATGGGACGGATGTGGCTTTCCTTAGGGAACGCAGAGTTCCGCACCGGGCCCGCGCAGATCGTCACGGACCCTCGGCGTGACCCGCACGGGACCCGCGCCCTCGGCAGTCCCCCCGGGACGGCCCTCTCGGAGGTGGTCACAGCCTGCCCGGACCGCCTACGAGAGGGCCGGGTCCCTTACCCCGTCCCTCCCCGGCCCCTCGCCGAGGTCCTCAGCCCCCCGACTCCACCGTCGCCCGATCGATCCCGCGCGCCCTCGCTGACAACTCGACCATCTGGTGATGCTCGCGGTCCTGCAGCAGTTGCACGCGGCGGGGCGGGCCGGAGTCCTCGACCCAGGTGACGGTCCCCGGCCAGTAGGCGTTCGGTGGGGTGCCGGGACGGTGGAGCGGGGTGGAGAACACCCAGTTGCCGGTGTTGTGGAGCTCGCCGCCGTCGGGCAGGCGCCAGGGTGCTTCCCCCGGGCCGGGGCCGGCGCGGTGGGTGTGGCCGGTGATCACGGTGGTGCCGTCGAGGCCGAGGCGGCGGGCCATCTCGGCCGCCCCGTCGACGCCGCTGCGGAAGATCGCGTCGCCGGAGATGTCGCTCTCGAAGTCGGTGCGCAGGAGGCGGTTGACGCCGGCGACGACGACCGGGAAGGCGGCGCGGGCAGCGTGCGCTTTGGCCCGCCTCCCGCGGCTTCGTCCGGGGCGGTCCCCGGCCAGCAGTTCCCAGGCGGCTTCGGAGGGGCCGAGATCCCGCGGGCGCGCCCGCCGCGGCAGCGACTGGGCGACGCTGAAGGCGAGCCCGTAGAAGGGGCGGAGGATGCGCTCGTAATCGCTCGGGCCGGCGGGGTCGGGCAGTTGGCCGGCGAGGCGGCGGACGACGGCGAGGGCGACGCACTCGGCGCGCGGCAGGCGCAGGTGCACGTCCATGTAATGGCCGTGGGTGGCGTAGATGTCGTCGCGGACCCAGATCCCCGGGTAGGCGATCCGCAGGCGGGCGGGGGAGAGGGCGGCGGCGACCTCGGCGGTCGGGCCGGGTGCCGGGTCGGCGGTCGCGTCGAGGGTCAGCGGCTCGTCCTCGATCGAGAGGCGGTCGAGGAGGGGCTCGGCCAGGCGGGCGTCGT
>MKSH01000010.1:17117-27017 GCA_001898095.1 Solirubrobacterales bacterium 70-9 | reverse complement strand
GCCGGCGCGCTCGCGGCTTCGGGCGCTGCAGCCCCTTCCGGCGCGGTGGATCGGTCGGCGGTGTCGGCGGCCGCACCACTGCTCGCTTCACGGGAAGTGGTGGTCGCGGTCCCGTTGTCGTCGCTCGGGTCGGATTTGAGCATGATCCCGACGATCAGGGCGGCCCCCGCGATCACGCCCAGGCCGAGCAGGACCGCCCGCTGGTCAAAGTTCCTCATCTCGTGCTCCTTCTCCAGGCACGGGCTCGGGGCCCGCGCGCAGGAATGTGCCGCCGCGCAGGGCGGCGGGGTGGACCTCCGCTGGTCAGCTCAGGCGGCCGAAGGAGGGGGGCGCTGGGCGAGGCCGAAGGCGATCGGGGAGCGGCGACGGCCGAGACGCTGAGGGGCGGTCGGCGAGGCGAGGAGGCGCGGCGGCCGGGCGGTGTCCTTGCCCGCCGGGGCGACGAGCGACTCGATCACCTCGATGCCGCGATCGAGGAGCGCTGCGATCACGCCGAAGAGGGCGGCCAGCGGAAGCGCAGTCCACCCACCGCCGGCGAATATGGCGCCGAGCCCGGCGGCGTGGCCGGCGAAGAGGGCGCCCTCCGCCAGCTCCTGGCAGCAGAAGACCGCAGCGATGCCGAGCGCGTAGGAGGTCGCCTTCAGCCGTCGCTCGGCGCGCGGGGAGGGGCTGCCTCCGAGGAGACCGCGGACCAGGCGCGCGGTGAGGACCGCGAGCCCGAAGCCGAGGATCATCGGCACCATGTGGGTCAGGTAGTCGTGGCCCTGACCCGCAAGCTCGTCGCCCGCGGCGCCGCCGTAGGCGAGCAGGTAGCGCAGCTGATGGACGGCGAAGGCGCCGAGCGCGATCAGGGAGGTCGACTGGGCCCGCGGGCCGATGACGGCACGCATTCTCACGCCGGCCAGTCTAGAGGCGCCGGGGCATCCGGCTCATTCGTCCTCGTCGAGGTGTTTCTCGACCAGCTCGATCAGCTCCACTACGTGGTCGTCGAAGAGTGAGTAGTAGGCGTGCCGGCCGTCGCGGCGTTTGCGCACCAGGCGTGCGGTGCGGAGCAGCCGCAACTGCTGCGAGCAGGCGGTGGGGCTGAGGCCTGCGGCGGTAGCCAGATCGCCGACGGCCAGTTCCTCCTCCGCATGGAGCTTTAAGACGATCCGCATCCGGCCGGGATCGGCCAGCAGCCGGAAGGTCTCGGTCAGTCGTTCCTCGCGCTCGCGGGAGGGAGGCGTGGAGCCGTCGCTGATCGTCTTGTTGGGCATCGTTCTCAAAATCTATCGGTTGCGTCTATGCATAAGTGTGCAGATATGCATATGATGCCGGCCGATGAGTCACGAGGGCCACGACCACGGCGGGCACGCGGGCCACAGTCACGGCGTCAGCGCCGACGCCGATCACGGCAAGCTGGCGATCGCGCTCGCCCTGATCGCCGGCTTCATGGTGGTCGAGGTCGTCGTCGGCATCGCGAGTTCCTCGCTGGCGCTGCTCTCCGATGCCGCCCACATGCTGAGCGACGCGGGCGCGCTGGCGCTCGCTTTGGTCGCCCTGCGACTTGCCCGTCGCCCCGCTGGGGGCAACTTCACCTTCGGCCTCAAACGGGCGGAGATCCTCTCCGCCCAGTTCAACGGGGCGACCCTCGCCGTCCTCGGCGCGGTGATCTTCGTCGAGGGTGTGCGGCGCCTCTTCAGTCCGCCCGACGTCCCGGGCCTGCCCCTGCTCGTCGTCGCCTTGGTCGGGGTGGTGGTCAACCTCGTGGCGACCTGGACGTTGGCGAGGGCCAATCGGCAAAGCCTCAACATCGAGGGCGCCTACCAGCACATCCTCACCGACCTTGCCGCCTTCGTCGCAACCGCGATCGCCGGTGTCGTGATCCTCCTCACGGGCTTCACCCGTGCCGACGGTGTCGCCGCGCTGATCATCGCCGTGATCATGTTCCGCGCCGCCTACGGACTACTTCGCGATTCTGGACGGATCCTCCTTGAGGCCGCACCCGCCGGGCTCGATCCCGAACAGGTCGGCGAGGCGATGGCAGCCGTGTCGGGCGTGGTGCAGGTCCACGACCTCCATCTCTGGGAGGTGAGCTCCGGCTTCCCTTCGCTTGCCGCCCACGTGTTGGTCGGGGAGGAGGACGACTGCCACGCCCGTCGCCGGGAGGTCGCGGCGATGCTGCACGAGCGCTTCGGGGTCGACCACGTCACCCTGCAGATGGACCACGCCCAGACCCGTCCCCTGCAGGTCGAGCCCTGCGGGGTGAGGGCCAGACCCTCAGGCCGTTTGCGGCCCGGCTGAGCGGATTGAGGGTCCTCGTCGCAGTGCGTAGCCTGGGTCCGGCGGGCGCCTCGGCAGCGGCCGTCGCCGCAGCCCTGCTGATCCTCTTCCCGCCGGGTTTCCCCAACTACGACACGATGTATTTCCTCGTCTGGGGACGCGAGGTCGGCGAAGGCGTCGGTCCTGACTACGGGTCGGTGCTGCCGCCGACCCCGCACCCGCTCGCGACGGTGGTCGCGGCGCTCCTCTCACCGCTCGGCCACGGCGCGGTCGTCGGCACGATGGTGATCGCCTACGCCTCGCTCGGCCTGGTCGCCTTCCTCGTCTATCGGCTCGGCGCCCGCTGGTTCGACCCGGCGGTCGGTGTCCTCGCCGCGGTGATCGTCCTTACCCGGGCGCCGTTCCTTTCCAACGGTCTGCGTGCCTATGTCGATCTCCCATATATCGCGCTATGCCTCGGGGCCCTCGCCCTGGTCGGCCGGAACCCCCGGGGAGGTCGGCCCGCCCTGGCGCTGCTGGCGCTCGCCGGTCTGTTGCGGCCGGAGGCGTGGCTCTTCTCCGTCGCCTATCTCGCCTACCTGCTCGCGACCTTCGAGCGACGGGGGAGGCGCTGGACGATCCGGTGGCGGCGAGGATGCTGGCGCGCCGAGGTGGTCGGTCTGGTCGCGCTCGGCCTCGCCGCGCCGTCGTGCTGGGCGCTCTTCGACCTGGTCACTACCGGCAGCCTCACCTATTCGTTCACCGGCACCCGGGAAACCGTCGAAGCCCTCGACCGCCAGACCGGCCCCGTCGACCTGATCCTCTACGGGCCGCGGCGGCTCGGCGAGGTGCTCCAGTGGCCGGGGATGGTCGGTGCGGCCGCCGGCCTCGCCTTCGGCCTCGGACTGCTGCGGCGCCGATCGACGCCCGGTGCCGTCGGCGTGGGGCTGGCGCTCGGGGCGTTCGGCCTGCTGGGGACCGCGGGCCTCGCGATCATCCCGCGGTACACGATGCTGGCCGCGGCATTGCTGGCGATCTTCGCCGCGCTCGCCCTGCTCGGCTGGCGTCTGCTGCCGAGAGGGGATCGTTGGCGACGGCGTTGGCAGCTTGCCGCCGTCGCCCTGGCGGTCCTCTTCGCCGTCTGGATCCCGACCCAATACGAGCTCGACTCCCGTGTCGCCACCGACCTCGCAAACCAAGGACGGATAGAGGGCGATCTCCATCGTCTGATCGACTCGGGCGCCTTCGCGGTGGCCTGCGGGCCGATCTCGGTGCCGAACCATCGGGCCGTTCCGCGCCTCGCGCTGGATCTCGGGGTGCGCCCGTCGACCGTGACCAGCGCGAGTGAGCAGGGCGGCGAGGTCCGCGGCTACTTCCTCGCACCCGCGAGTCCGTTCGTGATCCACAACTTCATCCTCGACCCGGCCGATCCGAGCCGTTTTCGCAGCGAGGTACCGGCGGGATTCCGGCAGATCGTCGCCAATCGATCGTGGCGTCTATATCGTGACTGTGGATGAGCCGCGTGAGTGACGCGAGATTCGGAGCAAGGGCACAGTCTGCCTCCTCGATCGCGCTCGCCGCCTTCGCCGTCCATCAGCTTCGCTACCTCGTCGCCTCCGGCGCGGGCCAGGACGGGCTCGCCCGGCTCGGCCACGCCTACCTGGGCCACCTGCCGCCGCTGCTGGTCGGGTTCGCGGTCGCCGCCGCGGTCGCCGCCGTGATGCGGGGGAGGGGCGACTCCGATCGACGGGTCGGCCGAAATCTCGGTGCCGCGTTCTTCGCACTCGGGGTCGTGGCGGTCTTCTGCGGCCAGGAGCTCCTCGAAGGAGCCCTCATCGCCGGCCACGCAGGCGATGTCGCGGCGATCTTCTCCTCCGGCGGCTGGGCCGCCGTCCCCCTGGCCGCCCTTTTCGGGCTTCTCGCGGCGGTGATCGACCGCGGCATCGAGTCGGTCGAAACCCGGCTTGCCATCTGCACCGCCTGCGTAGCCTCGGCTCCCGCAACGATCGGCGCGCCGGGCTCCGGGCAGTTCCTCATGCGGCGATGCTCGCCGCTCGCTCTCGGGATCGCCACCCGGCCACCTCCGACCCTCTCCTGATCCGGGTCGACAGGACGTCGCCGCGCGGCGACGCGATGCGCGGGCGACGTGCCCGTGAGGAGGGTTGATGGCGATGGAACGACAAACGAGGGCGCCCGCGAGGGGCGAGGACCCCGAGGCCCGGGCGCGTAGCGAGGCCTCGGGCCGCGAGATGAACGAGATGGCGATGATCTCTCTCGCCCTCTCGATCTTCTGGCTCTTTGGATTCGGGTCGGTGGCGGCGATCTGGCTCGGTCGTAAGGCGCTGGTCGAGATCGACAGGTCCGAAGGCCGGGAAAGCGGGCGGGCGATGGCATGGACCTCGATCGCCGCCTCCGCCTTCGGGTTGACGGGCACCGCGATGGTGGCCGCCGTCTGGCTGACCTCCTGAGCGGCAGGAGACCGACGCGATGCTCGACATGCCCGAGCCGACCTGCATGAAATGCAGGGGCGCGATACGCACCTACGAACGCGACGGCGTGATCGTCATCGAATGCGTCGATTGCCACGGCATCTTCCTCGACCGCGGCGAGCTCGAGCGGCTGATCGGCGCCGAGGCGACCTACCTGACCGACACCGCCGTCCGTGGGCGCGACGGACGCGGCCGTGGATTCCTCGCCCGCTTCTTCAACTCATGACCGAGCCTTCGACACCGACACCGGCTGCGCGGTCAGCCTGCGGCTTCCCAGGCCTTCAGATAGGGGAGCGGGTCGACCGCTTCACCGCCCAGCCAGGCCTCGCCCATCCAGTACTCGAAGTGCAGATGGCAGCCGGAGGCGTTGCCGGTGTCGCCGACGGTCCCCACCGGCGTCCCTGCCGTGACCAGCGTACCGACCTTCAGCGACGACGGTGCGGTCATGTGCATGTAGATGATGTCGGCGTCGACCCCTTCGGCGTCGATCACGAGGTAGTTGCCGGCCCTCGATTCGTATTTGTTGTACTCGACCTTCCCGGGGAGCGCGGCGACCAGCGGCGTGCCGCAGGCGGCGCCGACGTCGACGCCGCCGTGTTCGCGCGTGCCGCCGAAGCCCTCCCAGAGTTCGTGTGGGCCGGCGATCGGATAGGCGGTGGCGGGGCTCGACACCACGGGCGCCGGAGCCGTCGTCGGCGCCAGGACGAAGAGCTTGTGCGGGGCGGGGCGCGACTGGTGCCCGGCCTGGTCGATCACGTAGGGGCGGCCCGCGACCGCGCCTTCGGGGACCACCGCGGTCGCCGCGCGCTCGGTGCGTCGCATGGGCGTCACCTTGAGCGGGCCGCCGGCTCCACGGAAGACGACCTGGCTGACTTCTTCGAGGTCGGACCCGCGGAACCTGACGGTGGAGCCCGGTCGCACCTTGTGGACGGCGATGCACTGCTTCACGCAGATGACGTCGGCGACGGAGACGGCCCCGCCCGCGCCGACGCCGCCGGGGACGACCGCGGCGCGGGCGGGGCCGGCGAAGGCGGGCGCCAGGACGGCGAGGAGCACGCCGAGTCCGACGCGGGTATCGATCGCTCTGCGATTGGACGACACGGGACCTCTCTTCGGATCGCCTGCGGGGTTAGCTGGCGGGCTCGCGCTGAAGAGTCGCGCTACGGACCTGTGTGTCCGATTCGCCCCTGGGCCTCTGAGCCCTCTGGGTCCCCCGCTCCCGCGCGCGCAGCAGGCGGGATTAGGCAGGTTGTCGGCGCCGAGTATAGGCCGGGCGGCGGACGGCGGCTAGAGGTAGGCGAGCGGGTCCTGGGCGCCGCCGCCGGAGCGGACCTCGAAATGCAGGTGAGCGCCGAAGGAGTTGCCGGTGTTGCCGACCAGGCCGATCACCTGGCCCTGGGAGACCTTCTCGCCGAGGGAGACTTCGAAGGCCGACTGGTGGGCGTAGCAGGTGGTCAGCCCGACGCCCGGGTGTTCGATGCAGGTGTAGTTGCCGTAGCCGCCACTTTCGGACTCGCCCTGCTGCAGCACCACCGTGCCGGCGGCGGCGGCCCAGATCGGCGTCCCTTCGGCGGCACCGACGTCGATCCCCTCGTGCTGGCGACCCCAGCGGTAGCCGAAGCCCGAGGTCAGGGTGCCGTCAACCGGCCAGGCGAAGGTCCCGGTCGCGGCGCCGGGCTGGATCGGCGGCGCGGCCCCGGCGGTCGATGCGGCTGCTTCGAGAGCGGCCGCGATCTGCGTCTGGAGTTCGGAGACGTCCCCCTCAAGCACCTTTTCACGGCCCTTCAGCGAGTCGAGGGAGCTGCGGCGTTCGGCGATGGCCGCGCCGAGGGAGCTTTCCTTGGCCTCACCCCTGATCCGGGTCGCCTGCAGGGCCGCCCGGCGGACCCTGATCGCGTCGCGCGCGGCGGCGATCCGGTCGCGGAGCCGCGCCCGGCGCGTCACCGTCGCGCGGGCGTCGTCGCGCAGTTCGCGTACCCGGCCGACCAGTGCCTCGTCGGCGAGGCGGATCCGTTCGAGGTATTCGCTCACGCTGGCGGCCTCGTCGAGGTCATGGCCCGCGAGCACGATGGAGGCGAGATCGGGCGTGCCGGTCTCATACATCGCCACGACCCGATCGCGCATCGCCTTCAGCGCCCGTCGCAGTCGGCCCTTCGTGACGCCCAGGTGGTCGATCGCCCGCCCCAGACCCTGGCGGGCACGGTCGAGCTCGCCCTGCTTTGCGACGAGCGCCGCACCCGTCTCCCGCTCGCGCGCCCGTACCTCGCGGGTCTGGCGCCGCAGCACCTCGATCGTCGTCCCCATCCGCCGCAGTTCGCCGGTGAGGACGCCCTTCCGTTCCCGCACCTCGCCGAGCTTGTTCTTGGTGCGGTCGAGCTCGGTCTGAGGGTCGGCCGCGAGGGCGCCGCCGCAGAGGCCGCCGAGAAGGACGGTGAGCAGTAGTGCGCAGAGAGCCTTCGCCACGAGACCCGAAGCTAGCGTCCGGAGGTGAGGGCGGGCCCCCCTCGGAGACGGGTGAACAGACACGCCCAGGAAGAACCTGTAAAGATGCACACATGCATAGTCATGCAGTCATTACCCCGCAAGGCGAGCCGATGTCGGCGGCCGGGCGGCATCGGCGCCCGCTGACGATCGCCTTCACGATCACCGCCGCCTACATGGTGGTCGAGGCGGTCGTCGGGATCCTCTCCGGCTCGCTGGCGCTGCTCAGCGACGCGGGGCACATGCTCACCGACGTGGTCGGACTCGGCATGGCGCTGGCGGCGATCCAGTTCGCCGCCAGCACCCGGGACCGCTCGGCGACCTACGGCCTCTACCGGCTGGAGGTCCTCGCGAGCGTCGCCAACGCGTTCCTTCTCTTCGGGGTCGCGATCTACGTCCTCTATGAGGCCGTGCAGCGCTTCTCCGACCCGCCCGAGGTCGCGGGGGCACCGATGCTGATCGTCGCGGCGGTGGGGCTCGGCGTGAACCTGGTCTCCTTCCGGCTGCTGCAGGCGGGGGCGGGGGAGAGTCTGAACGTCAAAGGGGCCTTCCTCGAGGTCGTCGCCGACGCGCTCGGCTCGGCCGGGGTGCTGCTCGCGGGGGCGATCGTCCTCACCACCGGGTGGCCCTACGCGGATCCGATCATCGGTGCCGCCATCGGCCTCTTCATCCTGCCGCGGACCTGGCGCCTCGGCCGGGCCGCGCTCCGGATCCTGCTCGAGACCGCGCCGCCTCACCTCGACGTCGACGAGGTCGAAGGGAGGTTGGGGGCGGTCGCCGGCGTCGCCGCCGTCCACGATCTGCACGTCTGGACCCTGACCTCCGGGCTCGATGCCGCAAGCGGGCATCTCGGCCTCGCCGCCGGCGCCGACCTGGGTGAGGTGCTGCGGGAGGCGAGCGACCTCCTGGCCGATGAGTTCGGCATCACCCACGCGACCCTCCAGTGTGAGCCGCCGGGCTGGGAAGAGGAGCCGGGGAGGATCTGAGGATGACCGTGCCGCGGACTCCAGGTCGATCTCGCCTGCGGGCCGAGGAGCGTGCGCGCGGCCGACTTCGGACGGCGTCGTTGGTCGGGATCGGGGCCTTCGCGCTCCACCAGTCGCGCCACCTGATCGCGCCGGGCGCCGGCGACTTCTCGTTGAAGGTGTCGGCGGTGCTCGCGCATCTGGCGCCCCTATTGGCCGGGCTCCTGCTCGCCGGCCTCAGCGCCCGCCTGGTCCGTTCCCGGATCGGCGGCCGGACGGCGGTGCCCGGGGAGAGGCATCTGCGCGTGGCCCCCTATGCGCTCGGCATCGCCGCGGTTTTCCTCTGCCAGCAGCTGCTCGAGGGCGCGCTGCTGGCCGGGCATGCCGGCGATCTGGCCGGCGTCTTCTCCGGGGGTGGCTGGGCGGCCCTGCCGCTGGCCGTCCTCCTTGGCGCGGTGGCCGCGCTGGTCGACCGCGGGGTCGAAGAGGTCGAGGCGAGGCTCTCCTCGCGCCGCGTCCCGCCGAGGCCGCGGGTCTTCTCCGTCGGGCAGGGGAGAGAGTCCGTCGAGCGCCGACGGGCCCTGACGCCGCTCGCCTTCGGCATCGCCCGGCGCCCTCCGCCCGCCCGCGCCTGATCGGTGGACGACCAGGCGTGACCGGAGGTTCCCTATCCGGCCTCGCGCAGACGGCGGGCGAGCGAGATCGCCCCTTCGGATCGAGGTGTAGGCGATGGAGATGGGAGCAAATGAGAAATGGCGTGGGCTTGAAGCGCCCGGAAGCCGGCGCCGAGGCACTGCGGCGGCGGGGCTTCGCCGCCTCTCCTGGCTCCGGGCGGGAGGGCTGTCCTTGGCGGCGGCAGGCATCTTCGCCGCCGGCGCGGTGGGCGGATCGGTGTCCCTCCTCATGTTCGGGGTCGACGCCGCCATAGTCGGGTTCGCGAGCACGATCCTCCTCGTCCGCACGGTGCTCGGCGGCATGCCCGGCGCCGAGCGCCTCGCGGGTGCCCGACTGATCCTCGCCATCCAGTTCTTCGCCCTCGCGGCGCTTGCGACGGTCGACTCGGTCTACTCCTTCCTCTCCGACCGTCATTCCGACCCGGGCATCCTCGGCATCTGTCTCATCGTCGTGACGGGCGCCGCGCTGGTCGCGATCGGCGGGTCGAAGATCAGGATCGGGGTCCGGCTCGGCTCGTCCCGGGTCCATCGCCAGGGTGCCGACGATATGTGGACGGCCGGGCTCGCGTTCGCGGTCGCGATCGCCTGCCTCGTCGTCGCGGTCGGCGAAGTCTGGGTCGCCGACCAGTTGGGTGCCCTCCTGGTCGCGGGCCTCGCCGTCGCCCAGGGATTCGAGTGCGGGCGTGGTGAGGGCTGGGGCCCCTGGAGGGTGGGCCGGGACCCGCGGGAGGAGGCGGCGTGACGCCCCTTCTGGCCTTCTTCTTCGCCGGCTGGTTGATCGCCGCGGGTGCCCTGATGCTGGCCGATGCGGGGGGCCATGGCAGGTTGCCGCTGGCCTGGGCGCTCGTCGGGCTCGTGCCGGTGCTGATCGCCGCCGAGCAGGGCGCCTGGCACCTGGGGGAGTGGAGCCGCGATCTGACCCCGCTGCCCGTCTTCGGGGCGGTGGTCCTGGCCACCGTCGCGATCGAGCGCGCCCTGCCCCCGCGTGAACAGACGGCCGGCATGCCGGCCGGCCCGCGGCGGCCGGTTGCCAACTGGCTCCGTGGCTCC
>MKSH01000010.1:0-17036 GCA_001898095.1 Solirubrobacterales bacterium 70-9 | reverse complement strand
AAAGGCCACGCCATGAACACGCCGACCCAAGAGCAGATCAAGTGCCCGAAGTGCCGCGCCGACATGCGCACCTACGAGCGCAACGGGATCACCATCGACCAGTGCGAAGAGTGCCGCGGGATCTTCCTCGACCGGGGCGAGCTCGAGCAGCTGATGGGGGCGGAGAGCTCCTATCTCGGTGCCGACCCCTCGACCCGTGGATCGTTCTCGGACTATCTCCCCGGGGGCAACCGTGGCCACCACGGCGGAGGCGGCCACGGTGGAGGCAGCGGGAAGCACGGGGGCGGGCGCCGCAAGCGCGGCTTCTTCGGCGAGCTCTTCGACTGAAGGCGGTCGGTCGCTCGTCCGGCGGTCTGGGGGTCCATTTTTAGGGATGCCTAACACGCTCCCCCTACCGTGGGCTCTCGCCAGCCACGGAAGGAGCCTCATGTCCGCCAAGGTGCAGTTCGACGTCCCGGTCCTCCTGCCCGAGGTGGCCGATCGTGGAGACCGCTGTGTGGCGCTTCTGGCCTGCGAGCTGCGGTCGATGCCGGGCATCCTGCGGGTGCATCTCGCCGGCGACCACGACTCGCCGCGGATCTGCGCCCACCATGACCCGGCGCTGATCGACGCCGCCACGATCGAGCGCCTCGCCCGCGAGAAGGGCTCGCATGTGACCGACGAGATCGGCCACCTCCTCTGGGCGGTCGGCTGGATCGAGGACGAGCGCGCCGAGCGGGAGGTGGGCGAGGCACTACGAGGCCTGGCCGGGGTCCTCGACGCAGAGGTCGCCCCGCAGGGGTTCGTCAGGGTCGAGTACGACAGGCATCGCATCGACGCCGGGGCGATCGAGAGGGTGCTGCATGCTCTCGGCATCGCCCGCGACGGCATGACCCGCGATCAACCGCCGAAGAAGGTCTGGTAGAGCAGGAAGGCGTTCAGCGAGACGATCACCGCGGCGAAGATCGAGGCGAGGATCGTGGTCGCAGGGCGGTTGACGAAGGGACCCATCACCTTTCCTCGGGCGGTGAGGAGCACCAACGGGATCAAGGCGAAGGGGATCCCGAACGAGAGCACGACTTGGCTGATCACCAGCGCCCGGGTCGGGTCGATGTCCAGCCCGAGGATGGCGAGCGCCGGGATCATCGTGATCGAGCGTCGCAGGAAGAGCGGGATCGATCGGCGGATGAAGCCTTCCATGACGATTTGCCCGGCGAAGGTGCCGACGCTCGAGGCGGCGACTCCGGAAGCCAGGAGGGCGAGCGCGAAGGCGACGGCCGAGGTCGGGCCGACGAACTGCTTGAGGCCTGAGTAGGCGCCCTCGATCGTGTCGAGGCCGGTGCCTGAGAGCACCGTCGCCATCACAGCGAGCATCGAGATGTTGATCACGCCGGCGATCCCCATCGCGATCCCGACATCGACACGCTGGAAGCGGATTAACTCGCGGCGCTCGCGATCGTCGCGCGGTCGGATCCGGCCCTGGGTCAGCGCCGAATGCAGATAGATGACGTGCGGCATCACAGTCGCGCCGATGATCCCGACGGCGAGCAGGAGGCTGTCGGAGCCTTCGAGCCGGGGGACGAATCCGCCGACGACACCGGCGGCGTCCGGCCCGATGCGCAGCGTCTCGTAGAGGAACCCGATCAGGATGATGCCGAGCAGACCGACGATCGCGGTCTCGAAGCGTCGGTAGCCCCGGGCGTGGAGGGCGAGGAGTCCGAAGGCGACGGCACCCGAGATCAGTCCCGCGACGAACAGCGGGACGCCGAAGAGCAGGTTCAGGGCGATCGCCGCACCGACCATCTCGGCCAGGTCGGTCGACATCGCCATCACCTCGGCCTGGGCCCAGAGCCCCCATGACACCGGCGTCGGGAAGTGCTCCCGGCAGAGTTCGGGGAGGTTGCGGCCGGTCGCTATCCCCACCTTCGCCGAGAGGTACTGGATCAGCATCGCCATCAGGTTGGCCGCCAGCACCGCCCACAGCAGGAGGTAGCCGTATTCGGCGCCACCCGCGACGTTGGTGGCGAAGTTGCCGGGGTCGACGTAGGCGATGGCCGCGACGAAGGCGGCCCCCAGCAGCGTCAACGTGTAGCGAAGTCTTCCTCTCGAACGGATGCCGTCGAGCTCGGTCGCCGTGGGGGCGCCGATCGCGCCCTCTGCCGCGAGCGCCGAGGTCGGGGTTCGTCGACTCAACGTCTCATCGATCTTCGGAGCAACATCTGCACGTCCGTTAGGATGACACGATGTCCGATGATCGGTGCGATCTCCTCTGTCTCGACCTCCCGCTCGCCGAGGAGCTGCGGCGGAAAAGGCTCGAACCCGGCAGGGCCGAGGTCTCCGCCGCGCGCGCGGCTGCGCTCGCCGATCCGACCCGACTGATGATGGCCGCCTCGCTGCGCGACGGCGGCGAGCTCTGCGTCTGCGACCTTGCCTGGATCTCGGGGCGTGCCGAGAGCCTGGTCTCCCACCACCTGCGCAGACTGCGCAGCGATGGCCTCGTGAGTTCCCGGCGCGAGGGCAAGATGGTCATCTACTCGTTGACCGACGTCGGGCGGGACCTGATCGCCGCGGTCCTCGCGAGTGGCGAGGTGGCGGTCGGATGAGCGACGCGTGCTGCGCGCCGTCCGCTCTCCCGGAGGACGTGTCGGGAGAGACGCCGAGACGGCTCTACGAGGTGCGTGAGATCCAGCTCGCGGTGGTCGCAGGCTTCGCCCTGGCCGCCGGCCTGATCCTCGACGCGGCCGGGGCCCCGCAGGCCGTCCAGATCGCTCTGTTCTCCGGCGCCATCCTCGCCGGCGGGCTCACCTTCGTCCCCGAGGCGGCACGGAATCTCCCGCGTGGACAGCTGGGCGTCGGCACCCTGATGGCGATCGCCGCCGTCGGCGCGACGATCCTTGGGGAGTGGGCCGAGGCGGCGACGCTCTGCTTTCTCTTTTCGGTATCCGAGGCATTGGAGAGCTACGCGCTGACCAGGACGCGGCGCGGACTGCGGGCGCTGCTTGACTTGGTGCCCGCCCGGGCGACGGTCTTGCGCGACGGCTCCGAGCTTCAGGTCGATCCGGCCGAATTGCAGATCGGCGACCGCCTGGTGGTGCGTCCTGGTGAGCGGCTCGCAACCGACGGGATCATCCGCGCCGGTCACTCGGCGCTCGACTTCTCGGCGATAACCGGGGAGTCGGTACCGGTCGAACGCGGCCCCGGTCAAGAGGTCTTCGCCGCCGCGATCAACGGTGGCGCCGCGCTCGAGGTCGAGGTCACCGCTCCCACCGCCGACAACTCGCTTGCCCGCATCGTCCGCATCGTCGAGGAGGCCCAGGAGCGGAAGGGTCACAGCCAGCGCCTGGCCGAGCGGATCGCCCGGCCGCTGGTGCCGGGGGTCCTCGTCGTCGCCCTGGCGATCGCCGTCATCGGCAGCCTGCTCGGCGACCCGACCACCTGGATCGAGCGTGCTCTCGTCGTCCTCGTCGCCGCCGCTCCCTGCGCCTTCGCGATCTCGGTGCCGGTCACCGTCGTCGCCGCGATCGGAGCCGCGACGCGCTCCGGCGTCCTGATCAAGGGTGGCGCCGCGCTCGAGGCATTGGCCGGGATCCGCGCGGTCGCCTTCGACAAGACCGGCACGCTGACCCGCAACCGGCCCGAGGTGATCGACGTCGTGGGCGCAGGAGGGGTCGACAAAGATGAGCTCCTGCGTCTCGCGGCGGCGCTCGAGCGGCGCAGCGATCACCCGCTCGCACAGGCGATCATCGCCGCTGCCGGGCCGGGTCCGGCCGCCGACGGCGTCGAGGCGCACGCCGGCAGCGGTCTCGAAGGCATGCTCGACGGCCGCCGTCTGCGCCTCGGGCGTCCCGGGTTCGTCGCCGCGGGGCCGCTCGCACGGCGGGTGGGCGATCTGCAGGCGGCAGGCGCCACGGTGGTGCTCCTCGGTGAGGCTGATGAGCTGCTCGGAGCGATCGCCGTCCGCGACGAGCTCCGTCTCGAGGCCGCCGAAGCGGTCGGCGCCCTCGATGCCCTCGGGATACGCACGGCGATGCTCACCGGCGACAACGGGCGCACCGCGAAGGCGCTCGCCGAGCAGGTCGGCATCGACTCGGTCTATGCCGACCTGATGCCGACCGACAAGGTCACCGCGGTCGAGCGCCTGCAGGCCGAGGCGCCCACGGCGATGGTCGGCGACGGCATCAACGATGCACCGGCGCTGGCGAGTGCCGACGCCGGCGTCGCGATGGGAGCGATCGGCACCGACGTCGCGATCGAGGCCGCCGATGTCGCGCTGATGGGTGACGACCTGCGGATCCTGCCCGACACCCTGCTCCATGCCCGCCGTGCGGGCCGGGTGATGCGGCAGAACCTATTCCTCTCCGGCGGCATACTCCTCACGCTGATCCCGCTGGCCGCGATCGGCGTCCTCGGTCTCGCCGCGGTGGTGGCGATCCATGAGCTGGCGGAGGTCGTGGTGATCGCCAACGGTGTGCGCGCCGGTCGCCGAAAGGCGTTTGTTCAACATCCGGCGCTCGCGGCGCTTCCCGCACCCGCCTCTACGCCGGCGGTCAAGCCCCCCGCCCCGATCGAGCTACCGTTGCTGGTCGGCAGCGGAGGTATCGCGGCAGAGCGCGAGGACGACTGCTGCGGTGACGGCGACTGTTGCACCGACGAGTGAGTGGCGGCGGCGCACGCGGCGTCCAGTTCTACTTAGGAGTGGTAATGCGTTCCGTCCGCTCCGGCCCGTAACTCGGCAGATCGGCCGCCCTGACTCCCCGAGTTTCCAGTCGCGCTCTGTCGACGAGCACACCTGCCGCCGTTACCACTGCGGCACCTCCGCGCGGGAGAGCGCCCGATCTCATACGGAGCTGGAACGAATCGGTCGTCGACCATGGCCGAACGCCTTCCTGTTCAGACGCCCCTAGCTGATCCGGCGCTGCGACGCGGTCCCTCACCGGCCAACACCGTCGCTGCGGCCCACGGGGTTACGTGCCGACCCCACCGACCGGGGAGGCACTTGAAAGTGAACTAGCCTGATTCGAGCCGCCCAGCTCCTGAGCAGCGAGCCGCCGGCGGGCGGATCGGACCCGGTCGACAAGGGCCCGATCCGACCACCTGTGAGGGCCGGCCTGAGCTGCTACGCGCCTTCGGAGCCCGGAACGCCGCCGGCGGGAGAGGGCGAGCCGTACCACCTTTCGCGCCATTCGTTCATCTCTTCGATCTCCATCGTCTGAGCGGCGATGATCCCCTTGGCGAGTTCCTTCAGCTGCCCGTTTTCGCCGTCGGCTAGCTCGGCCTGGGCCATCAGGATCGCCCCTTGGTGGTGGGGGATCATCATGTCGATGAAGGCGCGATCGAACGGCTCTGCTCCTTCGAGACTCGACATGTCCATCGACATCCCCATCGAGCCCATCGGGATGCCGAGCACCTTGGCGTCTTCGCTCATGCTCGAGCCTTCTTCACCGCCGTGTTCCATCCCGGACATCCCTTCTTCGGACATCCCTTCCATGCTTTCGCCTTCGGATCCTCCGAGAGCGCCGATTTCTTCTGCGATCGGTTCCATCTTTTCGATCTCGCTGCTCTGCGTCTCGATGATGTTGTCCGCGAGCTGAGTGATCTGGGGGTGCTGACCCTCGGTCTGGGCCATTTCGGCCATCTCGACGGCCATTTCGTGGTGGGGGATCATCTCGGCGACGAAGGCCTGGTCGACCGTTCCGCCCGAGCCTCCTGAGCTGCTCGTGCTCGACGAGCTGCTGCCGCCGCCGCAGGCGCTGAGCACCACGGTTAGGCCCAGCAGCGCGATCAACGCGACCAGGGTTATCGGCTTGTATCGAAACTTCATCTGAGTCTCCTTTCGAGATTCCGTTCTGACAGGCGCCCGGCAGGCGCCACCGAGCGGCGGAAAGCCGCTCGGGAACCGAAACTCAGAGCCTCAGGACCTCCGAGATCGTCGGTCCCGCGCGGGACCGCGCCTCGAGCGCGGAGGCTGTTTCCAAACGAGCATTTAAGGAGCCAAGGTCGCGGTAGGGTCGGAGCCGCCGCTCCGCCCCGACCTCGGGGCAGATCGCAAGGCCGGCGGCGATGATGCCGGCGCAGACCATCGCGGCACCCATGGCGACCGCTGCGGCGCGGTCGTGGCCATGGTCCATCGGCAGTGTCGAGCCATGATCCATCGGCATGATGCCGTGGTGAAAGGCCACCAGTAGCCCGAGGCAGACGATCACGGCGGCTACCGTCCGGCTTGGACGGTAGGTCAATCTCTGTCTTAGGGAAAGTAGGCTCAATTGGGCGATCGGCTCGGTTGAAAACGGCAGATGGTCCTATCTATAACTACGCTCCGGCCGGGCTCGCAGATCAGTGCCAGCTCACGGGTGGTCGGCGGACAAGCTCGGCGCCGAAACCGAAAGCTTTGCGAGACATCCTAGGTAAAGGTGCTGCACGCGAGGGGCGTGACTCCGCGCCTGTTCCGCTGCCCGCAACTACTGATTGTCCCTCATGCGGTCCACGATCAGGATCAGGGCGGCAGGCCTACAAATCTTTGGAGTCTCGAGTCTCGCGGTGGTGACGGTGACGAGTCGTCCGACGGCGGCCCTTGGTTTGAGCGCGCCGGAGGCGGCGAGCGCGTTGAGGCAGTAGGCCGCCAGCTCGTCAGGACCGACGTCGGTCGGGATCGCTCCGCTCTTGGCGCTCTCGGTGATCAGGTCACGAAAGAGCTCCTGGAGTTCACGTCCGGGGCCGGCAAGGCGCGCGTCTCGGTGCAGCAGCGCGGTCAGGTCGGTGCCGTGGTCTTGGCGCCCGACCTCGTGGCGAATGAGGGCAGGCGCCGAGTACCGCCTTGAGGCCGTCGAATGGGGTGGCGGTCTGCTCTCGGAGGCCGAGAAGCTGATCGAGGTGGGCGGCGACCTGGCGCTCGTGCCAGGCGAGGAGGATCGCCTCCACGTCGGCGACCCTGCGGGCGAGGCGTCTACCGAGGAGGAGTGACCCGCGCCGGAGTCTGTGTCGGTCTCCCACTGAGCAGCGCCCCCGCGCCCGAAGAAAGGTGGACGGAGAGGCAAGGCTCTCCTCGAGCAGGTTCTAGCCTCGCCGCATCAGCCGGCCGACGGCGGCCATCAACTCCTGCGTTTTCTCCACCTGGTCGTCCTTGGCGGCGCCGATCACGCAGTGCTGAGCGTGATCGTCGAGCAGTCCTAGCGCGACCTTGTCGAGGGCGGCCTGGACGGCCGAGATCTGGGTGAGGACGTCGATGCAATAGCGCTCCTCCTCGACCATCCCCTCGATGCCACGGACTTGGCCCTCGATGCGACGGAGCCGTTTCAGCAGGTCGTCCTTGGTGGCGGAATATCCACGTGCCTCTGAAGTGCGGGAAGGGGTCATGGACGCATCATAGCTACCCCTGGGGGGTATACTCCCCCAAGACACCGATACCCCCTAGGCGTATACCAGAGGAGATTCCGATGAGCGACGACAGCACGAAGACCTATTCCGTCGAGGGGATGACCTGCGGGCACTGCGAGAGCTCGGTTCGCGAGGAGGTCGAGGAGTTGACGGGGGTGGAGTCCGCCCGGGCGGATCGCAGCACCGGGCTTCTGACCGTGCGCGGGGAGGGGATCGACGATGCGGCGGTCTGTGCGGCGGTGCAGGCGGCAGGCTACGCCGTCGCCGACGGGACGACTCCTACCGCCGGGGACGCTGCGCGCCCATGAGCCCCGCTTCGACGACCCATCTCGAGTTGCCCGTCGAGGGCATGACCTGCGCCTCCTGCGCCAACCGCATCGAGCGCAAGTTGAACCGGCTCGACGGCGTCGAGGCGTCGGTCAACTACGCGACCGAGCGGGCGGCGGTGGAGTTCGATCCCGCCCGCGTCGTCCCCGCCGAGCTCGTGCAGACGATCGAAGCCGCCGGTTACCGGGCAGCGGTTCCCGTCGTGGCCGATGAAGGCGACGCGGCGTCAGGCGAGGCCGAGGATCCGACGGGGCCATTGCGTCGGCGCCTGATCGGCGCCACGGCGCTGTCGGTTCCGCTGCTCCTTCTCTCGATGGTGCAGCCACTCCAATTCGAAAACTGGCAGTGGTTGGCGCTGCAACTGGCGACTCCGGTGGTGTTGTGGGCCGGCTGGCCGTTCCACCGCGCCGCCTGGCAGAACCTGCGGCACGGCACCGCGACGATGGACACCCTCATCTCGGTCGGCACGCTGGCCGCCTGGGGCTGGTCGGTGGTCGCCCTGTTCTTCCTCGGGGCGGGGATGCCCGGGATGCGGATGGGCTTCGAAGTCGCCCTCAATCGCGATGCGGCGACCGACCACATCTACCTCGAGGCCGCCGCGGTGGTCACCACGCTGGTGCTCGCCGGTCGCTACTTCGAGGCACGCGCCAAGCGCCGCGCGAGCGCCGCCCTGCGAGCCCTGCTCGAGCTCGGCGCGAAGGAGGTCGCCCTGCTCGATCCGGACGGCTCGGAGCGACGGGTCCCGATCGCTCAATTGCAGAGCGGTGATCGATTCGTCGTGCGGCCCGGTGAGAAGGTCGCCACCGACGGGACCATCGAGGACGGCGCCTCGGCCGTCGACGAGTCGTTGCTCACCGGCGAGTCCGTCCCGGTCGAGAAGCAGCCGGGCGACAAGGTCGTCGGCGCCTCGGTGAACGTGGGTGGCCGGCTCGTCGTCCGCGCCGAGAAGGTCGGCGCCGATACCGCCCTTGCGCAGATCGCCAGGCTGGTCCAGGACGCCCAGACCGGGAAGGCCCCCGTCCAGCGTCTGGCCGACCGCATCTCAGGCATCTTCGTGCCGATCATCCTCGCTCTCGCCCTGGCGACCCTGGGGTTCTGGTTGCTGACCGGGGCGAGCGCGGCATTCGCCTTCAGCGCCGCCGTGTCGGTGCTGATCATCGCCTGCCCCTGTGCGCTCGGCCTCGCCACCCCCACGGCACTCCTGGTCGGCACCGGTCGGGGGGCGCAGCTCGGGTTGTTGATCAAGGGGCCGGAGGTGCTCGAGTCGACCCGCCGGGTCGACACCATCGTCCTCGACAAGACCGGCACCGTGACGACGGGGCGGATGACGCTGCGAGGGATCGCGACCGACGGGGTCGCCGAGGACGAGGCACTTCAGCTGGTCGGCGCCCTGGAGGCAGCCTCCGAGCACCCGGTCGCGGAGGCGATCTCGACGGCTGCCGAGGCCCGCTTCGGGCGGCTGCCGGCGCCGCAGAGCTTCGGCAATCGCGAGGGCCTGGGGGTCGCGGGAGCGGTCGAGGGGCAAGAGCTCGTGGTAGGTAGGCCGTCGCTGTTGGCCGATCGAGGGATGCAGCTGACCGCCGAGCTCGAGCGCGCCCGCGGATCCGCCGAGGCGGGAGGCCAGACCGCGATCGTCGCGGCCTGGGGCGGACGCCCGCGGGCCGTCTTCGCCGTGGCCGACACCCCGAAGCCGACGAGCGCGGAGGCCGTCGCCCGCCTCCGGACGCTCGGCTTGAGGCCAATCCTGCTGACCGGGGACAACGAGACCACGGCCCGTTCGGTCGCGGCCGAGGTCGGGATCGACGATGTGATCGCCGAGGTCCTGCCGGCCGACAAGGCGGACGTGGTCCGTCGACTCCAGTCGGAGGGGCGGGTCGTCGCGATGGTCGGTGACGGCGTCAACGACGCGCCGGCGCTCGCGCAGGCCGACCTCGGCCTGGCGATCGGCACGGGGACCGACGTCGCGATCGAGGCCTCGGATCTAACCATCGTCTCCGGTGACCTCCGTGGTGCCGCCGAGGCGATCCGCCTCTCGCGCCGGACCCTGCGCACGATCAAGGGCAACCTCTTCTGGGCGTTCGCCTACAACGTCGTGCTCGTCCCCGTCGCGATGCTCGGTTTCCTGAACCCGCTGTTCGCCGGCGCGGCGATGGCCTTCTCGAGTGTCTTCGTCGTCTCCAACTCGCTGCGCCTCAGGCGCTTCCGCGAGTTGCCGGGCGAGCCTTCGGCCGATCAGCGCTCCGTGTCGGTGGCGTCCGGGGGGAGGGGTCCCGGGACGCCCGAAGGCGCCGCGTAGGCCGAATCGCAATCGGCCGCCTTCTCGACCTTTCCTACGTCTCGTCGGACGCGCTGGCTCGCATTGCTCGGATCGAGAAGTTGCTTTCATGGCGTGTCATCTCAGGCCAGCCGGGTTCGAACTACCGCTTCAGGCGATCGGCATCGGACAGGCAGGAGCGGATACAAGTCAGTAGCTCCTCGAAGACGAACGGCTTGGTCACGTAGTCAGTGGCTCCGATCTCATCCGCTTCGACCCGGTCGGCTTCATAGGACCGTGCGGTCACCACGATCACCGGCAGCGTCGGCTTCACACGCCGGATCGCAGCCAGTACCTCGATCCCGTCGCGGCCGGGCAACATGCGGTCGAGGACGACCAGGTCAGTAGGAGAGGACAGCGCCAACCGCTCGGCGGTGGGGCCGTCGGCCGCGACGGTCACGGCGTAACCCTCCGCTTCGAGCCCTCGGGACAGAAAGTCTGCAATCCCGCTCTCATCCTCCGCGACCAAGATCTGCACCCTCGCAACACTACGTCAAATCGGCAATAACTACGACATCACGTAGGAGTAGAATCGACGTCGTCGGTCATGCCTTCGTGGGACTGGTGTCCAGCGACCGATAGGCCTGGACGTCGAGGGACCTGGAAACACGATCTAGGAGGACAACCAATGCCGGATGGAGACGAGATGCCGCGGCCAGGCGAGTCGACCCCTGACACGAGGCCGCCCGCGGCGAGCCGCACTGCCGACTACGCGGCGCTCGAGGCCGTATTCGGCGTCGGCATGGTCGGGCTCATCGCGTTGACTTCTCGCCTTGAGCGGGACGGGGGCCATCCGATCTCGACTGAAGAGCTTGTCCTGCTGGCCCTATCGACGTTCACTCTCGCGGACGTCTTGGCAAAAGAGAGGATCTCGACCTGGCTCCGTGAGCCTTTCGTCGAGGAGGGAACGGACCACAAGCCCGTTCGTCCCGAGGGCAGTGGTATGCGCTACGCCGTCGGTGAGCTCCTGACCTGTACGCGATGCGTCGGAGCCTGGAGCGCGATGGGCCTGGTCGCCCTTCGGACCGCCTCGCCGACGGCCGGGCGGGCCACGATGCGTGTCTTGGCATTGGCCGGCGTCAACGATTTCCTGCAGAGCGCCTTTCGTCTTCTGGCCGAGCGCACGAATCGGGCGGCGGTAGAAGCGGAAGCCGCTCGCCGTGCCCTTCCTTAGGGGCCCGACGAGGAGTCAGCGCCCGCCGGCAGACGCGCCCGCTTCAGCAGCAGCGCGTTGACGGCGACGATGAAGCTCGACCCCGACATCGACAGCGCCGCGATCTCCGGGCGTAGCTCGAGGCCCAGCCAGGGCTGGAATACCCCCGCCGCGATCGGCAGGGCCACCGAGTTGTAGCCGATCGCCCAGCCAAGGTTCTGGTGCATTTTCCGCAGCGTCGCGCGACCGATCGCCAGCGCGGTCGGAACGTCGAGCGGGTCGGACCGCATCAGGACGACATCGGCGGTCTCGATCGCGACGTCGGTGCCGGCGCTGATCGCGATCCCAAGGTCGGCCTGGGCCAGGGCGGGGGCGTCGTTGACGCCGTCGCCGACCATTGCCACCTTGCGGCCGTCCTGCTGCAGCTCGCTCACCTGCGCGGCCTTGTCGCCCGGCAGCACCTCGGCGATCACCGTGTCGATTCCGAGACCGTCAGCGATCCGCCGCGCCGTCGCCTCGTTGTCGCCGGTCAACATCACGACCTGGACGCCGGCCTCATGCAATGCGGCGACGGCGGCGGCGGAGGTCTCGCGAGGTGCGTCGGCGATCCCGATCACCGCCGCACTGCGGCCGTCGATGCCGACGAGGACGGCGGTCCGACCATCGGCCGCCAGCTCGTCGCGGCGCCCGGCGAGCGGGCCGAGGTCGATCCCACGCTGCTCCATCAGCCGGCGGTTGCCGACCGCGACCGAGCGTCCTTCCACGGTGGCGACAGCCCCATGACCAGGTACGTTCTCGAACTTGTGGGCATCAGCGCCATCGGCGCCCGCAGTCTCCGCGTGGCGCACGATCGCCGCCGCCAGCGGGTGCTCGGAGGAGCGCTCGACCGCGGCGACGAGACGGAGCAGCTCGGCTTCCTGAAAGCCGTCGCCGACGATGACGTCGGTGACCTCCGGTTCGCCCTTGGTGAGGGTCCCGGTCTTGTCCATGACGACGGCGTCGATCCGGGCCGAGGTTTCGAGCGCGATCGCGTTCTTGAAGAGGACGCCGCGTTTGGCGCCGAGGCCGGAACCGACCATGATCGCCGTCGGCGTAGCCAGCCCGAGCGCATCGGGGCAGGTGATGACGACGACGGTGATCGCGAAGAGGATCGCCGTCGAGGTCGGCTCGGAGCTGAAGATCGCCCACGCGGCGAAGGTGGCGGCGCCGCCGATCAGGGCGACGAGCACCAGCCAGAAGGCGGCGCGGTCGGCGAGCTTCTGCCCGGGTGCCTTCGAGTTCTGCGCCTCTTGGACGAGCTTGACGATCTGCGCCAGCGCAGAGTCGGCGCCGACCTTGGTCGCCCGCACCCGCAGCGTCCCGTTGGCGTTGATCGTCGCGCCGATCACCTCCGAGCCCACCTGCTTGTGGACCGGCAGGCTCTCCCCGGTCACCATCGACTCGTCGACCTCGCTCTCGCCCTGCTCGACGACGCCGTCGACAGCGATCTTCGATCCGGGCCTGACCACCAGCAGGTCGCCCACGGCCACCTGCTCGGTCGGGATCTCGACCTGCTCGCCGTCGCGGAGCACCAGCGCCTTCGAGGGCGCCAGGTCGAGCAGGGTGCGGATCGCGTCGTTGGCGCCACCGCGGGCGCGCATCTCGAACCAGTGACCGAGCAGGACGAAGGCGGCGAGGACGCTGGCCGCCTCGTAGAAGACGTCGCCGCCGCCGGTGAGCGTGACGCCGACCGAGTAGAGCCAGCCGGCGCCGACCCCGACCGCGACCAGGACCATCATGTCGAGGGTGCGGGCCCGCAACGCCCGCACCGCGCCGGTGAAGAAGATCGAGCAGGAATAGAAGATCACCGGCAGGCTGAGGATCAGCGTGAAGACGTCCTCGCGCAGGCCGAACGGCGGCGCGACGTGGAAGCCTAAGACGTCGGCGCCGATCTTCGACCACAGCAGGATCGGCACCGAGAAGATGGCGGCGACCAGGAAGCGGTTGCGCATGTCGGCGACCATCGAGGCCATCGACATCTCGCCGTGACCGCCGTGGCCCATGACCTCGTCGGGCGTGCCTCTCATCTCACCCTCCGCGGCCGGGGGGTGCGCGGGCGTCGTGGTCGCGGCCAGAGGTCCCGGCGGATCGGGCTCCATCAGTGGATCGCAGACGTGCTCGGGCACCGACTGGCCGGCGCAGTGGTAGCCGCACTCGACGATCCAGTCGCGCAACTCCTCGACCGAGGCCTGCCCGGGGTCGTAGGTGACCGTGGCGGTCTGGGCGACCGGATTGGCCTCGACCTCGAGGACCCCCGGCCGTCGCCCGACCGCCGACTCGACCACCGCCTTCTCCGAAGCTCGCAGCATGCCGCTCGCCTTGAGCACGACAGTCTCGGTCCCGCCGTCGGTCGGCGGACTCATGTAACGGCTCCACGATCCACGCGGCTCTCGTCCCCGAGCATCGCATCCGTCTCGTTTCGCGACGGCGTGGACCGGGGTCGACAGGCGAACTCCATAACTACATTATGTAGGAGCACGGGGCGCCGACCACCCTGGCGCCCCGTGCTACTGGTCACCCGTCCGCTATTCCACTTCGACGGTGAAGGGCGCGGTGTGGACGGCGCCTTCGGCCCTGAACTGCAGGAAGAGGCGGTAGGTCCCGGCGGTCGGGAACTCCGCGTCGAAGGTGATCGTCCCCGCCCGCCGGTCGTCAGCGACCGGGTGGATGTGGGAGTAGGCGAGGTCCGGCTTCCGCAGGGCGACGAGGTGCCCATAGGTACCGAGGTATGGCTGCAGGTCGGTCACCGGCCTACCCGAGCGCATCACCGCGAACGTCAACTGCTCCTCGCGGTCGACCTTCAGCGCACCGTGGGCGGACATCACCGAGTAGCCGTCGACGCTCGACATGGAGCTCGGCGCCGGTAACGGCACCCGCTTCACCTTGCCCGGCACCGAGATGTCGACGCCGAGGGGATAGCGCTTGCCCAAGGTAGTGAAGTCGGCGATCACGCGGTAGCGGCCCGGCTGCCCGAGCGTGACAGGGACGACGAAGTCGCCGTCTGGCTTCAACACCGGATGAAGGTGCTGGTAGCCGGTGAAGTCGTCACGGACGACGATCAGGTGCATCAATTTGGTCTGGTCGCGTTCGAAGCTGGTGACCGACCTACCTTCCGCGTCCAGCACCCGCAGGGTCCAGGTCTCCGGTTGCCCTGCCGACGGGGTCGTCGCGTCGAGTTCCAGGGTCAGCCCGTCGGCGGTTGCCCTGGTGCCGTCGGCACCGGGTGCAAGCGGCGCCATGCCCTGCATCTGCATTCCCGTCATCGACTTTTCGCCCTGCATCGCTTCTCCGGGTGCCATCGACATGCCACCCATCGCCGATCCACCCGATGCGCTCCTGAGCGAGGACACGAGCAGTACCGCGATGACCAGCGCGGCACCCGCGGCGACGAGAGCGATCTTTTTAAAGTTCATCAGTACCTCCATCTATCGCGTTCGGCACGCCCGCACCTCGATACGGGCTCTCTTCGCCGTCCGGTGAGGGCGACGGGACTGCGCGCGGCTCAACCAAGCCGCGCGGAAGCGATCAGCGTCTGAGGACGACCATGCCGGGACGGGGGCCGGCGCGTGCCGGGACGGACGCGACGGGAAGGGTGACAGCGGAGAGGATCGGGCGCACGTACCAGGCGAAAAGGGGTCGTGGCCTCGCCCTGGCGGCCAGGACCGCGAAGCCCGCGGCACCGCCGAGCACGGCGAGGCATATCGCGGCCATCCCCATGCCTTGCCCGTCTTCGGGCATGCCGTGGTGAACGAGCGTGACGCCACCGAGGAAGACGAGCACCAGGAGCAGCGCCAGTCGGCTTCTACTGCCGCGCGAGCTCACGTTCAGGCCGCTGAGTCGGGAGAGACCGGGATGGCGCAGGCACGTTGCGCGCCACGCAGGCGGACGAACAGCGCGGCCCCGGCCATCATCAGGCCCGCCGCGCCGAGGAAGGGCTGCATCGGGGCAAAGTAGTTGAAGGCGCCGGAGACGCCGAGCAGCGCGACCACGAGCTTGTTGCAGACCGGACAGCCGACGGCGAGCAGGCCGAGGAATCCGCTGCCGGCGCTCGCGGCCGCGATCCGGTCGCGGGTCTCACGCGGCAGCACGTAGGTAGCCAGCAGGATCCCGGTCATGATGCTGCTACCGACCCAGAAGAAGTAGTTGCCGGTTTCGGCGGGGATCATCCGTACGAACCAGGGATTGGGGACGATGTCGGTCGGGATCCCGAGCGCAAGCGCCACCAGGGCAATGCCGAGGATGGCGGTGATCAGAAAGCGTGGGCCCAGCAGCGAGAACAGCGTGGGCCGCTCATCGAATGGTTCCGTGGGTGTGGTGAAGGCTTCCATCGTGCGGGAAAGCGGGTCTGTGACCACATCCTACAGACCGTAGGAAGCTGGTGGAGGCGAGCCGCTCGCCTGGCCGTCAGCCCTGGCAGGGGTGCGAGCCGCCCGCCGCAGCGACCGAGGAGATCCCGTCCCGGGCAAGGGCCGGGGTCGCGGCCGCCGTCAGGACGACCAGCGCGACAAGGCTGACGACGAGGGCACGGCCTGAGAGCTCCACCCAGGCCCGGGGCCGGGCTTTGGTGCGGTCGAGCAGGAAGCGCAGCCGCGCAGCCGTTCCGACCCCGGCAAGGCCGGCAAGCGCCGGACTGGTCGGCGGTTGGCCTGCGGCGGCTTTGCAGATCGCGCTCGCCAGGGCGACCGGATCGCCGACCCGGCCCACCGCGTACTCGTCGGCGTCGCGCTCGAGGCAGAACCGAAGCCGTCCGAGCGCGTCGTTGCTGCCGGGAAGCACCCGCGCCGAGGCGAACGCCACGCTTCCCGCCAAGGCCAGGTAGGGGTGTCGGTGGGCGATGTGGCCTCGCTCGTGCTCGAGCCCGGCCGCCAGCTCCCCTTCGTCGAGCTTCGCCAGGGCACCGGTGGAGACGATGATCCTCGCGTCGCGGATGCCGGCGGCGACGACGACGACATCGGGGCCGCCGATGATCAGGCTCTGGCGGGGTCCCTCGCCGAGGCAGTTGCGGTGAAGCCAACGACGCACGGTGCGGGCGGTGCGCCAGACGGCGAACACGGCCCAGATCAGCGAGAGGCCGAGGACGAGACCTGGGAGCAGGGTCGCCGCGTCCCCGAGCCGATGGCCCGAGAAGCCCAGGTGGGTCGCGAAGAAGGGGAGGACCGCGTGGATGCACCAGTGGGTGGTGAGTTGGAAGAGCTGGGTTGCCGGAAGGTAGAGGACGAGTACCAGGGCGCCGACGACGACCAGAAGGGCGCGCAGGACGAGCACCGATAACCAGATCGCGGCACCCGTCAGCGGCGTGAGCGCGTCGCGGGGAAGAAGATAGGGAACGGCCGTCCCGAGCAGGAGCAGGCCGGCGAGGACGATCATCTCGGCTTCTTGCCGCCGCGCCTCGCCGCCACCTCGCGGGCGAGCGCCTCGATCTCGTCGAGCTCACCCGGGCCCATGTCGCCGACTAGGTGGGCCAGCGCCGTACGGCGGGCGCCGTCGGAGGCCGACGCCAAGGTCTCCTGCACCGAGCGCGAGTAGTAGTCGCCCTCGCTGACCTTAGTCGCGTAGAAGATCGCCTTGCCCTGGCGCTGGCGGACCAGCAGGCCACGCTCGGCAAGGCGGTTGAGCACGGTCTGCACGGTCGTATAGGCGCCGCGTTGGCGGTCGGGAAGCTCGTTGCGGACATCATCGACGCTGGCCGCCCGACCGAGCCGCCAGAGCGCCCTCATCAGCTCGATCTGCAACTCGCCCTGTAGCTGGACGGCGGTTTCGCGGGCCATCGTCAGAAGCCTACATGGCGTCGGGTCGCTTCCTGCCTCCCTTCACGTTGGCGGGTCGCAACGCAGGTTGCAGGCTGCCTGC
>MKSH01000009.1:2618-4200 GCA_001898095.1 Solirubrobacterales bacterium 70-9 | reverse complement strand
GCGCGGCGGATATAGTAGGGAATGGCGGAGCGCTGGTCATCGCCGAAGCGGGCCGACAGGCTGTTGGGGAGCGACAGGATCAGCGACACCAGCGCCATCTGGAACGAGCGCTGGACCATGGGCTGTTTCAAAAGCCCGTCGCCCATGTCGAGCGCCTGGCAGATCGAGCCCAGCGTGCTGAGAAAAAGGCGTGGAGCCGGGCCGCTATTGACCGCGTCGAGATCAAAATGCAGCGCATCGGGACAGCTGTTCTGCAACTCGGCACTGGCGGCGTGAAGCAGCACGGACATGGGGATTTGCAGGGTCAGCTGCTGGTAATCCGCCGACATCGACGACATCAGCGGCTTGCGTGGCTCCGCCAAGTAGATCATTCCGGGCCGGATCTGCGTCGTGGCCTTACCCTGGGACATTTCGGCACTGCCCGACAGCGGTATCTTGACCAGCAAATTGCTTTCGAGCTTGGGCGCCAACACGTCGACGCCGGATGCATCTGACTTGTAGGCGATGAAGTGCAGGTTCAGCTTGTGCAGCTTGGCGCTGTTGTGAACGAGGTGCAGCTTGCGGCCACGACCGCGCAGGGAAAGGTCGTGCGGGGCGATGAGATTGGTCAGGTAGGTGCGGGCCTCATCCAGCGAACAGGCCTTCACCGGCGATTGCGTGGTGAAGGGGGAGCTGGCAAAGGCGCTGAAAAGGACGGGCGTTGCCGCCTGTGAATTCAGGTTGACGGCTATGGTCATCGAGCGGCCTCCAATTCCAATCAGGGGGCGCCCGGCGGACGATCCGCCGGGCGAAGGCGTCAGTCCACCAGGGGGATATTGTCGAGAGAATAGGGACGCTCGAGCGGAGCCACCCAGGTGTCGATATTGTCCGAGGTGAACAGCGTCGACTTGACCGTCAGGTCGGGATGCTCGCCAGTGGGATTGTCGATGGCGTTCTTCATCGCCAGGGCCACGGCCCAGCCGGTGGCATAGCTGTCGGGGTCCCAGGTGCCGGTGATGCGGCCATCGCGAACGGCCTGGATGGCGTCGTCGTCACCATTGATGCCGAAGATCATCACGCCTTCCTTGGACTGGCCGCCATAGATCGGCTTGCCGGAAGAGGCCAGCGCGGCGGAGATTCCCAGGGCGCTCTGGTCGTTATAGGCCCAGAACACCTGCGCATCGGGGAAGCGGAGGATTTCGTCGGCGGCCAGGGTCGAGGCGTTGGCAGCGGAGTCCTTGGTGTTGTCGACCTGGTCGATGATTTCGAGACCGGCGGCCTTTGCCGCGTTGGTAAAGCAGGTGACGTTGTTCTGGATGGACGGGACCGGAGGGCCACCCATGACGATGACCTTGGCCGCCGGGGCGCGCTCGGCGATCCAGGCGGCCTGCTGGTCGTAGGCGCCACCTTCGGTGCAGAGATTGGCGGCCCACCAGACCGAGCTGGTCACGCCTTCGCCGCTCGAATTGACGCCGATCACCGGAACGCCCTGGGCATTGGCGCGCGAATAAGCGCCGGCCACGGCGTTCGGGTCGAGCGACCAGGAGGCGAATGCCTTGACGCCAAGGGTGAGCAGGGTGTCGACATGGGAAACCTGGCGGTC
>MKSH01000009.1:0-2542 GCA_001898095.1 Solirubrobacterales bacterium 70-9 | reverse complement strand
CGAGATGTAACCGATGGTGATGTTGTCCTGGGCGAAGCTCGCCGGGGCGGACAAGGTCGCCATCAATGCCGCCGCAGCGGCCAACACGATAGAACGTTTCATTGCAGTTCCCTTCCTTGGGTAGTCTGTTTTAGGCCCTTTCCCTCAGGGCCATCGGGTCCACACCCCTCGTGGACGCACCTTCCGCCGGGGTCAGCTTCCAGTGCTTTGCCTTTTGCGGCGCAGCAGCTGGCGCATCCCGCCCAGCCACACCGCGAAAATGAGAATTCCGCCGCTCACCATGCCCTGCCAGAACGAGGATACGCCGCTGAGCGTCAGCCCGTTCTGGATCACGCCCAAGAACAACACGCCGATCATGGTGCCGAAGACGCCACCCTCGCCGCCGGTAAAGGCCGTGCCGCCGATAAGCACAGCGGCCAGCACGGTCATCAGCAAGGTCGGATCGATCTCGGCCGAGGCCGAGGTCAGCCGGCCCACCTGGACAACGCTGCCCAGGCCGGCCGCGAGGCCGGCGATGACGAAGACGAAGAACATGACGCGCTTGACGTCGATGCCGTTGAGGCGTGCCGCTTCCATATTGGCGCCAATGGCATAGAGCGAGCGGCCGAACGTGGTGTAGCGCAGTACGCCGCCGGCGATGAGCAGCAACGCCACGTCGAAGATGAGGATCATCGGCACCGCGCCGATATTGCCGTTGACGAAGGCATTGATCGGGGCAAATCCGGGGGCCGAGAAGACGCTGACGCTGACGCCGTCATTGATGATCAGCGCAAAGCTCTGGAACATGGACAGCGCGCCCAGCGTCACCACGAAGAAGGATATCTTGAAATAGCTGATCAGCGTGCCGTTGATGGCGCCGAGAAAGGCGCCGAACAGGATTGCCGCCGCCACCGCGACCGGGGTCGCCAGTCCGGCCGCCAGCAACAGGCCGAAGATCATGGCGCTTGCAGCGGTGGCGCTGGCTACCGACAGGTCGATGCCACCGGCGATGACCACATAAGTCGCGCCCAGCGCCAGGATAAACACCACGCTGTTGGATTTGACGATGTTCATCAGGTTCGGCCAGGTCAGGAAGACCGGCTGGGTGACGGCGAGAAAGGCGGCGACCAGCAAAAGGCTGACCAGCGCGCCGGTGTAGCGGTTCTGCAGGATGCGGCCGACGAGTGAGGGCGTCGCCGTGTAGCGGCCGTGGCCGTCTGCCTTGGCAATCGATTGTGCGGTCATGCTGACGCTCCGATGTGCTGAGAGGGGTGATGGTGCCGGTCGGCGCCGGCAACGGCGACATGGGCGATGGCTTCCTCGTCCGCCGAGGCGCGGTCGAAAATCGTTTCGAGACTGCCCTCGAAAAATACGGCGATCCGGTCGGCGATGCCGAGCAGCTCAGGCAGTTCGGAGGAAATAACGATGACGGCGGCGCCGGCCTCGGCGGCATCCTGCAGCATGCGGTAGATTTCGCTCTTGGCGCCGACATCGATGCCACGGGTGGGTTCGCTCAGCACCAGGACGTCAGGGCGACGCACGAAGGTGCGGCCCAGAATGACCTTCTGCTGATTGCCGCCTGAAAGCGTGCCGATGGCGGGGGCGGACGACCCGGTGGCGACCCGATATGTCTTGATGGCCGCGTCGACCTGCGCCTGTTCGCCCCGCAGGTTGAGCAGGCCGCCGGCGCGGCCGATACGGTCGAACCAGGCCAGCGAGAAGTTTTCGAGAATGCTGCGGACCAGCAAAAGGGCCGAAGCCTTGCGATCATCGGGCACGAAGCCGATGCCGGCGCGGATGGCCCGGCGCGGATCGCCGAGACCCACGCTGCGCCCGGCGACATGGACCGTGCCCGTGGCGGGAATGGCGCCGCCAAGGGCTAGACCGAACTCGGCCTTGCCGGAGCCAACAAGGCCGGCAACGCCAAGGATTTCGCCCCGGCGGACGCTGAGGCTGGTGGGGCGCAGCGATCCCTGTGGCGTGGCCAGGTCGGCAATTTCTATGACTGTATCGCCCGCCGCGATAGCGCGCTTGCCGTAAAAATCCTGGATTTCTCGGCCGACCATCAGCCGGACAAGCTGGTCTTCGTCGGTTTCCGGCAGCGGCACGCTGGCAACGAACAGTCCGTCGCGCAGTACGGTGGCGACCGAGCCGGCGCTATAAATTTCGGGCATGCGATGGGTGATCATCACCACGGCCATGCCGGCGTCGCGTTCCTTGCGCACCAGCTCGAGCAGGCGCGCCGTGGCCGCCTCGGAAAGCGAGCTCGTGGCCTCGTCGAGGATGAGTACGCGGGCATTGGACGAGAGCGCGCGGGCGATCTCGATCTCCTGGCGGATTTCGACGCTGAGATCGCTGACCTTGGCGCGAGGCGAGACATGCACATCCAGCCGTTGCAGCGCTGTCTCTGCGTCCCGCTCCAGTTGCGGCCAGTCGACGAGACCGATGCGGTTGCGGGGCAGGCGGCCGAGGAAAATGTTCTCGGCGACGGTCAGGGTCGGCGCCAGGGTCAGCTCCTGGCTGATGATGACGATGCCCATGGCGATGGCGGCGGCCGGGGAGG
>MKSH01000008.1 GCA_001898095.1 Solirubrobacterales bacterium 70-9 | reverse complement strand
CGAGGGCTTCCTCGGGGGTGATCAGAGAGGGCATGGCGCTCCTTTTCCTGCGGTTCCGGACCCACCCAAGGCTATGACGCCGCGCGGATACGTGCACTCCGGTCGGGGGGTTCGGGTTGGCGAAAATCCACCCGTTTGTAGCATCGGCGGCATGGAGAGGGCGAGGGCGCGGCGCCGGCGACTCACCCTGACCGTGCTCGCGGGCCTGGCCGCGGCGGGCTTCGCGGTCGGCGCGGTGGTCGGGAGCGGCTCAGGTGGCTCTGGAGCGGGCGGTACGGGCTCCTCGAACGGCTCCGGATCGGGCGGCGACGGCTCTACCGGCGGCTCCTCGACGACCGAAGAACCGCAGCCGACCCTGGCCGAAACCCTGCGCCCCGGCGAACTCGCGGGCGAGCGGATCGTCGTCTCGATCGACGGCACCGGCCTCACCCCGGAACTGCACGAAGCGATTGCCAAGGGCAAGGTCGCCGGGGTCGTCCTCTTCGAAGCCGACTTCCCGACCCGGGCCGCCGGCCGCGCCCTGATCGACGAAGTCCAGGCGGTCCCGCGCCCGCGCCGCCTCGCCCACCTGCCGCTGCTGGTGATGACCGACCAGGAGGGGGGCGAAGTCAAGCGGGTGGACGGGCCGCCGGAAGCCTCGGCGGCGGCGATGAGCCGCGAAGGATCGGCCTACTCGCGCGAGCAGGGGCGACTCACGGCCGCCAACCTGAAGAGCCTCGGGGTCAGCGTCGACCTCGCCCCGGTCCTCGACGTCGGTCGCCCCGGCGGGGTGATCGCCGACACCGATCGCGCCTTCGGCGGCACCGCCACAGCGGTGACGAAGACCGCGGTCCCGTTCGCCGCCGGCCTCCAGGCGGAAGGCGTCGCGGCGACCGCGAAGCACTTCCCCGGCCTCGGCAGCGCCACCGAAAATACCGACTTCGAAGCCCAGAGCCTGACCCTCTCCCGCGCCGAGCTCCGCAGCGTCGACATGTCTCCGTACCGCGCCTACATCGCCGCCGGGGGCCGCCTGGTGATGCTGGCGACGGCGATCTACCCGGCGCTGTCCCCGCGCCCCGCCGCCTTCAGCCACAAGATCGTGACCGGGGAACTGCGCGGCCGGCTCGGCTTCCGTGGGGTGACGATCACCGACAGCCTCGGCTCGACCGCGGTCGCCGAATTCGCCGGCCAGCGGGAAGCGGCGGTGGACGGCGCCGCCGCGGGCGACGACCTGCTGCTCTTCGACGACCTGCCCAGCGCCCTTGCGGGCCATGAGGCCCTGGTCGCCCAACTTCACAAGGGCGGCCTGAAGCGCGCCCCGTTCCTCGCCGCCGCCGGCCGCGTCCTCCGCCTGCGCGCCGAACTCGGCCGCTAGTTCAGGTGCCCGCCGGCGTGGATCCCGAGCGCTTCCGGGTGGAAGACGCGGAAGCCGTCGCCGCCCGCGTCCTTGGCCGCGTACATCGCCGTGTCGGCCTCGGAGACCAGCGTCGCGTAGCTCATCAGCGGGTCGAGCCCGAAGAGGGCGATGCCGACGCTCGCCGTCACCCCGTCGGTCTCTTCCTCGATCGGCCGGTGGTTGCGGATCGCCCCGACTATGGCTTCGGCGACCACGTTCGCCTCCTCCGGCCTGCAGGTCGGCAGCGCCACCGCGAACTCGTCGCCGCCCAGCCGCCCCAGCACGTCGCCCTCGCGGGTGCGCCGCCGCAGTACCGCCGCGACTTCCTTGATCAGCCGGTCGCCGGCCGGATGGCCGTAGGTGTCGTTGACCTCCTTGAAGCGGTCCAGGTCCAGCATCAACAGCGCGCCGGTGGTGCCCTCGCGGCGCGAGCGGGCCATCGCCGCGCGCACCTCTTCCTCGAACCGCCGCCGCGTCCGCAGGCCGCTGAGCGAGTCTTCGTCGGCCTCGCGCTGGAACATCCGCATCCGCTCCTCCCGGTTCCAGACCCAGATCAGCGAACCGAGCACGAAGGCGAGCGCGATCCCGGCGGCGCCGAAGAGGATCGGGATGCTGACCTCGGGGCGGTCGGGATCGTGGACGACCAGCAGCCAGGTGCGGTCGGCGATCTGGATCCGCGCCTGGGCCGGGTCTTCGAGCGTCCCCTGCGGCCCTACCACCGTATGGTCGGCGATCTGCAGCTGGGCGGTGACGTCCTGGGGCAGCGTGCCGACGGCGGCCGAGGCCAGGTCCTTCAGCAGGAAGCTGCCCGCGGCGAAGCCGACCAGCGCGCGGCGGCGCTCGCCGACGGTCGCGGTCGGGGCGCCGTCGCGGTAGACGGCCCGGTAGACGTTGATGCCGACGCCGCCGACCAGCAGCGGGATCACCCCGGTCGCGGTGGCGCGGCCGTCGTCGGCGGCGCGTCGCAGGTAGGGGCCGCGGGACGGGTCGGTGCCGACGTCGAAGCCGCGCGCCCGTTGGGTGAGCTGGTCGTCGTGCGAGGCGGTGTAGGTCAGCGGGTAGTAGATCGGCCGCCGCTTCGCTTTCACCATTTCGCCGTCGGCGCCGCGTTCGAGGATCGGGAAGCCCTGTTCGCGTTCGTATTTGGCCCGTTCGGCCTGGGTGACGACGTCGATGAAGGCGGCCGCGTGGAGGACGTTTTCGTTGACCAGCGAGTGGCCGATCACCGCGAACTCGTGCTTGGAGAGGTTGTTGTCGTCGGCCTTGATGAAGGCCGCCGCGGCCGCCAGCTCGCCGACCGAGAGGGCGCCGACCGACTGCGCCTGGCGCGCCGCCCGCACCGCCTCTTCCTTCTGGCGGGTGTGGAATTCGCCTTCGTCGTGGTTGTAGGCGAGGATCGCACCCACCACGGCGCCGGCCCCGACCACGAGCGCGGCGGCGAGTCCGATCCAATAACGAAGGCGCATCTACCTATCTTCGGCGAAGCGGCCCCGATCATTCACGCTGGGTGGGGACTTGCCGGACGGATGGGCCAGTGCCCGGTGGGCGAGGCGATAAGCCGGCGTGCCTACTCGGGCACGGCGTGCAGGGACTCCCAGAGGTAGAGACTGGCGAGGCTGCGGTTGGGGCGCCAGCGCTCGGCCCGCTTCTCGACCTCTTTCGGCGTCGGCATCGCCGCCAGGCCGTCCTCGATCATGATCGCTCTGCGGATCCCCAGATCGCCTCCTGAAATGACATCAGGTCGGCCGAGGTGGAAGAGCAGGAAGATCTCCGCCGTCCAGCGGCCGAGCCCGCGCACCGCGGAGATCTCCTCGATCACCTCCTCGTCGCCGAGGGTTTCGATCCGGTCCAGTTCCAGCTCGCCGCCGACCACGCGGGCGGCGAGGTCGTGGACGTACTCGACCTTGCGTCGGGAGAAGCCCGCGCCGCGCAGGTCGGCCTCGCTCAGCTCCAGCGTCGCCTCTGGGGTCGGCGGGCCGTCGTATAGGTCGAGCGTCCGCAGGTAGATCGCCCGCGCTGCTTTGGTCGAGATCTGCTGGCCGACGATCGAGCGCAGCAGCGCGCCGAAGGCGTCGGCGGGACGCTCCTCTTTGCGTCGCCGCAGCCGGGTGGCGAAGTCGAGCGGACCGAGCCGCTCGATCAGGTCTGCCATCACCGGGTCGCCGGCGGCGAGTTCCTCGCGGCGCGCCTTGGCGCTCTTGCGCGGCACCGCTAGCGGCCTGTCCAGACCGGGCGGCGCTTCTCGGCGAAGGCGCGGACGCCCTCGCGGAAGTCGGCCGAGCCGAAGCAGGCGCGGTGCAGCTCGACCAGCTCCTCCTCCTGGGCGGGGGAGAGGACCGGGTTGGCGGCGAGCACGTCGATCACCCGCTTGTTGCCGCGGGTGGCGAGCGGCGCCGCGACGGCGATCTCGCCCGCCAGGCGGACCCCGGCCGCGTCGATCTCCTCGTCGGCGACCACCTGGTTGACCAGCCCGATCCGCTGCGCGTCCGCGGCTACCAGGTTGCGGCCGGTGAAGAACATCTCGCGGGTACGGGGGAGGCCGATCGTCTCGACGAAGCGCCGCAGTCCGGTGTGGCCGTAGACGAGGCCGAGCTTGGCGGGCGGCATGCCGAGCTTCGCCCCCGCGGCGGCGATCCGCAGGTCGCAGCTGACCGCGAGCTCGAGCCCGCCGCCGAGGCAGATCCCGTTGATCGCCGCGACCACCGGCCAGGGGTGGCCGACCAGCGCTTCCATCGCCGCCTGGAAGGGGTGGGCGACAAGCGCCGCGGCCTCCTGCTCGAAGTCCTCGTCGCTGAATTCGGCGATGTCGTAGCCCGCCGAGAAGACCGGTCCTGTGCCGGTGATCAACACGCAGCGGGTGGCGATCCCGTGGTCGAGCCGCGGTAGCACCGCGGCGATCGCGGCGAGGATCTCCGGGTCGAGCGCGTTGCGGCGCTCCGGGTTGGCGATGCGCAGCCGCGCCACCGCCTCGGCCGGCCGGTCGAGCAGCAGCTTGCCGCCCGCCAGGCGCTCCGTCGCCCCGCCGGCCTCGCTCTCGGGCCCCCCGGCCGAGCGCTCCGGCATCGCCGACCTACTCGAGGACGATGAGGACGTCGCCTTCGCTCACGGCTTGGCCCTCCTCGCAGCGGATCTCACTCACCTTGCCGTCGTCCTCGGCCTCGACCGGGATCTCCATCTTCATCGACTCGAGGATGACGACGGTGTCGCCCTCGCTGATCGTGTCGCCGATCGCGACCTCGATTTTCCAGACGTTGCCGGTGATATGTGCGTCGATGTTCGGCACCGGCGGGGACAATAGCCGCCGCCGAGGCGAAAATGGGGGTCGATGGGACCGACGCCGGAAACCGCGCCCCCGACCGCCGCCGGCGACCTCGCCGTGGTGGTCGCCGCGCACGAAGAGGCGGACCGGATCGCGGCGACGGTGGCGGCGCTGCGGGCGGCCTTCCCGGGGGCGGCGATCTGGGTCGGCGACGATGCCTCGCGCGACGGGACGGGGGAGCGGGCGATGGTCGCGGGGGCCCAGGTGGTGACGCGGCGCAGGCCGCACGGCAAGGGCGGCAACGTGACCGCGGCCTGCGAGGCGGCGCTGAGCGCCGATCCGGCGCCGGCGCTGGTTCTCCTCTGCGACGGCGACCTCGGCGAGAGCGCCGGGCGCCTGGTGCCGCTGGTCGAGGCCGTGCGGGCGGGGGAGTGCGACCTCGCGGTGGCGGAGTTCGCGCGCCGGGTCGGCGGCGGCTTCGGCGTCGCCCTCGGCTTCGCCCGCTGGGCGGAGCGGCGGCTCTGCGGCGTCGAGGCGCGGGCGCCGATCTCCGGCCAGCGAGCCCTCCGCGCCGACACCCTCCGCGCCGTGCTCCCCTTCGCCCGTGGCTTCGGCATGGAGATCGGGATGACCGTCGACGCGGTCCGCGCCGGCTACCGGGTGGGGGAGTACGAGATCGACCTCGAGCACCGCGCCACCGGTCGCGACGCCCGCGGCTTCCTCCACCGCGCCGTGCAGCTGCGGGACTTCGGGCTCGTCTTCCTCTCGCGGCGCTTCCGCCGCCGAGCCCCGCGGCCCCGCCGTTCGTCGGGTCCGGGGCCGCCCCCGTAACCCCGTCCCGGACCGAGAGTAAGGACGATCACGGGGACGCCTGCCGTCGCCGCTCTTGCCGATGCCCGAGATGAAGCCACAGGTCTACCTGGACGACCGCCCGGAGGAGTATTTCGACCAGTTCCACGAGTCGGCGCGCAAGGGCGCCGGATGGACCTACACGCTCGCCCGCATCGTCGTCACGGTGCCGACGATCCTGCTCTACCGGGTCGCCGCGGTCGGCCGCGAGAACGTGCCCCGTAAGGGCGCCGCGGTGCTCGCCCCGAACCACTTCAGCCAGGCCGACCACTTCTTCGTCGGCATCTACCTCTGGCGCAAGGTGCGCTTCATGGCGAAATCCCAGCTCTTCGGCCCGCCGGTCCTCACCTACATCCTCAAGGCCGGCGGCGTCTTCCCGGTGCGCCGCGGCCACCGCGACGAGATGGCCTTCGAAACCGCCTACGAGCTGATCCGCCAGGGGGAGCTGCTGCTCGTCTACGCCGAGGGCGGCCGCTCGCGCTCGCGTGAGTTGGGGACGGCCAAACCGGGGATCGGGCGGATCGCCCTGGAGACCGGGGTGACGATCATCCCGACCGCGATCCATGGCTCGGCCGGGGTGCGCGGCTGGAAGCGACTGCGGTTCCCGCGGGTGACGGTCGAGTACGGCGAGCCGATGACCTTCCCGGTGGAGGCGGAGCCGAGCCGCGAGCGCCAGCAGGAGGTCGCCGACCAGATCTTCGCCCGCGTGCGCGAGATGTACGCGGGGATCGCTACTCGAAGCGGGGAGCGATCCGGGCATAGAAGTCCGGATCGTGCCCAGGCGTGATCACCGCGCCCGGGAACTGAGCGTGGAAGAGCCGCAGCTCCTGCAGTGAGCGGCGCAGCATGTGGGCGTCGAAGGGGCGCGGCGGCAGCGGTTCGGAGCCGTCGAGCTGGCCCGCCATGTACATCGCGTCGCCGCCGATGACGAAGTCGTCGCCCGCCAGCCGGCAGATCACCGAGCAGTGGCCGGCCGAGTGCCCGGGGGTGAACGCGAGGCGCACGGAACCGTCGCCGAAGAGGTCGAAAGTGCGCCCGAAGGTCGCGTAGGAGCCGATCCCGTCGCCGTCGAAATCGACGGTCCGATAGTCGAAGGCGAGGTCGAAGTGGGCGCGGCGGTAGCCGTTCAGGGACGGTTTGGAGCCGTGCGCGGCGTCCTGCCACTCGGCGGCGCTGACGACGAAGGTGGAGTCGCGGAACTCGGAGATCGCCGATGAGTGGTCGAGGTGCAGGTGGGTCATCACCACCACCGGCACCTGGCGCGGCTCGACCCCCTTCGCGCGCAGCTGCGAGGGCACGTCTTCCCCGGCTTCCAGGGACGGCCGGCCGAAGCGGTTGGCGAGGCCGCCGAAATTCTCCGAGCCGCCGCTGGCGATCGAGGGGTGGAGGCCGGTGTCGACGAGGACCGGGCCGACGGTCGGGTGGTGGATCAGGAAGGCGGGCACGGGGACCGATTCGGCCTGCTTGGAGCTGGACATCGCGCGGGCGAGGCGCAGGGTCTTGAAGCTGCCGCCCTGGTCGACCATCGCCGCCCGGGGGAAGTCGACGTGGCCCGCGATCAACGGTTCGACCGCGACGTTTGCCCCGGCCTGCCCGCCCGGGAGGGCGCCGTTCAGCGGTTGTGGTTCGACGTGGACGGCCAATTCATCCACCAGGGTACGCGGGTGGATCGCGACTGTAGGCTGGCCGGCGATGGCTGAAAAGTCGCGTTCGCAGGTGTTCAGGGACGGTCTGCTCGACGGCGCCGTGGTCGTCGTCTCCGGAGCGGGGAGCGGGTTCGGCCGCGAGACGGCGCTGGAGATGGCGCGGCTGGGGGCGACCGTCGTCGGTTGCGGGCGGCGCGAGGAGCCGCTGGCCGAGACGGCGGAGCTCGCCGGTGGCCTGCCCGGGGCGTTCGAACACCAGACGCTCGACATCCGCGAGGAGGAGTCGGTCGACGCCTTCTTCGAGCGGCTGATGGAGCGCCACGGCCGCCTCGACGCCCTCGTCAACAACGCCGGCGGCCAGTTCCTCTCGCCCGCCGAGGCGATCTCGCCGAAAGGCTTCCGCGCGGTGATCGAGCTGAACGTCACCGGCACCTGGCTGATGTCCCACGCGGCGGCGACCAAGTGTTTCATCCCGGGCGACGGCGGCAAGATCATCAGCGTCACCCTCTCGCCCCACAACGGGATGCCGGGGATGGTCCACTCGGGCGCGGCGCGGGCGGCGGTGGAGAACATGATGCGCACGCTGGCGATCGAGTGGTCGCGCTTCGGCGTCACCACCTGCGCGGTCGCCGCGGGCCAGTTCGCCACCGAGACGCTGCTGACGAAGTATCCGCGCGAGGTGGTGGACAACATCGCCGCCACGATCCCGGTGGGCCGCACCGGTCGCCCCGAGGAGATCGCCTGGCTCCTCACCTACCTCGCCTCGCCCGCGGGCGACTACTACTCCGGCACCACGATCACCCTCGACGGCGGCCGCGACGACTGGTTCGGCGCCTGGCCCCCCGAGCGCCTGGCCGCCCGCAGCGGCGAGCTCCCGGCCGAGGAGCGCCGGGGGACGTAGGGCCGGGCGGCGGCGGGACGGCCAAGGGACCCGGCCCTCTCGTAGGCGGTCCGGGCAGGCTGTGACCGCCTACGAGAGGGCCGGGCCTCGGGGGGAGGGCGAGGGCGCAGGTCCCGTGCGGGTCACGGCGGAGGGTCGCGAGGGGGACGCCGGGAACTCCACGTTCCCCGAGGGAAGACGCCGCGAAGTGACCCTTCCGTGAGGGCCGAGATGTCGATGGGCCGGAAAGCGCTCCATATCAGCGCTTTTCGGCCCATCGACCTGGGGGCGTGGTGGAGGCGTGTCGTCCCTCCCCGGAAGCCTCGCGTCCTGGGCGTCTCGTGGCGGCCACAGCCTGCCCGGGCCGCCACGAGACGCCCAGGACGGGACCGTCCCCCGCCGCAGGCGCTCCGAAGCACGCCGTCCCCGGTCGCCCGGGCCCCGAAGTGCGCCGTCCTACGCCGGCTCGAGCACCACGAGGGGAATCTCGCGGTCGGTGCGGCGGCGGTAGTCCTCGTAGCCGGGCCAGACGGTGACGGCGAGGTCCCAGAGGCGGGGACGCTCCGTGGCGGTGGCCAGGCGCGTGTGGACGCGGCGGCGCTCGTCGTCGACCTGCACGTAGGTCTCCGGGTTGGCCTTCAGGTTGTGGAACCAGGCCGGGTTCTTCGGGAAGCCGCCCTTGGAGGCGACGAGGACGAGGTTGTCCCCGTCCGGCACGTAGAGCAGGGGGGAGGTGCGCAGGGTGCCGCTCTTGGCCCCGACGTGGTCGAGCAGCAGCATCCGCCCGCGCCCGCCCGGCACCCGGGCGCCGATCCGCCCGCCGGTCTTGCGGTAGAGGAAGGTGTGGGCGTCGGCCAGCCGGTTGGTGAGCGGCCAGAGCTGGTCGGCGTAGCGGAGGTAGGGCGGCGCGGACCGCTCCGTCGCCTCGTGTCCCTCCGCCACGCCGGTCATCAGGTGCTCAGGTATACATCCCGCCGAACATCCCGCCGGTGATGTTCAGCACCTGGCCGTGCACGTAGTCGGCCAGCGGCGAGGCGAGGAAGAGGACCGGGCCCGCGGCCTCGGTCGGGGTGGCGGCGCGGCCGAGCGGGATGACCGCCTGGGCCATCGCCCGCATCTGCTCGGGGATGCCGAGCTCGATCTTCTCGCCGGTCGGCGAGGTGATCTCGCCGCCCTCCTCCTTGGCGGCCGTCAGGCGGGTTTCGACGAAGCCGAAGGCGACCGCGTTGACGTTGATCTTGAACTGGCCCCACTCCTTGGCGAGGGTTTTCGCGATCCCGACCACGCCCGCCTTGCCGGCGGCGTAGTTGACCTGGCCGGCGTTGCCCATCATCCCGGTGGTCGAGGAGGTCATGATCAGCTTGCGGAAGACCTCGACGCCTTCCTCGCGCTCCTTCTTCGCCGCCTCGCGCCAGTGGGGGGCGAGCGCCCGGGCGACCCGGAAGGGGACGATCGTGTGGATGTCGAGCATCGCCTGGAACTGCTCGTCGGTCATCCGGTGGGCGACCCCGTCCCAGGTGTAGCCGGCGTTGTTGACGACGATGTCGACCTTGCCGAAGGCATCCACGGCGGCGGCGACGAGGTCGTCGCAGGCGCCGCCCTCGGTCAGGTCGCCGCCGAAGACCGCGGTCTCGCCGTCGATCTCGCCCGCCGCCTGCTCGGCGACGTCGGCGTCGAGGTCGTTGATCAGCACCTGCGCGCCCTCGGCGGCCATCAGTTCGGCCGTCGCCCGTCCGATCCCTCGCGCCGAGCCGGTGACGATCGCGGCCTTGCCGTCCAGAAGTCCCATCAGTTCCCTCTCCTATCGCTTGAAGTCGGCGCGGAGCCTATAAGGCCTGACCGATCCTGGCCAGCCGGCCAGTTTTCGTCGATGTGAGAGACACCGACGGAGGGCGATAGTGGTGTGCGCACGCTTGTCGCGTCCGGATGGCGCGGCGAGAATCGCGCCGTGCACGAAGTCTTCGGCATCTTCCTGCTCTCGCTGCTGGCGATGTTCAACCCGACGCTGCTGGCGGCGGTGACGATCATGATGCTGCTGCCGGAGCCGCGGAAGCTGATCTCCGGCTACCTCCTCGGCGCCTACCTGGCCAGCATCGGGCTGGGGATGGCGATCGTCTTCTCCCTGCACGACACCTCGGAGGTGGAATCGAGCAAGAAGGCCCTGAGCCCGATCGAGGACCTCGTCTTCGGGGCGATCCTGGTGATCGCCGGCTGGGTGCTCCTCTCGGGGCGCGCGACCGAGATGAAAGCGCGCCACCGCAAGCACAAGGAAGAAAAGCACGGGCCGGCAGAAGAGAAGGAATCGCTCCCCGAACGCCTCCTCGGCCGCGGCTCGACCCGCGTCACCTTCGCCGTCGGTGCCGTCCTCTCCCTGCCCGGCGCCTCCTACCTGGTGGCCCTGAACAAGATCGCGAAGCTGGAGTGGCCCTCCTCGACCACCGCCCTCGCGGTGATCGTCTTCTGCCTGATCCAGCAGACGCTCCTCGAGCTCCCCCTCCTCGGCTTCTGGGTCGCTCCCGCCTGGACCGAGCGCGCCGTCCTCCGCTTCCGCGAGTGGATCTCCCACAACGCCGTCCACGCCGGTGGCCGCGTCCTCCTGGTCCTCGGCCTCCTCCTCCTGATCAGGGGAACCGCCTTCCTGATCGCCGGCTGACGCCGCTCTCGACTTTCACCCTGCCGGGGGAGGGTCAAAGTCGACCGCGCCTCACCCGGCGATCCGGCGCAGCTCCTTCGGCCGCCACAGCGCGACCAGCGTCGACCCGTCGACCACCGCGATCCCACCCTTCTTCAAGTCCACGTTCGCCCCGGTCAACCGCCCGACCTCGGCGGAGAAGTCCGGCTCATGCCCGACCAGCAACGTGTCCCCCCGCCCGGCAGAGAGCGCGAGCGCATCAAACGGCCCTCCGCGCAGTGCCTCCGTCTCCTCCACCGCGACCCCGAGCGCCTGGCAGGCGAACCGCGCCGTCTCCCGCGCCCGCACCTTCGGCGAAGCGAGGCAAGCATCGATCCCCACTCCAAGCTCCTTCAGCGCCATCCCCGCATGCAGCGCCTGCCGCTCCCCCTTCTCGGTCAGCCTGCGCCCCGCGTCATCGATCCCCAGTCCCCGGTCCTCTGCCTCGCCATGTCGCAGCAGGTAGATCACCCCGGATGCCTTCCTGTTGTGCGGTTTCGGGGCCGATGGGCCCCAGGTCCTTTCGCGGATGCCGGAGGATAGTCGCCACGAGCCGGGGCATCAGGCGACCGATTTCGGCCGGCTCGGAGCGGATCCCGAGGGCGCTTGAAGAAGATCGGTATTCGATCGGTATGGTCTCGCAATAGTCTGACCTGACCGTGAGCGGCCTCGACTTCAGCAGGATCTCGGATGGTTCTACCTCGGACTCGGCGACCGAGCCGCGCCGGATCTTTTCTGCCCTCCCGGCGAAAGACCGGAAATACAACTACCCACGGGACGTTCAGAGCGAAGTCTGGGAGCGATGGCACGAGCGTCGCACCGAACGCGACCTTGTGATCAAGCTGAACACCGGAAGCGGAAAGACGGTGGTCGGACTGATCGCCCTCAAGTCGTGCCTCAATGAGGGAATTGGGCCGGTCGCGTACATCACGCCGGACAAGCCGCTGACGGGCCAGGTCATGCGCGAGGCGCGGGGACTCGGTCTCGATGTCACCGAAGACCCGGAATCAGGACGGTTCCTGCAGGGCCGGCAAATTCTGATCACCAACGTCTACACGCTCTTCAACGGCCGCTCCCGGTTTGGGGTCAGGGGCGGACGGCGGCAACCGATTCAGATGGGGGCGGTGTTGATTGACGATGCCCACGCCTGTCTCAACACCGTGGACGGGCAGTACACGATCACGATCCCGCGCAGACACGCTGCCTATGACCCGATTTTCGAGCTTTTTTCGACGGATCTATCGCTCCAGTCCGAGATGGCCCACCTCAAACTTAAGAACGCCGACCCGAGTGCCGTGCTGCCAATCCCGTTCTGGGCCTGGGACGAAAAGCAGACCCAGGTGGTGAAACTTCTCAGTCCACACACCGAAGACGATGATTTGGGCTTTTCTTGGCCGCTCCTGGCTGACGTTCTACCACTCTGTCGAGCCGCGGTTTCTGGCGAGGCCATACAGATCGCTCCTCCATGTCCACCGATCGATGCGATCCCGAGCTTCGCCCGCGCCAAACGGCGTCTCTATCTGACGGCGACCCTGTCCGACGACAGCGTGCTGGTCACTCATTTCGGCGCCGACCCGGAAAGCATCGGGAGGCCAGTGACGCCTCGGTCTGCCAGCGACATCGGCGACCGGATGATTCTCACGCCCCTCCAGACGTTTCCTCAATGTGACGAAGATTGGATTAGGGGATTCGTCGCGGAAAAGGCGACCACCCGGAACGTGGTTGTGATCGTCCCTTCGACCCAGCGGGCCAAGGTGTGGGAAAGCGTCGCTCACGGCGTGCATCGGTCCGACACTTTGCAGGCCGCGTTGGAGGAACTCCGCCGTCGCCATGTCGGCCTGGTTGTCTTGGTCAACAAGTACGACGGGATCGACTTGCCGGACGGTGCCTGCCACCTGCTCGTCCTTGACGGATTGCCTGAGGCACTTGGAGCGCTCGATCAACTCGAGTTGAGAGCGCTCGAAAACAGCGACGCATTGTTGGCTCGGCAGGTTCAGCGGATAGAGCAGGGAATGGGCCGTGGAGTTCGCTCCAACGACGATTTCTGTGTCGTCCTGTTGCTCGGTAGGAATTTGACCGCACGCCTCCATCCGACTGCCGCTCGGGAAAAGTTCAGTCCGGCCACGAAAGCGCAGCTTGACCTTTCCGATCAGGTTGCCGAGATGCTGCGTGACAGGCCCGTCGAGGATCTGGAGGCTGTCGTTGATCAATGCCTGAATCGCGATCCGGACTGGGTCAGAGCCAGTCGCGACGCTCTCGATGGGCTTGTCTATCCGGAAACTGGCGAGATAACGCCCTTCGCACGGGCCCAGCGTGGGGCTTTCGAACTGGCGGTCACTGCACGTTTTTCGGAGGCGGCCGACCGCGCACTGGACGCTGTGAACGAAGTTGAAGACCCTCAGCTTCGCAGCGTATTGAAACAAGAAGCTGCCGCCTACACCCAACATTTCGATCCAGTAAAAGCGCAGGAATTGCAGGGTTCGGCTTTCTCGCAAAACCGTGGCCTCATCCGCCCACGCCATCAGATCCAGTACAAGCGACTCCCTTCACCCGCTAGTTCCCAGTCACAGGCGGCAGCGAGGTACGTGGCCGATCGCTACGCCTCCCCAGGGGATCTGCTGGTCGGGGTTGCGGCGCTTCGAGAGCAACTGACTCCCGACTCCGACCCAGCGCGAGTCCCCGGTTTCGAGCAAGGAATGCTCGAACTTGCGCTACACCTCGGGCTCGCGGGCCAGCGGCCTGAGCGGGACATCGGACGCGGTCCCGATGTGCTCTGGGGCCTTGGCAATCAGTCCTACCTGGTGATCGAGTGCAAGAGCGGTTCAGAGCAGGACGAGATCGCAAAGACCGACATGGCTCAGTTGTCCCATGCGATCGACTGGTTCGACGAGGCCTACTCAGAGGCCGGTGACGCAGTGCCACTGATGGTCCATCCGAGTCGTCAACTTGAAAGCAGGGCCAGCGCCCGACCCGGCGCCCGCATTCTCACGTTCGACAAGTTGCGCGAACTGCTCAAGGCGGTTGACAGCCTCGCGACCGCGGTCGCCAACTTCGAGCCATTTCTTGACGCGAAGGCGATCGAGGAGCGACTCACTGGCCTGGGGTTAAACGCTCCTGCGCTGGTCGATCGCTGGACTTTGAAGCCCCGAAAAAGGCGATGACAGGAGTACTGATCTGTGTCGGCACGGCTCGAATGAGTCGATTGTCTGCCTCCGCCTTCTTCACAGGCCCATGGTTTTACCGATGATCTCCTTCATCACCTCGTCGGTGCCGCCGCCGATCGGGCCGAGGCGGGCATCGCGGACGGCTCGCTCGATGCCGTACTCGCGGGTGTAGCCGTAGCCGCCGTGGATCTGGAGGGTCTGGTCGGCGATCTCGAGGACGGCGCGTTGGGAGTGGAGCTTGGCCATCGAGACCTCGCCGATGCAGGGTCGGCCGGCCTGGAAGAGGCGGAGGGCGTCGTAGGTGAGGGCGCGGGAGACCTCGGCCTTGGTCGCCATCTCGGCGATCTGGTGGCGGATCGCCTGGAATTTGCCGATCGGGCAGCCGAAAGCTTTACGGTCGGTGGCGTAGGCGACGGCGGTCTCGATCAGGCGTTGCATCGCGCCGACCGCGCCGATCGCCATCAGCAGGCGCTCCCAGGCGAAGTTGGCCATGATCAGCTTGAAGCCGCCGTTCTCCTCGCCGAGGAGGTTCGCGGCGGGCACCTCGACGTCGGTGAAGGAGAGCTCGCCGGTGTCGGATGACTGCCAGCCGAGCTTCTCCAGCTTGCGCGTCACCTCGTAGCCGGGCATCTCGCGCTCGAGGACGAGGAAGGAGATGCCGCCGTGGCCGCCCGCCTCGCTGGTCTTGCAGGCGCAGACGAGGAAGTCGGCGCGGACGCCGTTGGTGATGAAGGTCTTGGCGCCGTTGACGACGTAGCCGTCGGCGGTCTTGCGGGCGGTGGTCGCGATCGCGGCGACGTCGGAGCCGGCGCCCGGCTCGGTGATCCCGAGCGCGCCGATCTTCTCGCCCGCGATGCCCGGGACCAGCCACCGCTGGCGCTGGTCCTCGTCGCCGAAGTTGAAGATCGGCGGGAGGGCGATCGAGGCGTGAGCGTTCAGCCCGGCGGCGACGCCACCCGACCCGCCCGAGCGGGCCAGCTCCTCGACCCAGACCGCGTCATGAAGGTGGTCGCCGCCCTGGCCGCCGTAGGCCTCGGGGAACTTCAGCCCGAGGAAGCCGAGCTCGGCGCAGCGGCGGTAGAGCTCGCGCGGGACCTCTTCCGCCCGCTCCCACTCGTCAACGTGCGGCGCCACCTCCGCGGCGACGAAGCGCGCGACGGTCTGCCGAAGCTCCTCGTGCTCCGCCCCGAATGGCGGCAGCACCGCCCGCGCGCCGCTGTCCTTGACGACGGAATCGCTCACCGGTCAGCCAAGTGCAAATTCTCTGTAACGAACCGAGAAATCTGGGCGGGAGGGGAGTACGTTCGAGGCATGGAACGGACGAGGTGTACCGACGAGCGGGTCGATGACCTGGTGACGAGCGTGGATCGGCGTTTTGACGAGGTCGACCGGCGCTTCGACCGGGTCGAAGGGGACATCAAGGATCTCCGCTCGCTCAACTGGTGGCTCTGGGCGACGACCATTTTCTGCATCGTCGGCCTCTTCGTCACGGTCCTGCTCCGCACCTGACGGAGCCGGGCCCTACAGCCCGTAACTCCGCCCGATCACGTCCAGCATCACCTCGTCGGTGCCGGCGCCGATCCGGTTGAGGCGGACGTCGCGGTAGGCGCGCTCGACCTCGTACTCCTTCATGTAGCCGTAGCCACCGAAGATCTGGATCGTGTCGTCGGCGACTTCGCAGGCGACCCGCGAGGAGTTGAGCTTCGCCATCGTGATCTCGCGGACCGGGTACTCGCCGTTGGCGAAGCGCCAGGCGGTCGCGTAGGTGAGGGCCTTGGCGGCCTCGGTCTTCGTCGCCATCTCCGCGATCTTGTGACGAAGGGCCTGGAACTTGCCGATCGGACGACCGAAGGCTTCGCGCTCCTGCGCGTACTCGATCGCCTTCTCGATCATCCGTTCCGCCCCGGCGTGGCAGCCCGCGGCGGCGACGAGGCGCTCGCCCTGGAGCTCCCAGGCGATGTGGTAGAAGCCTTTGCCCTCTTCGCCGAGGATCGCGCCGGCCGGGACGCGCACGTCTTCGAAGGCCAGTTCGCCGGTGTCGGAGGCGTGCATCCCCATCTTCTCCAGCTCCGCCGAGACGCTGAACCCGGGCACCAGCTCGCCGTTCTCGTCCTTCAGGTCGAGGACGAAGAGGGTGATGCCGGCGTGGCGCTCCTCCGGGTCCGTCTTGCAGACGAGGACGATGAAGTCGGCGCGCGGTCCGTTGGTGATGAACGTCTTCGAGCCGTTGATGACGAATTCGTCACCGTCGCGGATCGCGGTCGTGCGGATGCCGGCGACATCTGACCCGGCGCCCGGCTCGGTGATCCCCAGCGCGCCGACCTTTTCGCCCTTCAGCCCCGGTTCGAGGTAGCGCTTCTTCTGTTCCTCGGTGCCGAGCAGGTGGATCGGCGGCAGCACCATGTCGGATTGCACCGCGAAGGCCATGTTGGTCCCGCCGGAGCCGGAGTAGCTCATGCACTCGGCCCGCACCAGCGAGTAGTAGTAGTCGCCGCCCTGGCCGCCGTACTCCTCCGGGAAGCAGAGGCCGAGGAAGCCGAGCTCCCCCGCCCGTTCCATCGCCGAGGTCGGCCAGTAGCTCTCCTCCCACTCGTTGCGGTGGGGGTAGAGCTCGTTCGTCACCCAGGCCTGCATCGACTCCCGCAGGTCTTCGTGCTCCTGGCTGAAGATGAAGTGTTTGCGCCCTGCCGCGTGGTCGGGCTTGATGACGCTGGAGGCACTCGCCACGGTTCTCTCCTCTGGTCGGTTGACCGGGGCGCTCCCGTGCCCGCCCCGAAGGCGAGTGGACAGTAGCACTTCCTACTTTCGACGAAGCCCGGTGTTCGCCGCGGGAGGCCGGCGAGGCCGCGCCGAGGTTTGGTGCCGGCAGAGTTGGGACATATGGGTGCTATCCGTCGGCTTGCCGTCCTCGCAGCCCTGCTCTTCCTGTGCGCGCTCCCTACCGTGGCCGGTGCGCGTGAGGGACGCCCGCTCTGCGACGGCAGGCGCGCGACGATCGTCGGCACGGCCGGGGACGACGACATCACCGGCACCCGGGCGCCCGACGTGATCGTCACCGGGCCCGGCAACGACGTCATCCACAGCCTCGGCGGCAACGACACGATCTGCGCCGGGAGCGGCGCCGACCGGGTCCGCGGCGGCCACGGCAACGACCGGATCTTCGGCGAAGGCGGTCGTGACCACCTGAAGGGCGAGCGCGGCAACGACTACATCGCGGGTGGCGCCGGCGCCGACTTCCTCGACGAGAATGCGGGCGATGGCACGGTCAAGGGCGGCCCAGGCCGGGATCGCATTTTAGGCGAACGCGGCATCGACACCCTCGTCGGCGGCGGCGGGAGCGATTACATCAGCGGCGGCATCGGCTGGGACACCCTGGCCGGCGGGTC
>MKSH01000007.1 GCA_001898095.1 Solirubrobacterales bacterium 70-9 | reverse complement strand
AACCTGCTGCCGGAAATGTACCGCTCGCCGGAACGCTATCTGTCCCCTGACGAACGAGACTTCTTCGCCGTCTACCTGAAGCCGGGGCAGCCCTGGTGAGGCCGCCCGGTCAGGACGACGGCGATCTGGGGACCAGCGCGTGGACCAGCCAGTCCGAGGTCGACTCGCCCATCGCCGTGGTCAGCGCCTTCACCACCCAGAACCCCCGTCGGGGACGGCGCAAGTCTCACCGTCGCTTTAGCTCGGCGCGCAAGGGTGGGCGGCGATGTCCGCCCGAGGCAATCCGCGCCCCCGGCGACGCCGCGGGCTGCTGCCCCGCCACGTCTCGCCTGCCGCCGCCCGCCGCCGCTCCCTCCTCTTCGACGGTCTGATCGGGGTGGCGCTCGGGATCTGCGCGATCGTCCTCGCCGCCGGGGTCGGCGTGGTCGCCTTCTTCGCCCTGATCTGCGCGCTGGTGCTGCTGCCCTGGTACCTGCTCGAAGGCGGCGTGCGCGAGGCGCGGCGGCGGCGCCGCTGAGCGACGCGGTCGCGGCGATGGAGATCCTTGTCGTCGAGGACGAGGCGGGGATCGCCGACTTCCTCGACCGCGGCTTGCACGCCGAGGGCTACGGCGTCCGGGTGGCGGGCGACGGCGAGGAGGGCGCCCGCCTGGCGCTCGACCCGGAGGTCGACCTGGTCGTGCTCGACCGGATGCTGCCCGGGGTCGACGGGCTCGAGGTGCTGGCGCGGGTGCGCGTCGCGCGGCCACTGCTGCCGGTGATCATGCTGACCGCGCGGGGCGAGATCGCCGACCGGGTCGAAGGCCTCGACGGCGGCGCCACCGACTACGTCACCAAGCCGTTCGCCTTCGCCGAGCTACTGGCGCGGATCCGCGCGCGCCTGCGCGAGGGCGCCGCCTCCGAACGGCTGCTCGAGGCGGCGGGGATCCGGCTCGACCTGATCGGGCGCGAGGCCCGTCGCGAGGGCGTGGCGACGCGGCTGCCGGAGCGCGAGGCGGACCTGCTCGCCTACCTGATGCGGAACGAGGGCCGGGTCTGCACGCGCGCGCAGCTGCTCTCCGCGGTCTGGGGGTACGAGCACGATCCGGGCACCAACATCGTCCAGGTCTACGTCGGCTACCTGCGCCGCAAGCTGGTGCGGCCAGGCTCGCCGGCGCCGATCGAGACGCTGCGCTCGGTCGGCTACCGGCTGCGGGCACCGCGATGAGGCGGCGCTGGGAGCGGCTCGGGCTGCGCGGCCGGCTGGCGCTCTCCTTCGGGGCGATAGTGATCGTGGCGTTCGGGGTCGTCTTCGTCACGGTGCGCGCGCAGATGTCCCACGAGGCCGAAGTGATCCACCAGGAGGAGCAGCGCGAGACGCACGAAAGCGACGCGACGCGGAGCGAGCGCCGCGAGTCGGAGTCGCCGATCGAAGATGCCCAGTCCGACGTCGAGAAGACCTTCCTGGTGGTCGGCGCGGCGGCGCTCGTCGCGGCGCTCCTGGCCGGCTACCTGTTGGCGGCGCGGACGGCGGCGCCCCTGCGGCGCTTCGCGAGTACCGCCGCGGCCGTCGACGCCGGTGACCTGAGCCCGCGGGCGGAGGTCGGACCCTCCTCGGCGGCCGAGCTGCGCACGCTCGCCGACGCCTTCAACCACATGCTCGACCGGCTCGAGGACGCCTTCGCCCGCCAGCGCGGCTTCGTCTCCGACGCCTCGCACGAGCTGCGCAGCCCGCTGACCGCGATCCGCGGCCAGATCGAAGTGCTCGCCCGCGAGCCGGATCCCGGCGTCGCCGCGGTGCGCCGGGTGGAGGCGGTGACGCTGGCCGAGCTGGGACGGGTCGAACGGCTGGTCGAGGAGCTGCTGGCGCTGGCCCGCCTCGACGAGGGGGTGGGGCCGCGGCGGCGCCCGGTCGATGTCGCGGCCTTCCTGCGCGAGGCGGTCGCGGCGGCGCCGGGCGGGGCGGCGCTCGGCGCGACGGCGGGCGGGCGGATCGCCCTCGATCCCGAGATGGTCGGCCGGGTGCTGCGCAACCTGATCGAGAACGCGCGCCGCCACGCGGGGGCGGAGGGCGAGGTGACGGTGAGCTCGAGCGCAGCCGGCGGTCGGCTAAGGGTCTGGGTCGACGACGACGGGCCGGGGATCCCGGTGGGCGAGCGCGGACGCGTCTTCGACCGCTTCCACCGCAGCGACGCGGCGCGCGACCGGGGCAGCGGCGGCTCCGGGCTGGGGCTGGCGATCGCCCGGGCGATCGTCACTGCCCACGGCGGCGCGATCCGGGCCGAGCGCTCCCCAGCCGGCGGTGCCCGGGTCAGCTTCGAGCTGCCGGGTCTGCGCGCGGCGGAATAGTCCTGCCGCGGGCGGATGAGAGTTCTCTCACGGGCGCATTAGGGAGAACCCAGGCGGCGGCCGCACCATCGTCGCCATGCTCGAATCCCAGGCAGCTTCCCTTGGCGGTGCCGCGCGCCCCGTCGCTCCCCGCACCGGCGGCGTCGCCGGCAACGCCCGGCTGACCGGCGCGGTGGCCGTCGCCCTGCTCGTCCTGCTGGCGGCGGAGGGGGTGACGATCCCGTTCATCGGGCAGCTGCTCGGCCCGCACATCTTCATCGGCCTGCTGCTGGTGCCGCCGGTGGCGCTGAAGATGGCCAGCACCGGCTACCGCTTCGCCCGCTACTACTCCCACGACGAGGCATACGTGCGCAAGGGGCCGCCGCCGATCGCCCTGCGGCTGCCGGCACCGGGGGTGGTGCTGACGACGCTGGCGGTGTTCGGGACCGGGATCGCGCTGCTCTTCGCCGGGCCGCCGAGCAACACCCTGATCTTCGCCCACAAGCTGAGCTTCATCGCCTGGGTCGCGCTGATGACCCTGCACGTCCTCGGCCACCTGCTGGAGCTGCCGCGCCTGGCGAGCGCCGACTGGCGGCGTGGCGGGCCGCGCGAGGCGCGCCTCGCCGGGGCCGGGGTGCGGGCCGGCCTCCTGGCCGGGGTGATCGCCCTCGGCGTCGCGCTCGGCTTCCTCGCCCTCTCGCTGGGCCAGGCGTGGCTCTAAGAAGATCCACAGGGAGCGCTAACCGGAGCTTTCGCCAAGCGAGCAAACCTGAGTCATGGACCCGATCGAGAAACGAGAACTGAAACGGCAGGCGTGGATGCGGCTCGCCGCGCAGCGCCGGCGGGCGGGGCGGCTGCGGGGTCGCGTGGTCGCGATCTCCCTGGTCTGCTTCGCCCTGCTCTGGGCCGTCGTCTTCGCTCAGATGGCGACCGGCAACGACCCGGTGCTCTCGGCCAAGGAAAAGGCCACGACGACGCGGACGATGGCGACCGCGAAGAGCGAAGTCGAAACGACCGACCCGCGCGAATTGGAAACCGAACGCGCGGCGGCACAAGCGCAGGCGCGCGAAGAGGAAGCTGCCGAAACCGAAGCGGAACCGGTCGAAGAAGAAGTCGAAGCGGTCGAAAGCGAAGCTGAATTCGAAGAAGCCGAACCGGAAATCGCCGAAGAAGAAGCGGTCGAATCCGAACCGCTGGTGACGAGCCAGTCATGAGCGGCGAGGCGATCGAGCGATTCGAGTGCTTCGGCGGCTGGTGTGCGGTCCGGGTCGGCGATCCCGACCAGGAGGCCGCACAGCGGGCCGCCCGATGGGCGCGCCGCACCCTGCTCGACGCCCACGCGACCCTCTCCCGCTTCGATCCCGAGAGCGAGCTCTCCCGCCTGAATCGCGACCCCCGCCCCGAGGTCCCCGCCTCGCTCCTCCTCCGCCGCACGGTCGCCGCGGCCCTGACCGCCGGCCTGCGCAGCGGCGGGCTCGTCGATGCGTCGCTGGTCGAGGAGATCGAAGCGGCCGGCTACGCGGAGTCGCGGGACTTCGATGGCGGGCGGGCCGCCGACGGCGCACCCCTTCCCCACCCCGCCGCGCCGAGCCCGCGGGCGGGATGGTGCGGGTTCAGCGTGAACGAGAGCGCCGGGACCGTCAACCGGCCGCCGGGGGTGCGGCTCGACCCCGGCGGCATCGCCAAGGGCCTGATGGCCGATCTGGTCGGCGAGGCGCTGGCCGACTTCCCGACCTTCGCCGTCGACTGCTGCGGTGACCTGCGGGTCGGCGGCACCGCGGCACGGCCGCGGGCGATCCTGGTCGACGACCCGACAGGCGGGCCGGCCTTGTACCAGTTGCGGATCGCCGACGGCGCCGTCGCCACCAGCGGCATCACCCGCCGCAGCTGGACCGGCGAGGACGGTCGGCCCGCCCACCAGATCCTCGATCCGGCGACCGGCGAGCCCGCCTTCACCGGGATCGTCCAGGCGACCGCGGTGGCGCCGTCCGGGCTGCTCGCCGAGACGCTGGCGAAGGCGGCGCTCCTCTCCGGCCCCGCGCATGCCGAGGAGCACCTGCCGTTCGGCGGCGTGCTCGTCACCGAGGACGGCGCCGTCCTCCTCGTCGACGCCCTCGGCGCGCCGCCGCTCCCGCAGGTCCTGGCGCGATGATCGCCGGCGAACACATCTTCTGGATCACCAGCCGCGCGGCCGGCGGGGCGGCGCTGATCCTGGCGAGCGCCGCGGTCGCGGCCGGGCTGATGATCGGCGCCCGCCGCCAGGACGCGAACAAGCGGGACCTGCGGGCGATCCACGAGGCGCTCTCGTTGACGACGTTGGCGATGGTCGCCCTCCACGGCCTGGCCCTGCTCGGCGACTCCTACCTGAACCCCGGCCCGGCGGGCATCGCGATCCCCTTCGTCAGCTTCTACCGCCCGCTCTGGACCGGCCTCGGCATCATCGCCGGCTACGGCCTCGCCGCCCTCGGCCTCAGCTACTACCTGCGCGACCGCATCGGCGCCGCCCGCTGGCGCAAGCTCCACCGCCTCACCGCCCTCTTCTGGCTCCTGGCGATCGTCCACACGATCGGCGCCGGCTCCGACGCCACCGAGGTCTGGTTCCTGGCCGCCTCCGGCCTGCTGGTCATCCCCGCCGCCGCCCTCCTCGCCCTCCGCTGGCTCGAGCGCTGGTGGGAAAGCCCCACCGCACCGCAAGTTCAGCGCGACGCCTGAGGGCCGGCGACCCTCAGGATCCGAGCGCCCTTTCGAGTTGGCCGAGCTGCGCTTCGATCCCACCGCAAACCCGCTCGCAGAGCTCGAAGACCGCCGGGTCGGAGATCGCGTAGATCGAGCTGGTCCCCTGCTTGCGACGGGAGACGAACCCCTCGGCATGCAACGTGGCGAGATGCTTGGAGACGTTCTGCTGCGAAGCGCCGAGCGCCTCGGCCAAGTCCCCCACCGAAGCTTCGCCTCGTTCGCGTAGGACATCGACCAGCCGCAGGCGGGTCGCATCGGAGAGGGCGAGGAAGCGGCGCGCGATGAGCTCGGCGGCGTCTTGGGTCAGCGGACTTTTCATGACAATGCTATCTTCTCTTTCACAACTGTTAAGTTGTTAATTGGTCCTTTATCGAAAGGATAGCGAGATGGAGAGGGTCGAAGTGTCAAAAGGTGTCAGGGCGTCCCGACGGAGCTGGCCGCTCGAGCGCGTGCTCTTCCTGCTGGCGGGCACGATGACCGTTCTCAGCGCTCTGCTGGCGGCCGTCGTGAGCCCCTGGTTCCTGCTCCTGACGGCGTTCGTCGGCGCCAACCAGCTGGCCTTCGTCACCTTCGGCAACTGCCCGAGCTCCTGGCTCCTGCAGCGTTACCTCGGCTTCCAGCGGGGGTGCCCCCGATGAGGGCGCTCGGCCCGGTCGGTCGCCTCGGCCGCTTCGCCGCCCTCCACCGACGCGCCGTCTTCGTCACCTGGGCCGTGGTCGCCGTGGCCCTCGGCGTCTTCGCCCCGCGGGTCGAGACGGCGCTCTCCGGTGCGGGTTGGCAGGCCAACGGCTCCGAGTCGGTGAAGGTCCGCGAAGCCGCGGACCGGGCCTTCGCCGGCGCGGGCTCCTACGCGATCCAGATCGCCGTGCATTCCCCCCGGCTCACCGCCACCGATCCCGCCTTCCGCCGCACCGTCGCCCGCGTCGGCGCCGTGCTTGCCGCGAACCCGAAGGTCGGCCGCGTGATCCCACCGGCCGCGAGCGGCCAGATCTCCGCCGATGCCCACACCGCGATCGTCCTCGGCACCGCCGGCGCGAGTCCCAACGAGATGGTCGCCGCGGCGAACGACCTGAAGGGCGAAGTCGCCGCCGTCGCCGCCCCCGGCGTCGAGGCCAACCTCACCGGCGCCGCCGGCATGTGGTCGGACTTCAACGAAGCCAACCGCGAAGCGATGATGCAGTCGGAGCTCTTCTCCTGGCCGGTGACGCTGGCGATCCTGGTGCTCGCGTTCGGCTCTCTGGTCGCCGCCGGACTGCCGCTGCAGCTGACGATCGTCGGCCTGGTCGCCTCCGCCGGGGTCCTCTACCTCGGCTCGCTGATCTCGCCGATCTCGATCTGGGCGATGAACTTCGCCCTGATGTTCGCCCTCGCGCTCGGCATCGACTACGCCCTCTTCGTGGTCATGCGCTTTCGCGGCGCCCTCTTCGGGCAGGGCGAGGACGTGCCCCACGCCGTCGGCGAGACGATGGACACGGCGGGCAAGGCCGTCCTCTTCTCCGGCATCACCGTGCTGATCTCGCTCTCGGCGGTGATGCTGGTGCCGAGCCCGGCCTTCCGCTCGATGGCGCTCGGGATCATGATCTCGGTGATCTTCGTCCTCGCGGCGACGCTCACCCTGCTGCCTGCGGTGCTGTCGAAGCTCGGCCCGCGGATCGACAAGCTGGCGCTCCCTTGGGCCCACGCGGGGGAGCACCGCTCGCCCCGCTTCGCGCGCTGGGGCGAACTCCTCTGGCGCCATCCGATCGCCTTCGGCGGCGTCGCGCTGGTGGTGCTGATCGCGCTGGCGCTGCCGGTGCTGAGCCTGAAGACGGGCATGCCCTCGATCAAGGTCGTGCCGAAGAACGATCCCTCCCGGGTCGGCTACCGACAGGTGAGCGCCGGCTTCGGTCCCGGCGCGCCGGGCACGCTCCAGGTGATCGTGCCGCGAGGCGAAGCGGCCGCGACCGTCGCCGCCCTGCGTGCCGACGCGGGCATCGCCGCCGTGGGCAGACCGCTTCCCGGGCGCGAAGGCCTCGTCCTGATCGCGGCCGTGCCGACCACCGGCCCCTCCACCGAAACCGGGGGCGCGACGATCGACCGCCTGCGGGCCGATCTGCCGCCCGGTGCCCTGGTCGGCGGGCCCTCGGCCGAAAACCACGACCTCGAAGCCGCCTTGGCGACGAAGACGCCGCTGGTGATCGGCGTCGTCCTCGGCCTCGGCTTCCTGCTCCTGCTGATCGCCTTCCAGGCTCCCTTGGTGGCGGCGATCGGCGTGCTCGCCAACCTGCTGTCGACCGGCGCCGCGTTCGGCGTCGCCAAGCTGATCTTCCAGGACGGCCACTTGTCGGGACTGCTGGGCTTCGAACCGCAGGGCTTCCTCGACGCCTGGGGACCGGTCTTCTTCTTCGCGATGATCTTCGCGATCGCGATGGACTACACGGTCTTCCTGCTCTCCTCCGCGCGCGAGCACTGGGAGGCGTCGGGCGATCCGAAGGAGGCGATGGTCGGCGGGCTCGCCCACTCCGGCCGCGTGATCCTGGCCGCCGGCGCGGTGATGGTCGCGGTGTTCTTCACCTTCGCCCTCTCCGGCCCCTTGCCGCCGAAGGAGATGGGGATGATCCTCGGCATCGCCGTCCTCCTCGACGCCTTCCTGGTCCGCCTCCTGCTGCTGCCCGTGTTCCTGCGGCTGAGCGGCCGCGCCGCCTGGTGGCTGCCGCCTTGGCTTGACCGCTTCCTGCCGGACGTCCGCTTCGGGCACGAGGAGGTTGGGACGGCGCGGGGGTAGGTCTCCGACCGGTCCCGCGCCCTTCCCGCCGTGTGGCTTTGCACGGATGGAGGGCGGGCCCGGGCCGGCGATGCTGGGCGCGACAAGCGATCCGAGAGGAGGCAGACGATGGGCGACGAGGACACGGGCTGGGCGCCGCGACGCGTGTTGGTGGGCTACGACGGCAGCGACGGGGCGAAGGACGCGGTGGCACTGGCGAAGGTGCTCTGCGCCCGCGGCGACGCGAGCGTCCTGCTCGTCAACGTCCTCCCCGCCGGGCCGCTGCCGGTCGCCTACCGGTTACTCGGCTATGAGGAGGCGCCCGCCTGGAAGGGGTTCTTCCGCGAGGCCGAGGACGCGCTTGCAGGGCTCGAGGTCGCCCATCGCACCTACCTCGGCGGCTCGCCCGCCGAAGTGCTGAACGACCTCGCCGAAACCGAGGAGCTCGACCTCGTCGTGGTCGGCTCGCCGCACCGTGGGGCGCTCGGCCGGGTGGTGCTCGGCAGCGTCGCCGAGGCCCTCCTGCACGGCGCCTCGGTCGCCGTCGTCGTCGCCCCGCGCGGCTATGCCTCGCACCCCCACGACGGCTTCGCCCGCATCTTGGCCGGCTATGACGGGGGTGAGGAAGCGGCCGTCGCGCTGGGCCGTGCCGAGTCGCTGGCGATCCGCGACGGTCGCGAGCTGCACCTGCTCACCGTCTCGACCCCGGCGACGGCGGCGCCCGGCGCCTTCGCCGGCACCGTCCCGCCCAGCCTGCCCGACGCGGGCGAGGTCGTCACCAAGGGCGTCAAGCGGCTCGGCGACGAGGTCGCCGTCCACGGCCACGCCCTCCACGGCGATCCGGCCCGCGAGCTGGCCGAGTGGAGCGACCCCGAGGACCTCCTCGTCGTCGGCTCCCGCAGCTACGGCCCGATCGCCCGCACCCTCCTCGGCTCCGTCTCCTCGTCCCTGATCCACTCCGCTCCCTGCCCCGTCCTGGTCATTCCCCGGCCGCACCACCACCGCCCCGGCCGACCGTGCACTTAGGCACACCAGGGTGTGGCCAAGTGCACGGTCGAGCGCCGGGGGCCCCGCCGCCCATCACGGAAGCCTGACGTCTCCCCCCCGCAAGCGCACGGACCCTGCGCACTTCCCCCCGGAAGCCTCGCGTCCTGGGCCACGGGGCCGCGAACCACGCCGTCCCCCGCCGCACCGGCCCCCGTCCCCCGACCACTACGCCTCCGCGAGGAACGCGGTCAGGTGGCGGCCGACGATCTTGCCCTCGTCGGTGCCCCAGGGCGCCGCGGTGGCGAAGGTCGACGATTCCCCATGGCCGCCGGCCGGCCGGGCCTCGAGGTAGCGGGGGCCGTCGCCGGTCCAGAGGACGCCGCGGAGGACCGGGTCGAACTCACGCGGGGCGGGGGCGCCGGCGAGCTCGGCGGCGATCGACTCGGCGACGAGGTCGGCCTGCTGGGTGGCGAGGCCGCCCTGCTTGACCGGGAAGCTGGTGACGTCGCCGGCAGCGTAGAGGTGCTCGCAGCCAAGAACGCGGCAGTGGCCGTCGACGCGGACGAAGCCTTCGAGGTCGTGGGCGACGCCGCGGATCCGCCGGCCCTCGAGCTTCGGCAGGCTGACGACGGCGTCGAACTCGTGGCGGCCGGCGGGGACGGTCTCCAGGGCACCGTCGATGAAGCGGACCGGATGGGTGCCGGCGATGACCTCGATGCGGCGCTCGGCGAGCAACTCGGCCACCCCCTCGGAGGCGGCGCGGCCGAAGACCTGGAGCGGCGCGTCCTCGGGGGTGACGACGGTCAGCTCGGCGGCGGCGCCGGCGCGGTCGAGCTCGGCCCGGGCGAGCAGCGCCAGCTCGTAGATCGGCAACGCCCAACCCTTCACCGTCGGCATCGTGAAGGCGACCCGGTGGGAGGCGCCGCCGCGGACGCTCGCCATCACCTTGGCGACGTCGCGCTCGTCGGCGATGCCCCAGAAGGTGATCGCGCCGGGGACGGGCCAGAGGAGCTTCGCGCCGGGGCAGACGATCAGGTCGTCGTAGGCGATCCCCTCGCCGTCGTGGGTAACCGCGAGGCGGGCGTCGCGGTCGACCGAGGCGATGCTGTCGGGGCGGTAACGGGCGCCGGCGCGCGCGGCCAAGGCGGCGAGGTCGAAGCTGGCGACGCGAGCGGCGCCGAACGGCACCCCGACCGCGTAGGGGCGGTAGACGAAGTCCCGGCGCGGCGAGCAGATCGTCGTCTCGACCCGGTCGCCGGTCAGGTGACGGAGGGCGAGCGCCGCCTCCAGCGCGGCGACGCCGCCGCCGGCGATCAGGACCGAGCGCTTCATGCCTCGACCGCGATGTCGACCGAGCCGCCGCTCAGGTCGGCGGCGACGATCTTCCCGGCGCGCAGCTCGTGGACCTCGTCGAAGGCGTCGAGGGCGGCGCGCTCGTGGGTGATCACGAGGACGCCGGGGCCTGCGGGGCGCGCCATCGCCGCGATCCGGCGCTGCAGGTCGGCGGCGCCCTCGGGGTCGAGGTGGGCGGTCGGCTCGTCGAAGACGAGGAAGCGGGCCTCGGCGAGGAAGAGGCGTGCGGCGGCGATCCGCTGACGCTGGCCGCCGGAGACCTTGGCGCCCGCCTCGCCGACCTCGGTGTCGAGGCCCTCGGGGAGGGAGTCGAGCCAGGGACCGAGGCCGACCGCCGCCAGCGCCGCGCAGATCTCCCCGTCGCCGGCGTCGGCCCGACCGAGGGCGACGTTGTCGCGCAGGGTCGTGGTGAAGAGGTAGGCGTCCTGGGGAGCGAGGCGGACCGCGGTACGGATGTCGTCCCCGGCGAGCTCGGGGAGCGGCACGCCGCCGAGCTCGATCCGGCCGCCCTGCGGGTCGCGGAAGCGCACCGCCAGCTCCGCCAGCGTGCTCTTCCCCGCCCCGCTCGGGCCGAGGAGCGCGACCGCGCGGCCGGGCCGCAGCTCGAGGTCGGCCCCGTCGAGCACCCAGGGCGCGTCGTCTTCGTAGCGGAAGCGGACCGCGTCGAAGCCGAGCGCGGGCGCCAGCTCGGGCGCGTGGAGACTTGCTCTCGCATAGCGAGAGGAAAGCTCCACGTGACGAGGGTGCTCGGGCTCGCTGACCGGGGGCTCGCGGTCGAGCACCGCCTCGATCCGCCCCGCGGCGGCGGCGCAGTTTTCGATCCTCGCCGCGGCGGCGCCGAGTGGGGCGACGGCCTCGAAGGACGCCATCGCCAGCAGGGCGAGGGCCGCGAGCATCACCCCGGGCAGGGCGCCCGAGCCGACCGCAGGGATGGCGACGGCGAGGATCGCGACCACGGTGGCGCCCGCGACCGCGGTCAGGAGCCCGGCGGCGAGGCCGCCGGAGAGCGCGTCGCGGCGCTGCAGCGAGGCGAGCTGGGCGCCGGAGCGCTCGGCGCGCCGGGTCCAGTCCTCCGCCCGCCCGGCGACCGCGATCTCCGCCGAGCCGGTGGCGATCTCGACGATCTCGGTGCCGAGGACGGCCCGGGCGGCGGCCTGGCGGCGGCCCGCGCTGCGGCTCGCGCGACGGGTGACCAACGGGACGAGGACGCCGGCCGCCAACAGGCCGAGCGCCAGGACCAGGGCGGCGACGGGCAGGATCAGGAAGGCGACGACGACCGCGCCGAGCCCGGCGAGGACCGCCACCAACGGCGGGGCCAGCCCGCGCAGGTAGAGGTCCTGGAGCGAGTCGACGTCGCCGACGAAGCGCCCGAGCAACTCACCGCGGCCGAGGCCGGGCAGCCCGGCCGGGACCAGCGGGATCAGGCGGTGGAAGAGGTGGGAGCGCAGGTCGGTGAGGCTGCGGAAGGCGAGGTCATGGGAGACCAGCCGCTCCGCGTAGCGGAGCAGCGCCCGCGCGATGCCGAAGAAGCGGACCCCGACGATTGCCACCCCGAGCGCGAGGATCTCCGGCCGCTGCGCGGCGCGGCTGATCAGGTAGCCGGAGGTCGTCAGCAGCCCGACGGCGGCAAGGACTGCCCCGGCCCCGAGCGCCACGCTGAGCGCCAGCCGCCGCCGCGGCACCGGCGCCGCCGCCAGAACCCCCCGCAGCGCGCTCACACCCGCACCTCCGCGTCGATGGGCCGAAAACCGGACATATAGGCGGGTTTTCGGCCCATCGACATCGGGGCGGGGGCGATGCGGCCGTGGCGGAGCACGAGAACGCGGTCGGCGCCGCGGATCGCGGCCTCGCGGTGGGCGACGATCAGGGCGGTGCGCTCGGCGCAGAGGCGGTCGATCGCGGCCACCACCTCCCGCTCGGTGGCGGCGTCGAGGTGGGCGGTGGGCTCGTCGAGCAGGACCAACGGGGCATCGAGGAGGAAGGCGCGGGCGAGTCCCACGCGTTGGGCCTGGCCCGCCGAAAGCCGCCGCGCGTCCTCGCCGACCCTCGTGTCGAGGCCGTCGGGGAGCAGCTCGAGGACCGGCGCCAGCATCGCCTCGTGGGCGGCGCGCTCGATCTCGGCGCGGCTCGCCTCGGGCCGTCCCAGGGCGATGTTCTCGGCGACGGTGCCGGCGAAGATCGTCGGGCGTTGCGGGACCCAGGCGAGGCGCCGGTGCCAGGCCGCCGGGTCGACCTCGCGCAGGTCGACGCCGCCGCAGGAGATCGTCCCGGCGTCGGGATCGGCCAGCCGCAGGAGCAGCGAGAGGAGCGTCGACTTGCCGCCGCCGCTCGGCCCGACCAGCGCCACCGTCTCCCTCGGCCGCAGCTCGAGGTCGACCCCGTCGAGCACGCTCTCCCGGCCCGCGTGGGTGAAGGTGACCCCGCTCAGCACGATCGGCGCGAGGGCCGGGTCGGGAGCCGGGCGGGGCCGGGCGGGGGTCGACCCGACGGGATCCTCGGCCTCCCCTGGCCGGGTCGCCGCGTCCGCCGAACCCGGCACCGCCACCGCCCCCGGCCGGTCGAGGACCTCGAAGATCGCTTCGGCCGCCGCCATCGCGTCGCTCGCGGCGTGGAACTCGGAGCCGAGGCGGCGGAGGGGCATGTACACCTCGGGGGCGAGGATCAGGACGGTCAGGCCCGCGGTCAGTCCCAGACTGCCTTCGGCGAGCTGGATGCCGACGGTGGCGGCGACCAGGGCGACGCCGATCATCGCCAGCAGCTCCAGCACCAGCGCCGAGAGGAAGCCGATGCGGAGGGTGGCCATCGTCTCGCGGCGGTAGCTCTCCCCCGCCGCCGCGATCGACTCGGCCTGGGCCGCCGCGCGACCGTTCGCGCGCAGGGTCTCCAACCCGCCGACGAGGTCGAGGAAGCGCGAGCTGAGGCGGGCCAGCCGGCGGTAGCGCCGCCGCGTCGCCGCCTCCGCCAGACGGCCGATCAGGACCATGAAGATCGGCACCAAGGGGGCGGTGACGGCGAGGATCGCGGCCGCCTCCCAGTCGCGTGGGATCGTCCAGGCGAGGATCGCGATCGGGGCAAGCGCCGCCAGCACCGCCTGCGGCAGGTAGCGCGCGTAGTAGGCCTCGAGTGCGTCGACGCCGTGCACCGAGGCCGCCGCGAGCTCCCCCGAGCGCTCCCCCGACAGCGCTCCCGGCCGCTCCAGCAGCAGGTGGCGGACGAGGCGCGAGCGCAGGTCGGCCATCACCCGCGCCGCCCCCGCCCGCCCTGAGGCCTCGAAGCCGAAGTCGACCGCCCCGCGGGCCAGCGACACGCCGAGGACTGCCGCCAGCTGCGGCACCAGATCGGCGAGCGAGGCGCCGCCGAGGAAGGCGTCGACGACGACGTGGGCGAGCAGCGTCGCCTGGGCGACGATCAGCACCGTCGCCACCAGCCCGAGCGCCACCGTGGCGCCGATCTGCGCCCGCGCCGCGCGGCTCGCGCGGCCGAGTCGACGCTGCGTCTCGCGCGCCCGCGACCTAGCTTCGGGATCCAGCCGGCCCGAGCTCATCGCCCTCGCCCTCGTCCTCGCGCCGCGCCGCCAGCAGGTCGAGCGGGCTGCGGACCTCACCGAAGTCCGCCGCCGAGACCCGCTGGCGGAACACCCAGTAGGTCCAGGCCTGGTAGACGAGCACGACCGGCACCAGGAGCGCCGCCACCACCGTCATCACGGTCAGCGTGTAGCTGGAGGATGACGACGCGTTCAGCGTCATGTCGAAGGCGGCGCTGGTGCTGGAGACCATCGTGTGCGGGAAGAGGTCGACGAAGAGCGCGACGAAGAAGGTGACGATCCCGAGCGCCGTGGCGACGAAGGCGCGGCCGGCGCTCCGCCGCACCAGCACCGCCGCCGCGACCAGGCACACCGCCGAGATCACCGCGACGACCGCCGAGGCCACGTCGACCCCGCCGCGGTGGGCGAGCACGGTCCAGAGGAGGAAGGCGATGCCGACCGCGGCGGCGGGCGGGGCCACGCGGCCGGCGATCGCCCTCGCTCGCTCACCCAGGTCCCCCTCGGTCCGCAAGGAGAGGAAGACAGCCCCGTGGGTGAGGAACATCAGCAGCGTCGCGACGCCGCCGAGAAGCGCGTAGGGATGCAGCAGGTCGAAGAGCGTGCCGGTGTACTCCATGTGGCCGTCGATCGGCACCCCGTGGACGATGTTCGCCCAGCCGACGCCCCAGAGCAGGGCGGGGACGGCAGAGCCGACGATCATCGCCCACTCCCAGCCCCGCCGCCAGCGGGCCGACTCGCCCTTGCCCCAGAACTCGAAGGAGACGTTGCGGACGATCAGCCCGACCAGGATCAGGAAGAGGGCGAGGTAGAAGCCGGAGAAGAGGGTCGCGTACCACTGCGGGAAGGCGGCGAAGGTGGCGCCGCCGGCGACGATCAGCCAGACCTCGTTACCGTCCCAGAGCGGGCCGATCGTGTGCAAGATGGCGCGCTTCTCGGCGTCGTCGCGGCCGACCGCGCGGATCAGCATGCCGACGCCGAAGTCGAACCCCTCGAGCACGAAATAGCCGAGCCAGAGGATCGAGATGAGCACGAACCAGACGACCTGGAGGGCGGTGTAGTCGGGCATCGGGGCGCTCCTCTCAGTAGGCCAGGGCCAGCTCCTGGCCCGGGTCCTCGGCTTTGCCGGCCTCGACCGGCCCCTTCTTGACCGCCTTCAGGAAGACCCGCCCGGCGATCGCCGCGAGCACCCCGTAGAGCAGGGTGAAGCCGACCAGCGTGATCCAGATTTCGGCGGCGGAGACGCTGGGCGAGTTGGCGACGTCGGTCTTCAGCAGGCCGAAGACGACCCAGGGCTGGCGCCCCATCTCGGTGAAGACCCAGCCGCAGGAGCTGGCGATGAAGGGCAGCACGGAGAGCGGGACGGCGAGACGCAGGAACCACTTCGAGTCGCGCAGCCTCCCTTTGCGCAGCAGCCACCAGCCCCAGGCGGCGAAGCCGAGCATCGCGAAGGCGCAACCGAGCATCCCGCGCCAGCTCCAGTAGGCGACCGCGACGATCGGCGTGTAGTTCCCCGGCCCGTACTTCTTCTGGTATTCCGCGTTGATGTCGTTGATGCCGCGGATTTCCCCCTTCGGGTAGCCGGTGGTGATCCAGCTGAGGAGGTTGGGGATCTCGATGTTGCGGTTCAGGCCTTCCGGGTTCGACTTGAAGTCCCCGGTGGCGAAGAGCGAGAGGCCGGCGCCGTGTTCGGTGTTGAAGGTGGCGTCGGCGGCGGCCATCTTCATCGGCTGCTGCTTGGTCATCAAGATGCCGTCGAAGTGGCCGACGATCACGGTCGCGATCGCGGCCAAGGCGACCATCGGCACCGCGATCCGCATCGTGCCGCCGAAGACCGAGGTCTCGCGCCCCTGGCGCAGGTTCCAGGCGGAGACGCCGATCAGCACCATCCCGGCGGTGAGGACGGCGGCCAGCATGGTGTGGGCGAAGGCGTAGAGCGCCGTGTTGTTGAAGAGGACCGCGGCGATGTTCGTCAGTTCGGCTTTGCCGTCCGCCATCCGGTAGCCGACCGGGTGCTGCATCCAGGAGTTCGCGGCGAGGATGAAGTAGGCGGACAGCGCGGTCGAGAGGGCAACGGCCCAGCAGCAGAGGAGGTGGACTTTCTTCGACAGCCGTCCCCAGCCGAAGATCCAGAGGCCGAGGAAGGTGGACTCGACGAAGAAGGCGGCGAGCCCCTCCATCGCCAGCGGCGCGCCGAAGATGTCACCGACGAAGCGCGAGTAGTTCGACCAGTCCATGCCGAACTGGAACTCCTGGACGATCCCGGTGGCGACGCCGAGGGCGAAGGAGATCAGCATCAGCTTGCCCCAGAAGCGGGTGGCGCGGAGCCAGTGTTCCTCGCCCGTCCGGTGCCACTTGGTCTGGAAGATCGCGACGCAGAGCGCGAGGCCGATGGTCAGCGGGACGAAGATGAAGTGGTAGAGGGTGGTGATCCCGAACTGCCAGCGGGCTAGTTCCAGTGCCGTCATCGGGGGCCACGCTATGAACGGCCCCGCGGGCGTCCATCCGGGGAAGTCCACACCGCGCGTTGTGGCCCCCACCGGTGCGCAGGGCTAGTCGATGAGGCCGTGCTCGATCCCTTGCCCCGTACCCATATCGTCGCCCACACGGCCCCGTCCTGAACCGTCCCGCCCTGTGACGTGTGGTCCCCTACGGATGCCGGCCGCCGCCAACCCGACCTAGCCTCGCATTCGATGGAGGAGCAGCGCGTGCAGCGCATCGACGTCGGCATCGACGGCAGCCGCGAGGCCGCCGCGGCCTTGATGACCGCGGCCCATCTGGCGCGCTCGCTGGACGCCCGCCTGCGGCTGGTGGCCGTCGCCGAGCTCCGCTTCGACCTCGCCGGCCACCCCCGCCCGTCCGATCCGGCCGAGCTCGACCGCCTCGGCCGCCACCTCGCCCACGCCGTCGACGACCTCGCCGGCCTCGCGGTCGAGACCGAGCTCCGCGAAGGCCTCCCCGACCAGATCATCCAAGGCCTCGCCCGCGAATCCGACCTCGTGATCCTCGGCTCCCGCACCACCTACGGCGAATCCGGCCGCACGTCCCTGGGCAGCATCGCCACCAAGGTCATGCGAGGAGCCCCCTGCCCGGTCTTGGTCGCACCCGCCCCCTGAAAGACTTGGCGCGTGGGCGCCCCCGCTGAGATCTCGGTAGTCCTCGCCGACGACCACAACGTGATTCGCACGGGCCTGCGCGCGTTGCTGGAAGCGGAGCCCGACCTGCGGGTGATCGGCGAGGCGGCGGACGCGGCGGCGGCGGCGAAGCTGGCCGAGGACCGCCGCCCCGACGTCCTCGTCCTCGACCTGCAGATGCCCGGCGCCGATCCGCGGCGCGACATCCCCCGCCTGCGCGCCGCGGTCCCGGGCACCGCGATCGTCGTCCTCACCATGCAGAGCGACCCGCGGATCGCCCGCGACCTCCTCCGCGCCGGCGCTGCCGGCTTCGTCCTCAAGCAAGCGGCCGACCGCAACCTCGGCGAGGCGATCCGCACCGCCGCCGCGGGCGGCTCCTACGTCGACCCCCGCCTCGGCGGCGAGATGGCCAAGCTGGAGGCCGACCCGCTCGAGTCCCTGACCGACCGCGAGCTGGAGCTCCTCCGCCTGATCGCCTTCGGCCACACCAACCGCGAGATCGGCGAGCAGCTCTTCCTCAGCGTGCGGGCGATCGAGGTCAACCGGGCGAAGCTGCTGGAGAAGATCGGCGTCGAGACCCGCCCCGAGCTGGTCCGCTTCGCGATCGCCAACCGGGTGATCGAGCCGGGCTGAGGCTGAGCGCGGCGTGGTCCGGAGGGCCTGCGGCGGGGGACGGGCGGTGCGATCCGGAGGCCCTGCGGCCGGGGACGGCGGCGCGATTCGGGGCGCCTGCGGCCGGGGTCCGGCCGTCCCGGGCGTCTCGGAGGCGACCCGGGCAGGCTGTGGCCGCCTCCGAGACGCCCGGGACGCGACGAGTTCAGGGAGAAGTGCGCGGCTTCGGTGCGTTTGCGGGGGGATCCGTCACCCCTCCGGGGCGCCGAGGGCGGTGAGTTCCCAGAAATGACCGCATGGCGGAGCCAAGTGCGAACTCATCGGGGGATGGGGTGACGGGAGGGTCACGGGCGTGAGGATCTCCTCGCTTCCTTCAGGGAGATGCCGGGGACGTCACCCGGGCGTGCGCCTTCGCGGGGGATCCCGGCCCGCCCCGGACCTCCGTTCGCTCTTTGTTCGCCATACCCGTACAAGCAGCGAACGGAGCGCGGGGACCCGTGACGGACGTGACGTATTCCCTGAAGAAACGTCACGTTCCCGACGCCTTCGCCGCGAATCTCCCCCGAGACCCGCACGGGACACGCACCCTCGCCTCCCCCGCGGACCCGGCCCTCTCGGATGCGGTCACAGCCTGCCCGGACCGCATCCGAGAGGGCCGGGTCCCTTGCCCGTCCCTCGCCCCGGGCGCCAGCTTCCCCGCGCCCGTCCCTCACTCCCCGCGCATGGGGCAACGTCGCCGCGACCCGGGTACCGACACCGGGGCGGGAGTCGATCTCCAGCGTCCCACCTCGCATCGCCACGCGCTCGCGCATGCCCAGCGGGCCGCGGCCGGCGCCCGGGGCCTCGGGGTCGAAGCCGGCGCCGTCGTCGCGGACCTCGATCTCGGCCACCCCGTCACCGCAGCGGGCGCTCACCGTGGCGCGCCGGGCGTAAGAGTGCTTCACCACGTTGGCGAGCGCTTCCTGGACGAGGCGGTAGAAGCCGCGCTCTTCGTCGCTGGTGAGGTCGTCGCGGACCTCGATCTCGGCCACCCCGTCACCGCAGCGGGCGCTCACCGTGGCGCGCCGGGCGTAAGAGTGCTTCACCACGTTGGCGAGCGCTTCCTGGACGAGGCGGTAGAAGCCGCGCTCTTCGTCGCTGGTGAGGTCGCCTTCGACCTCGATCTCGGTGTCGACGGCGAAAGCGCCGGTTGCCGGACTCCTCCGCCGGCGCCTCCAGGGCCCTCGGTGACCTGCTCCTCGAGGGCATCCACGGTGCCTTCGGCAGCCCCTTCCCATCCCCTCACAAGCCCCCAACCCCCTGGGCGAAGTCGAAGACCAGGCGCGGCTCGGGGGCCGAGGCCGCCGAGCACGGTCCGGAAGATCGGCACCTCGAGGTCGTTCTCCGCCGGCAGACCGACGCAGGCCAGACGGCCACCGCGGGCTTTCATCGGACGGTCTCCTCTCGGTTCGGGATCGGCGGTTCGGCTTGCCCCGATCTCAGCAGCGCGCCGCCGCCATCCGTGCGATCGCCAACCCGGACGTGGGCAAATCCCGGATGGCGCGCCGCGGCGGCGTACCTAGGTTGGCCCTGCAAGCAAACGGTGCGCCGATCCGGCGCGGAAAGGAAGGAGACACATGGCAGCCTCAGGCACCGACCTCCGCAGTCTCTTGGCGGTCGAAGCAGAGGACGGTGGCCCCGAGCCCGAGGGCGGCGCCTCGATCTCGGCCGAGACGATCGCCTACTGGGCGGTCGTCGTCGCGATCTACCTCGGCTTCGGCATCCTCTGGTACTACTCGGCGAAGGAGAAGCTGATCGACCAGAGCGGCACGATGCCGGAAGGCCTGGCAAAAGGCTACGCCGGCTCTTTCGTCGACTCCTTCCCCGGCCTGAACGCCACCTGGACGATCCTCGGCATCGTCGAGGCCGTCGCCTTCCTCGGCGTCGTCGCCAGCCTCCTCGCCGGCGAGTTCTTGCCGAGCCGACGCAAGCCGATCCTGATCGCCTCGCTCGGCGTCTCGATGTTCACCTTCGCGCTGCTGATCTTCGGCCAGGAGATGGTCGGCGAATACGAAAGCGTCGCGGAGCTGTTCGGCTACTTCGGCGCGACGATCGTGACCCTGCTGCTGGTCTCGATCCTGCCGCCGCGGAAGGGCCTCTGGCGGGTGGCCGGCGGGACGGCGTCCGAGGCCCGATGACCGCGCCGGCGGGCGGATCCGTCGACCTCTACTGGCTGCCGCTCGGTGCCGGGGGGCACGTCGTCAGGCATTGCGGGCGCGCCTACGAGCGGCTTGTAGCGCTCGCCGCCGGCCGGCCGCCGCTCGACCTCTACCACGCGGCCCTCGAGGTGACCACCCCCGGGGGCCGCCACGCGGTCGAGCTGACCCCGGTCGGCGGCGCCGGGCCGGGCCGCGGGGTGATCGGTGAAGGCCCCGTCGGCTCGCCGCGCCTGCGCAGCCTACGCCCCTTCCGCTACGAGCTCCACGCTCGCCCCGGCGGTGAGATCCCCGACCTCGCCGCGGCGGTCGAGAGCCCGCGCCGGGTCGGCCGCACCGAGGCCGACGCCCGCCGCGTCCTCGCCCTCCTCCCCACC
>MKSH01000006.1:38098-44457 GCA_001898095.1 Solirubrobacterales bacterium 70-9 | reverse complement strand
CTGCGCTCCGGGGACCGCCCCGATCGTGGCCGGGATCAGGTCGTCGCGGAGCTTCGCCAACGCGTCCTGGGAGCGCGAGTCGGTGCCGTCGCCGGCCAGCGGCACCTGGAGTTCGGCGACGCTGCCGTCCACGGCCACGCGATAACGCTGACCCCGACCGAAGTCGTGCGGGTCGGCGGCGAGCCGCTCGCGCAGGGCCTCGACCGCACCGCTTACCTGCGGCGCCTTCACGTCAGGCGCCGAGATCGCCACCACTGCCGGTTCGAACCCACCCGGGAAGGCGGCTTCGACCCGGTCCAGGGTCTTGATGATCGGCATGTCCTTGGGCAGCGCGTCGGTGCCCGAGTTGGCGGTGTGGAGGTTGAAGGCGGGCAGGGCGAGGATGACCAGGCCCGCGATCGAGATCCCAGCAGCCAATTTAGGCCGCTGCATGACGCCTGACACCAGAAAGCCCCAGACCCGCGAACCCCCTGCCCTGCCTCCCTTGGCGGCGGTTCGGGGGTGACCCGAACGAACCTCCCCGCTGTTGTGAGAGAGGGTCACCCCCGAAGCGGCGCCCCCGCGCCGCCGTCCGAAAAACGGGATCCGCCCCTTCTCGATCCGATCCCCCAACCAGGCAAGCACGGCCGGCAGCACGGTCAGCGAGCCGACCATCGCGACCGCGACGACGATGATCGTGCCGGTGGCGAAGGAGGCGAAGGTCGGGTCGCCGGCGATGTACATGCCGGCCATCGCGACCATCACGGTGAAGCCGGAGACGAGGATCGCCCGCCCCGAGGTCGCCGCCGCCGCTTCCAGCGAGGCGCGCTCACCGGCCCCGGCGGCGCGCTCCTCGCGCTCCCGCCGCAGGTAGAACAGCGCGTAGTCGACCCCGACCGCGAGGCCGATCAAGAGGATCACCGAGTTGATCTGTTCGGCGACGCCGCCGATCGCGTGGCTGACCGGCCCGAGCAGACCGATCGTCGCGCCGACCGCGGTCAGCGCCAGCAGCAGCGGCACGCCCGCCGCGATCAACGAACCGAAGACGACGAAGAGGATCAGCAGGGTGATCGGCAGTGAGGTGAGCTCGGCCTTGGAGAAGTCTTCCGCCAGCGATTCCGAGACGGCCTTTTCGCCGCTCGCGTCGCCCACCTCTTCGACCCGCAGGCCGGTGTGTTCCTTCTGCACCGCAGCGACCTGGTCGAGCGCCTTGCCGACCACGTCGTCCGGTTCGACCCCTCCCCGTTCGGGGATTTCGAACTTGATCAGGGCGGAGCGGCCGTCGGCGGAGATCTGTCCGTCGGCGCCCGCGTCGTACGGACCGATGAGGTCGGCGACGAAGGGGAGCTTGCGCAATCGCGATTCCACCGCCCCCACGGCTTCTTTGACGTGGGCGCCGTGGGCGGATTCGCCGCCGCGCGACTGGACGATGACCTGCTCGGAGGCCCCCTGGGGGAAGGCCCCTTCGAGGGTCTTGCCGGCGGCGGCACTCTCGCCGACGCCGCCGGCGCTGTCGGAGAGCGTCTTCGTCCCCAGCGCGCCGCCGAGCGCGATCGCCGCGACGACGAAGAAGATCCATCCCCAGATCGCCGTCTTGCGGTGCTGGGCGCTCCAGCGCCCCGCCCTGCCCGCCAGTCCCAACTTCCCTCTGCTTCGCATCGTGTCCTCCGTCCGGTTTCGGGTCGATTTCCGCGCGTTTCTGCGCGCTCCTCAACCCTGCGCGAGCGGAGTCCGCGTTCCAATGAGGCCCGCAGGCGAGCGTCCCTGGGGCTCCCCGGCGTCTCGAAGGTGGGGTTATCCCCACCCTCTGTCCTTTGTCACCCTCTGGGTTACAAAGGACAGAGGGTTGCCTAGGATCAGCTGCGTGGAGAGGCGGATCGTCGAACTGGGGGTCGGGGACGTCGACCTGGTCGAGGGGCTCTGGAAGGAGATGGTCGAGAACCATCGGGAGTTGACCGACCACACCTATCCGGTGCGGGACACCGAGACGGCGTGGCGGCGGCGGCGCGACCAGTACGTCGCCTGGCTCGAGGCCGGTGAGGGGCACCTGTTCCTGGTCCCCGGCGAGGGCGCCGCGGGCGCGCCGCTCGGCTACGCGTTCCTCCGCGTCGGCTCCTCCGGGCCGACCTGGAACCTCGGCGACTCGGTCGGCGACCTGGAGTCGCTCTCGGTCACCGCGGCGGCGCGCGGGATGGGGATCGGGACCGATCTGATCGCCCACTGCCGCGACCGGCTGGTGGACCTGGGCGCCACCTGGTGGACCGTCTCCGTGATCAGCGCCAACCAGGGCGCGATCGACCTCTACGAGCGCGAGGGCTTCCGCGACTTCTGGCGCAGCATGATCGCCCCGCTGCGGCAGACGAAGCCGACCTGAAAGAGTTCGCGGCCGTGGAGGCGAGCCTCAACCCGGAACTGACGAACCTCTCGCTGGAGCAGCTGCGCCTGCGCCGCAGCGCCAAGTGGCGCTACTACGACGAGGACGTCCTCCCCGCCTGGGTCGCCGAGATGGACTTCCCGCTTGCCGCGCCGGTGAAGATCGCGCTGGCCGAGGCGGTCGAGCTCGACGACACCGGCTACGGCTACCCCGACCCGCTCGGGCTCGCCGCGGCCTTCGCCGACTTCGCCAAGGCGCGGCTCGGCTGGGAGGTCGACCCGGCGGGCGTCGGCTCGATCCCCGACGTCGTCAACGGCCTCACCTCGGTGCTGCGGCTGATCAGCAAGCCCGGCGACCGGGTGATCATCAACACGCCCGTCTACCATCCCTTCTTCGGGATCATCGAGGAGCTCGGCTGCGAGCTGGCCGAAGTGCCGCTGGTCGACGGCGAGCTCGACGTCGACGCGATCGACGCGGAGTTCCGCCGCGGTGCCGTCGCGATCATCCTCTGCAGTCCCCACAACCCGATGGGGACGCTGCCGACCGAGGCCCAGCTCGGGGCGCTCGCCGCCTGCGCCGCCGCCAACGGCGCCTGGGTGCTGAGCGACGAGATCCACTGGCCGCTCACCCTGCCCGGCGCCCGCCACGTCCCCTTCCTCAGCGTCTCGCCGGAGGCGCGCGAGCGCGGCATCGCCTTCGTCTCCGCCTCCAAGGCCTTCAACCTCGCCGGGCTCTGCTGCGCCCAGACCGTGACCGCCTCGGAGCGCGCCGCCGAGCTGATCGCGAAGCTGCCCTTCGCCGCCGCCCACGCCGGGCACCTCGGCCTGCTGGCGACCGTCGCCGCCTACCGCGACGGGGCCCCCTGGCTCGACGACGTGATCGCCGTCCTCGACCACAACCGGGCGCTGCTCGCCGACCTGCTCGCGGCGAAGCTGCCCGAGGTCGCCTACGCGCCGCCGCGCGCCGGCTACCTCGCCTGGCTCGACCTGCGGCCGCTCGACCTCGGCGAGGACCCCAGCGAGGCATTGCTGGAGCGCGGCCGGGTGGCGCTGAACGCGGGACCCACCTTCGGCCCGCAAGGTCGCGGCTTCGCGCGACTGAACATCGGCACCTCTCCGGCCCTGGTCGAGGAGGCCGTGAAACGGATCGGAGAGGCGGTGGGGCGGTGAGCGAGGCGACGGGGGCGGCGCAGGCCGAGGAGTTCGAGGTCGAGCCGATCGAGGTGGAGGCGCGGCGCTGGCTGGATGCGCTCGAAGCGCAGATCGGGCCGCTCGCCCTTTACGACACCCACACTCACTTCGGCCGCCACGACCCGGACGAATTCCGCCAGGAGCCGGAGCAGCTGATCGCGACGATGGAGAACGCGGGCGCCCGGGCGATCACCTTCCCGATGCACGAGCCCGACGGCTATCCGCCCGCCAACGACGAGGCGCGGGCGATCGAGGCCGACTCTGACGGGCGGATCGTCCACTTCTGCCGGGTGAACCCGCACGACGGGGCGCTGGCCGAGGCGGTGCGCTGCCTCGACCTCGGCGCCCACGGGATCAAGCTGCACCCGCGGGCGGAGCAGTTCGCGATGAGCGAGGCGGCGGTCGAGGACCTCACCCGGCTGGCGCAGGAGCGCGGCGTGCCGATCCTGATCCACGCCGGGCGCGGGATCCCGGCGCTCGGCCGCGACACCCTGGAGCTGGCCCAGCGCTACCCGGGCGCCCGCTTCATCCTCGCCCACGCGGCGGTCTCCGACCTCGCCTGGCTGTGGCGGCTGATGCCGGCGAACCCGAACCTCTTCATCGACTCCTCCTGGTGGAACCCGGCCGACTTCGTCGCGCTGTTCAGCCTGGTGCCGCCGGGCCAGATCCTCTGGGCGAGCGACAACCCCTACGGCCAGCCGCTCCACGCCGCCGCCTTCCAGCTGCGCTACGCGCTGATGGCGGGGCTCGACGGCGATCAGATCCGCGCGATCGCGGGCGGTCAGATCGGGCGCATCCTCGCCGACGAGGAGCCCCTCGACCTCGGCCCGCCGCCCGGCCCGCCGGGACCGCTCGACCCGGGGATGGAGCGCGTCGTCTCCCACCTGGTCTCGGCGATCGGCCGCGCGATGGCCGAAGGCGACCCGAGCGAGTCGGTGGCGCTGGGGCGGCTGGCGGTCGACCTCGACGGGCCGGAGGCCGAGTCGGGCCGGGCGATCCTCCGCCTCCTCGACCTCGCCGACAAGCACACCGGCCCCCCACCCCCCGGCCGCCGCTTCCCCCGCGCGGCGCAGTTCGTGATGTCGGCGATGGCCGTCGCCCGCACCCCCGGCATCGCCCTGCCGCCCGAAAACGGCTGACCCCTCGGTGTTGATGGGCCGAAAAGCGCTCTATATCAGCGCTTTTCGGCCCATCAACACCGACCGGCGGCTTGACGACCGCGGGGCGCCGTGAAACGGATCTGCACCATCGGCGTCTACGGCGCCGACCTCGAGGCGTTCCTGGCGACGCTGGCCGAGGCGAAGGTCGACCTCGTCCTCGACGTGCGCCAGCGTCGCGGCGTGCGCGGCGCCCAGTACGCGTGGGCGAACGCGAAGCGCCTCGAAGCGGAGCTGCGCGAGGCGGGGATCGTCTACCAGCACGTCCCCGAACTCGCCCCTACCACGGCGATGCGCGAAGCCCAGTACGAGGCCGACGCGAAGCGCGGCGAGGGCAAGCGCTCGCGCACCGTCATCTCCCAGACCTATGCCGACCTCTACACGACGCAGATCCTCGAACCGGCCGACCTCGATTCGCTGGCCCGCTTCATCGGCCGCTCGACCGCGGCGCTCTTCTGCGTCGAGCGCGACGCGGCCGCCTGCCACCGCTCCCTGATCGCCGCGCGCATCGCCCGCGACTACGGCGCCCGGATCGAGAACCTGCGGGCGGGCGACCCGCAGGCCTGATCCGGACTATTCGATCAGTTCGATCGGGAACGTCTGCACCGGATGGTTGCGGTGCCCGGGCAGGTAGACGACCAGCCTCGCGTGGCCGTTCTTCTTCGCCAGCGGCCCGTAGTAGAGGAAGGCCTGCTGGTTGCCCTGGATCGTCACGTCGGCGCCGAATTCCCGCATCGATCCGTTGGCGGTGAAGCGACGGATCTTCACCTCGTACGTGCGCTTCTCCTTCGTATCGTCGCCGAACCACATCAGCTGCTGCTTCGGTTCCTTGACGAAGGTGAGGCTCGAGCCCTTCGGCGCGCCGAGCGCGGCGACGCTGATGTTGTAGGCGGCGCTCTTCGATTCGGCGCCGAGGCTGATCGCCGGCGAGGTGGTCTTGTCGCTCGGCAGGTAGGTGATCGCGTTGCCCTTCGGTGAGAGCGCCACGTTGGCTTCCTGGTGCGGGGCCATGATCAGGTTTTCCACGGTCGCGTCGTAGGTCGGGCCGACCAGGCTGAGGGTCTCGCGGTCGCGCACGCCGAGGTGCCTGCCGTCCACGTTGACGTCGAATTCGACGTTCTTCGGCACCTGGATGATCGGCGCCGGCGAGTCCTTCCAGAGCGTGCCGTTCGGGCGCAGGCGGATGCCGCCGGAGCTGCGCGGGAGGACCTTGGCGCCGGGGATCTGGTTGACGACGCGGTTGCCGATGAGGCCGGTCTTCCGCCCCTGCGAGTCGACGACCAGCAGGCGGGCATGTTCGTTGGAGGTGCCGTCGAGGCGGATCTGGTTGTACTTCGAGCCGCCGCCCTGGCGGCCGACGCAGAACGGGCAGGGCTGCACGCCGAGCCCGGGCGTGACCGGGGCAAGCCGCAGCGTCTTCGACTTGGCGTTGCCTTCGTACTGGGCCTGCGGGTAGCCCGGCGAGACCATCGCGTAGTAGCTCCAGGTGTTCGTCTTCGTGTCGATCAGCAGCCGGCGGCTGTCGTTGCCGGGCCAGTTGTTGTCGTAGACCAGCACTTCGTATTCGCTCGGGCCGGTCTTTTCGACCGCGTACGGGGTGATCGCGTGGCCCGCCTTCATCCCGTACTGGAAGATCTCGAAGGTCCAGATCTCCGGGTT
>MKSH01000006.1:36293-37915 GCA_001898095.1 Solirubrobacterales bacterium 70-9 | reverse complement strand
TCAGCTGGGCGAGGGTGGCGAAGCCGAAGCAGTGGCCGTCGGCGGACCCTTCGTTGTAGGCGTTCATCACCATCTGGGCCAGCGGGGTCAGCACGCAGTTGGTCCCATTCCTGCTGCCGTTCAGGCACACCTGCGGCCCGTACAACCGCTCGAACTCCGCCGCGTCGAGCCCCGCCTGCCCTTCGTTCCCATAGTTCGGGAACGAGAATCCGTTGGGGGCGGGCCGGAAGCCGTTGTCGGCGATCAGCGTGCCCGCCGAAGCGCCGCTGGGGACGACCAGCAGGGCGGCGACGAGGGCGGCCAGGGCAAGGAGGATGCGGGCGGCCGAAAGCGGCCCGTGCGGACGAGAGCTCATGGTCCTTCAGATCGGCAAACGTTTGCGTGTCCTTGAGCGGAGCGGACGAACGGCGCGGCTCGCGCGGGTGAGGGACGGGGCGCCCGGAGCTGGCGCCCGGCGGCAAAGGGACGGCAAGGGACGGGGTAAGGGACCCGGCCCTCTCGGATGCGGTCCGGGCAGGCTGTGACCGCATCCGAGAGGGCCGGGTCACGAGGAGAGGCCGAGGGCGCGGGTCCCGTGCGGGTCTCGGGGGAGATCCGTGGCGAAGGCGCCCGGAACGTCACGTTCATCCAGGGAATACGTCACGTCTGCGGCAGGTCCCCTCGCTCCGTTCGCTGCTTGTACGGGTATGGCGAACAAGCAGCGAACGGAGGCCTGCGGCGGCCTGGGATCCCCCGCCAAGGCGCACGTCCTGGTGTCGTCCCCCGCATCTCCTTCAAGGAGGCGAGGAGATCCCCACGCCCGCGACCCCTCCGTCACCCCATCCCCGATGCGTTCGCACTTAGCTCCGCTATGCGGTCATTTCTGCGAACGCATCGCGGTCGGCGGCCCGGAGGGGTGACGGATCCCCCCGAAAGCGCGCCGAACCCGCGCACCTCCCCCCGGAAGCCTCGCGTCCCGGGCGTCTCGGAGGCGGCCACAGCCTGCCCGGGTCGCCTCCGAGACGCCCGGGACGGCCCGACCCCGGCCGCAGGGCCTCCGGACCGCGCCGCCCGTCCCCGCCCGCAGGGCGCCCGGAGCCGCGCCGTCCCCCGTCTAAGGTGCGCCGATGAACGCTGACCCCTACGGGCTGCAGCGCTTCGTCGACGCTCAGGAAGACGCGGCGATCTACGCGCGGGCGCTGGGCGAGCTGCGGGAGGGGCGCAAGCAGGGGCACTGGATCTGGTTCGTCTTTCCGCAGATCGCGGGGCTCGGGTCGAGCCCGATGTCCCAGGCCTACGCGATCCGCTCGCTCGAGGAGGCCCGCGCCTACCTCGCCCACCCGCTGCTCGGCCCGCGGCTGCGGGAGTGCTGCGAGGCCCTCCTCGCCGCCCCGCCCGACGCGAGCGCCGACTCGATCCTCGGCGGCATCGACGCGATCAAGGTCCGCAGCTCGATGACCCTCTTCACGAGGGCCGATCCCGAGCAGCCGATCTTCAAAGCCGTGCTCGACCGCTTCTACGGCGGCGAGGCGGATCCGGAGACGGAGCGGCGGCTCTAGCTAGAGCCGGTCAGTAGCCGGCTGGGTGCCGCGCGACGTAGCCCGCCGTCGACACCATTTCCGGGTGCCAGCGCGGCCCGGTGC
>MKSH01000006.1:30820-36275 GCA_001898095.1 Solirubrobacterales bacterium 70-9 | reverse complement strand
ACGGCCTTTGCCCGCCACGCCCCAATTCATCATTTCGCTGGAGTCCATGGGCGTGGTGATCAGGCCGGCGCCGTGGAGGGCGAAGCTGACGGCACCCGAGCAGTCGTAGCCGGGGCTCCACCAGCGGGCGTGCCCGCCACCCCAGATGTAGGGGCGGGTGTGGATGAGGTTGGCGGCGGCGATCGCGGCTTTCACCGCGGGCGGCGCCGTTTCCGGCGGCGCGGCGACACCGAGCACCAAAGCCGCCGGGGCGACCGGCAGGCAGGTGCGGGTCCCTTCCGGGGTGGTGGTGCATTCGGTCGAGCCCGGCGTCGGAGTCGATTCGGTGGCCGGTTCACCTTTGTCGGTGCTGACGCCGGCCGCGGTCAGGCCACCGCCCGCGCCGAGCGCCGTGGCGGGGAAGGCGATCGCGGCGACAACTCCCGTCGCCAACGCCAGACGAACTTTCCACCCGAACCCGTGAGGGGACAACCGCAAAACCGATCTCCTTTGTCGGCCTGCGGGGTTAGCTGTCGGGCTGGCGCTGAAGGAGCCTGCGCTCCCACCGTCCTCCGGTGGATTCGCCCCAAAATCGGTTCCCCCGCTCCGCGGTTTTTCGGCCCGCGGATTCGGCTTACCGGTCCTTGATGGCGGTGGAGTGTACTGCCTGAAGTGGCGTCAAGGTGGGAAAACTTTCCCGCTCTTTGCGGGGGAAACGATTGCACGACCTGTAACGGGGCGCGCAATCGGCAGGGATCCGCCCTCAGAGCAGCGAAGTCTGCCGGGTTTTCCCGGGGGGGTCCGGGCGTCCCGACCCCTCCAGCTCGAGCAGCGCCTGCTTGCGATGGAGGCCGCCGCCGTAGCCGGTCAGCGAGCCGTCGGCGCCGATCACCCGGTGGCAGGGGACGATGATCGAGACCGGGTTGCGCCCGTTGGCGGCGCCGACTGCACGGGCCCGCTGCCACGGCTCGCAGTCCGTGCGGAAGAGGTCGGGATCGACCCGGGCGGCGAGCTCGCCGTAGCTCTCGGTCTCCCCGTAGGGGATGTCGAGGAGCCGGCGCCAGACCTCGCGGTCGAGCGGCGTGCCGCGCATGTCGAGATCGACGTCGAAGGCGCGCAGATCCCCCTGGAAGTACGCCTCGAGCTGCTCGGTCACCGCGGGGAGCGGCCGGCGCGCCGCCTCCGGCGGGGTCGGCGTCTTGCCCGGGAACCAGAGCCCGCGTAGCCCGCCCTCCCCTGCGATCAGGGTCAGCGGCCCGACCGGGCTCTCGTAGATGTCCCAAAAGATCGACTCGCTCATGACTTCCGTTCCTCCTCCCCCCGGTGCGTTCGCACTTAGCTCCGCTATGCGGTCATTTCTGCGAACGCACTCGCGGTGCGCTGTGCCTTTCGTAGTCAAACGCACGCGGCGGCGCAAATGTGAGATCGGTCGGTGCGCTTTCGGGGACACCTAGGATGGGGACGTGGCCGACCTCGAGATCCCCGTGAGCCCCGCCTCCGCTCGCCCCGCGCCCGCCGTCGCGCTGCGCCCGCCCGGGCCCGGCGACCGCGAGGCGTTCATCGCCGCGATGATCGACAGCGCCGAGCTGCACCGCCCCTGGGTCACCCCGCCGGTCACCGCGCCCGAGTTCGACGCCTGGCTCGTCCGCGCCGGGCGCGCCGATTTCGACGCCAACCTCGCGGTGCGCCCCGAGGACGGCGAGATCGTCGGCTACTTCAACATCAGCCAGATCATCCGCGGGCCGCTGCAGAGCGCCTTCCTCGGCTACGGCGGGGTCGCCCGCTGGAGCGGCGCCGGTTACATGACCGCCGCCCTGCGGCTGGTGCTGGAGCGCAGCTTCACCGACCTCGCCCTGCACCGGGTCGAAGCCAACGTGCAGCCCGGCAACGCCGCCTCGATCGCGCTGGTCGAGCGCTGCGGCTTCGTCCGCGAGGGCTTCTCCGAGCGCTACCTGAAGATCGGCGGGCGCTGGCGCGACCACGTCCGCTTCGCGATCCGGGCGGAACAATGGCAGAGCTGAGCCGCTGCGCCTGGGCCGGCACGGACCCGCAGATGCAGGCCTACCACGACGAGGAGTGGGGCGTGCCCGAGCGCGACCCTCGTGCCCTCTGGGAGAAGCTGATGCTGGACGGCTTCCAGGCCGGGCTGGCCTGGATCACCGTGCTGCGCAAGCGCGACGCCTTCCGCGCGGCCTTCAAAGGCTTCGATCCGGACAAGGTCGCGAAGTTCGAGGAGCGAGACATCCAGCGCCTCCTCGGCGACGCTGGGATCATCCGCTCGCGGGCGAAGATCGAGTCGACGATCACCGGCGCGAAGATCTTCTGCGAGATGCGCGACTCCGGCGAAGACTTCACCGACTTCTGCTGGTCCTTCACCGACGGCAAGATCCTCCGCGGCGACGGCGTCACCATCCCCGCCAAGACCGACCTCTCCGAGCAAGTCTCCAAGGAGCTGAAGAGCCGCAGCTTCAAATTCGTCGGGCCGACGATCGTCTACGCCTGGATGCAGGCGGTCGGCATCGTCAACGACCACGCGGTGGACTGCTTTCGGCGGGACCAGGTCTGAAAGGTTCGGGGTTGGCGAGGGAGGGGGCGGGGATGACCCTTCACTCACAACAGCGGGAGGTTCGCTCAGGGTCATCCCCGCCCCCTCCAACTGGCCTCTGCGGGATTTCAGGTGAGCTTGCGGCGGAAGCGGTCGACTGTCGAGACGATGTCATAGGGGTTCTCCACCCTCGAGGCCCCGTCGGGGCGCCAGCCTTCTCGTTCGTAGAAGCTGCCGGCGCGGGTGTTGCCGCGGAGCACCCAGAGGATCGCTTCGCGAAAGCCCTCTTCAACCAGCCGCCGCCGCGCCTCTCGCATCAGCATCCGCCCCACGCCTCCCCGGTGACGCTCCGGATCCACGTACAACGCATAGATCTCCCCCAGGCCCCGCGCGTCCTCGTCACGAGACTCACCAAACGTCACGAACCCCCGCAGCCGCTCGCAGGGGATCGGGGGGGACCCTGAGCGAACCTCCCTGCTGTTCGTGAGTGAAGGGTCCCCCCCGATCCCCTCCTCGCCCTGCAAAGCGAGCACCGTCGTCGGCCCACCGGTCCCCGCGTCAAACGCATACCGCCCGGCCCGATCCCGCGGGTCCAACTCGGCGAGAAACTCAGCGGGCATCAGCCCTTTGTAGGCCTCCTGCCAAGATCGCACGTGGAGTTCGGCGACCGCCAGCTCGTCCCCCCGACGAGCCTCCCGCAATTCGATCGGCATCAGCCGTCCTCGAGCAGGACGGTGTCCTCGTGCGAGTACGGCGGCGAGCAGGCGCAGACGACGACCAGGTCGACCTTGCCGTCGTTGTGGAGACGGTGCGGGGTGCCCGGCGGGATCGCGACGCAGTCGCCGGCCACGACCGCCCGCTCCTCCTCGCCGACCCGCAGCGTCCCCGACCCGGCGGTGACGAGGTAGAGCTCTTCGGAGCGCCGATGCAGGTGTTCGATCGTCGTCGCACCCGACGCCACGGTCGCCTCGGCGAGGCTCAGGTTCCTCGCCCCGGCCGCGTACCCCGGCCCCGCCCACTCGCGGATCGTCGACCCGTCGCGGGTGATGTAGGCCTCCAGCTCTTGACGGCGGGCGTGCTCCATATCCTCCGCATAGCTTGACCGAGACGCGCAAACGGGTAGCCGGGGCGGGATGCCGATGCTGACCTTCGTCCTGATCCCGGGCGCGGGCGCCGACCCGCGGGTCTACGAGGCGACGATCGCGGCGCTCCACGACCTGGGCCATGACGGGATCGCCCCGCCGCTGCCGCTCGACGACCCCGAGGCGGGTCCGAGTGCCCACGCCGACGCGGTCGTCGCAGCACTCGGCGACCCGCCGCCCGCCCCGCTCGTCGTCGTCGGCCAGTCGCTCGGCGCCTACACCGCGGCGATCGTCGCCGACCGGCTCTCCCCCCGACGGCTGATCCTGCTGGCGCCGATGATCCCCAGGCCCGGCGAGACGGCCGGCGACTGGTGGGAAGGCACCGGCCACGCGGAGGCGATCGCGCCGCTGACCCGGCGCATCGGCACGCCCGAAAACTGGGACGAGGCGGCGCTCGACGAGGTCTTCTACCACGACGTCGACGCGGCGACGCTCGCCGCCAACGACGAATACGACGGCCGCCCGGCCCCCGGCATGTTCACCGAGCCGCTGACCGTCTCCCGCTGGCCCTACGAGCCGACCCGGTGCTGGCCGCCCGCGACGATCGCCTCTTCCCGCTCGAGTTCCAGCGCCGCCTCACCCGCGAGCGGCTCGGCGAGGGGGGCGAGTTCGCCGAGATGGACGGCGGCCACCTGCCGTTCCTCTCCCGCCCCCGCGACCTGGCCGCCCGCCTGGTCGAGCTGTCCTAGCGCCTGGAGGGACGCCGACAGACGGGACGCAGAATTGAGGCCAGCCTTAGCTTCGCCCCATAAGTTGAGCCGCCGTGCAGTCCGCGTACCGTCGTTCCCCCCACCGCGCCGCTCCGCTCCTCCTCGTAGCGCTCGCCATCACCGTGCTCGCCGCGGGATGCGGCGGCGGCTCGAGCTCCTCCGGTGACAGCGCGGTCAGCGTCCCCGAAATCGCCGGTGCCGACGCCATCCCCGCCAAGGCCGCGCCCGCGATCGACCTCACCGACCAGTACGGCAAGAAGATCGATCTGGCGAAGTTGAAGGGCCGCACCGTCCTGGTCGCCTTCCTCTACACCCACTGCACCGACCTCTGCCCGATCGTCGCGGGCAAGGTCCACACCGCCTACGCGCAGATCCCGAAGGCGAAGCGACCGCTCTTTCTCGCCGTCTCGGTCGACCCCGCCCACGACACCCCGCGGAGCGCCGCGATCTTCAACAAGCGTCACCGCACCACCGGGGAGATCGACTGGCTGCTCGGCTCGCAGGCCGAACTGGAGAAGGTCTGGAAGGCGTGGGGCGTGAAGCCCGAACACGACGCCAACGACCCCGAGGAAATCGAGCACAACGCCGAAATCTTCGCGATCGACCCGCAGGGCCAGATCCGGGCGCTCTACCCGCCGACCTTCAGGCCGGAAAAGCTCGCGGCGGGGACGCAGACGCTGGCGCAACTGTGACGCGGCCGGCGCCACGCGGCCGCTGGGTCGTGGTTGCCGGGCTCGTCATCGCCGCCCTCGTCGTCGCCGAGCTCGCCAGCGGCGGCGGCTCCGAGGCGACCGGGCGCGCCGCGCCGCCCCTCCCGGCGAAGGCACTGCGCCCGCCCGGCGTCGACCTCGCCTCCCTGCACGGCAAGCCCGCCCTGATCGACTTCTTCGCCAGTTGGTGCGCCCCCTGCGCGGAAGAGGCGCCGACGCTGCGCAAGCTCTCCGCGGCGCTCGGCCACCGGGCCACCGTCGTCGCGGTGGACTGGGACGACGCGGGCGGCCCGGCGCGGGCCTTCGTCCGCAAGCACGGCTGGACCTTCCCGGTACTTGCCGATACCTCGGGGAAGGCGGGCGAAAGCT
>MKSH01000006.1:24569-30682 GCA_001898095.1 Solirubrobacterales bacterium 70-9 | reverse complement strand
CGACCGGAACAACGGGGAAGGGAGGTGTTGCAGCAGGTAAGGACCCATGCAACTACGGAAGGACGACATGACGCACGCCAAATCCCGGCCGGTCGCCCTCCGGATGATCGTCGGGGCAGCGGCAGTTGTGGCCGCGCTCCTCGCCTTCGTCCCCGCCGCCTCGGCGGCCCGGGACCCGATCTCCGGCGGCACCACCGACCTGCACCTGAAGCAAGGCTTCGTCAAGAAGCTCACCAACCTCGGCGTCGGACTCGTCGGCATCAGCACCGGTCAGACCAGCGGCAACAAGATCAGCGTGCCGGTCACCGAAGGGATGCTCGACCCGACCAACGCCCAGGGCCACTTCACCAGCCCCGGCGGCTTCCAGCTGGTCAAGGGCTCCCGCTCGGTGCCGATCACCGGGCTCGAAGTGAACACCGTGCACAACTTCGTCCGGGCGAACATCGCCGGCGCGAAGATGCAGCTCGGCACCTTCGGCACGCCGACCGCCACCCGCGAAGGCTTCGGCGCGCGGATCAAGGCGAACCAGCTGACGCTGACCCAGAAGGCCGCCACGCGGATCTCCAACAAACTCGGCCTGCAGGGCGGCCAGCGGATCAACCAGCGGGTGATGAGCAACGAGTTCAGCATCACCTCGCCCTCGACCCTGACCATCCTCGGCCAGAACGAAGCGACCCTCGAAGCCTCCCCCGCGAGCTTGAAAAAGCTCGCCGAAAAGGGCGTCGACATCTCCAGCGGGATCAAACCGATCGCGCCGGCGAAGAACCCGAAAGTCACCAACTTCACCTTCCCGATCTCGGGCGGCACGTTGGCGACCAACTACACCACGGGTCAGATCGTCACCACCGGCGGAGTGGAAATCCTGAAGAAAGGCAAAACCCTCTCGCCGCTGATGAAGATCACCAACATCCAGATCGAATTTGCCCAGAAGACGGCGACCGTCGAAATGGAAATCACGCCGAACCCGCCCTTCCCGGGGCAGACCGGCCGCTCCTCGATCGTCGAACTCGTCTTCCCGGCGAACTCGATCCAGAGCAACCCGACCACGCGCCAGGTCACGGTCAAAGGCGCCGAAGCGAAGCTGCAGACGGTTGCCGCGGCGACGCTGAACCAGGTGTTCAACCAGGGCGACGAAAAAGCGCCGCCGGCGTCGAGCGAATTCACCGCGGGTGAACTGTTCGGCACGTTCTCGATGACGCTCCAGGCTCAGTAGCTCAAGAGGTACGAGCAAGCCCGGCGGGAGCCGGGGAAGACCCTTCACTCACGAACTGCAGGGAGGTTCGTTCAGGGTCTTCCCCGGCTCCCGCTTTGTGCGCCTGCGGGGGCGCATCGACAACAGGGCGCCGGCGATCATCAACAGCACGGCGGCGTTCAGGGACAGGTCGGCGAGGTTCATGCTGCCGCCGTGGGCGCTCGGGGCGAGCCAGTCGACCACTCCCCCGCGCAGCGGCCCCGGCCCGCGCAAGAGGCGGTCGAGGCCGTTGCCGACGGCGCCGCCGAGGAAGAGGCCGAAGCCGATCGCGGTGAGGCGGTCGAGGCGCGAGCGGGCGATCACGGCGGCGAGGACGATCGCCGCGGCGACGGTGAAGATCGAGATCAGGACCGTGTGGCCGGCGAAGTTGCCGCCCGGCCCGGCGTAGTTGCGGTAGAGCTGCAGGTGGAGGCCGCCGAAGAGGTGGACCGGGCCGGCGCCGAGGTAGTGGACCGCGAGCAGCTTCGCGACCTGGTCGGCGACGACGACCGTCGCGGCGACGGCGAACGCCAGCCACCGATAGGTGGATGAACCCTCACCGCGTCGTCGCCGTAGACCGGGCACAGCCTAGAAGCTACCCAAGGAGGCGACTGTGCGAAGGGCATACCTTGCGGTCGGGGCGCTGGCGCTGATCGCGGTGCTGGCGATTGCCGGCTGCGGCGGCGGCGGAAGCAGCTCGTCGGCCGGTCCGACGACCTCGGAATCCAAATCCGCTGCAACTTCGGAAACCAGGGAACCGGCGCCCGCGAAGGCGGCGTCCGAAGAATCCGCGCCGGCCGCGGGTGCAACCAAGGCCGCTGTGGTCAAGGTGATGAACACGCCCGACCTCGGCAAGGTCATCGTCGACGCCGAAGGCATGACGATGTACGACTTCCACAAGGACAAGGGCACCACGTCGGCCTGTTACGGCGCCTGCGCCCAGGCCTGGCCCCCGCTCCTCACCAAGGGCATGCCGAAGGCCTCGGGCGGCGCCGAATCGTCCCTGCTCGGCGTCACCAAGCGCAAAGACGGCACCGAACAGGTGACTTATAACGGCCACCCGCTGTACGGCTTCGTCGAGGACCGGAAGCCCGGCGAAACGAACGGCAACGACGTCGACGGCTTCGGCGCCGAGTGGTACGCGCTGATGCCGAACGGCGAAGAGCCCGAGGACAGCTGAGCCCTGGCCCGGGTCAGGGCTCGGTGTGGACGACGACGTCGACGATCCGCGCCGAGCCCGCCGGGCGGTCCCCGCGGATGTCCCGCTCGAGACGGCGCGCCATGTCATGCGCGGCCTCGAGCGTCGCCTCCGGGCTGACGACGACGTCGACGAAGACGACCAGCCCGACTTCGGTCGCCAACAGTCGCAGCCGGCGCGGCGGGGCGCCGGTCCGCTCCTCGACCAGCGCGACGATCCGCGGCGCCCCCGGGTCGCCGTCGTCGGCACGGGCGCTGAGCGGCTCCTCCAGCGGCTCCAGGTGCGTTTGCACGTCGTCGAGCTCCGCCTCGGCCCGCAGCGCCGCCTCGATCCGCTCCGCCACCTCGTGCGCCGCCGCCAGCGGCGTCGCCGCGTCGAGCTTCAGGTGCATGGAGACGCCGCAGCGCCCGTCCTGGCGGTAGATCGCGATGTCATGGGCTTCGTGGACGGCCGGCTCGGCGAGGGCGATCGCGAGCGCGCGGGCGCGCAGGTCGAGACCCTCGCGCAGCGGCTCGACGTGGACGACGACGTCGGCGTCGGGGAGCGCCCGGCGGACCGCCGCCTCGACCCGGTCGGCGACCCGGTGGCTGGCGACCAGCGCCTGGTCGGGCGCGGCGCCGATCGTCGCGTCGGCGAAGTAGTGGCCGCCCGACTCGCGCAGGCGCAGTTGGCGGAGCTCGACCTCGTCGAGGCCGCGGATCGCCGCTTCGGCGATCGCCTGCGCCTCCAGCGGCGCGGTGTCCATCAGCACGCGGGCGTTCTCGTAGATGAGGCGGGCGGCGGCGCTGAAGATGATCCCGGCGACGACCAGCGAGGCGATCGCGTCGCCCTGTTCGAAACCGAGGGCGACGGCGGTGACGCCGAAGAGCACCGCGATCGAGCCGGCCATGTCGCCGGCGAAGTGGAAAGCGTTGGAGCGCAAGGCGGCGGATTTGTAGGCTCGGGCGCTGCGCAGGGAGACGATCACGCGGCTGACGTCGATCGCGACGGCGATGCCGATCACGGCGAAGACGTACCAGCGCGGGTCGAAGCCGCCGTCGCTGCCGCTGCTGAGCCGGTCGACCGCCTCGATCACGACGAAGGCGCCACCGCCGGAGAGGATCGCCGCCTCGCCGAGCGCCGCCAGGTTCTCGGCGCGCCGGTGCCCGTAGGGGTGCTCGCGGTCGGGCGGCTGGCCGCCGAGCCGGATCGCGAGCAGGGTGAGGATCGCCGCGATCACGTCGCCGCTCGACTCGATCCCGGCCGAGACCAGCGCCAGCGACCCGGTCGCGATCCCGGTTCCGAGCTTGAGGGCGACGAGCACGACGGCCGCGCCGATCGAGACCAGGGCGGTCTGGGTCTGGCCGCGGGGCGTCATGACGAAGCAGCCTAAGGGCCGTGCGGGGCGCGGCGGTCACCCCTTCAGGGACTGGCGGCTACGAAGGGGTGGCCGCTGCGCTTCGGGTTCCGGCCAGATGGGACGCCGTGGCGCGCAAGGTCCGCGCCACGCGATCGGGGCTCGTACTTGATCTGGGCGTGGATGAAGCGCAGGTACGGGGTGCCTGCGGCGGTGTGGTCCTGGTCGCGTTCACGGTCCTTTGCCTGCTGGGCAGGGGTGCGGTGGTAGGTGATCCCGTCGGTCTCGATCACGAGGTCGAGGGTCGGGAAGTAGAAGTCGACCTCGTGGCCGTTGACGTAGACCGACGTTCGGGGGCGCGGCAGGCGGGCACGTCGCGCGAGCGGCAGGAAGGCCCGCTCGAGTTCGGAGCGCGTATAGCGAAAGGTCCGCCGGTCGAGGATCACCCGCAGTCGCCCGACCCCCCGCTCCCCGTGGTGTTCATCAAGCGCCATGCGCAGGTCGTCGGTGCGGATGAGCCGGAGCCGATCCGCCTCGTTGACCATCCGCTCCACCACGACTTGGTCATGCCGAGTCGCGAGATCGATGAGCGTCTGGACCGGCGACGTAACCGGGATGCCGTCATGGACGACGAGCGATCGAGGGTCGAGCTCCGAACGCCGTTGGACGCGGATTCCTCGGATCCGAACCGGGTCGGGCGAGAGCCGCGTGACCTCGATGGCCCGCGCCTGCTCGACGCCGATCCCGAACAGCGCGGCCGCGCTTGAGTGGCTCAGCGCCGCGATCCCGGGACCACCGCAGGCGAGGATCGCGGCCATCCACCGTCCCTTCCTGGTGAGCTCCGGCCTCCCCACCGCGTAGACCCCTCGACCCACGGGATGAAGGCGGCCCCGTGCGATTCGGTGCTGAATCCCGCGGCGACTGAGTCCCAGCTCCACGAGCTGCCCGCGCGACACGACCCCGTGCTGCTCCCGCGCCAAGGACCAAGCACTCCCACCGTGCCCGCCCGTCGACCGTGCACTTGAGCACATCATGGTGTGCTCAAGTGCACGGTCGAGGCGGAGTCTCCCCCCGCCGGGGCCGCGGAACGCGGTAGTTGCGGCGGAAACGCTCAGAGGGGGCGCAAGCGGTTGAAGCGGGTGGCGGGGCCGCTCGGGTAGAGCAAGGCTTCCTCGCGTTTGAGCAGGTTGGAGTCGATCAGGGCCTGCACAGCGGCTTCGATCTCGGCCGGGTCAAGGCCCTCGGTGGCGGTCTCGAGGTCGGCTTCTGTCGTCCCTCGGTCCCCGACCAGAAGCACGGCTCTGAGCACCTTCGCCTGCGCTTCTCGTTCCTCTCTACCGGGCCTCCGTGCCATCGAACGAGGGTAGCAGGAATACGAACATATGTTCGTATGTTCGTGTCGGAATCTAGACCATGCCGAGGCCGCCGCTGACGCCCAGCGTCTCCCCCGTGATGAAGGTGGCGTCGTCGGAGGCGAGGAAGGCCACGGCGGCCGCGACCTCGAAGGGCTGGCCGAGCCGGTTCAGCTGGGTTTGGGAGCGCATGTTGTCGATCAGGCGCTCGCCCACCTCGCCCAGCTCTTTGGCGCCCATCAGCAGGGGCGTCTCGATCGGCCCGGGGGCGATCGCGTTGGCGGTGACGTCGTAGCGGCCGTTCTCGCGGGCGATCACCTTGGTGAAGCCGATCACCCCCGCCTTCGCCGCCGAGTAGACGGCCGAGCCCTTGGATCCGACCCGGCCCGCCTCGCTGGAGATGTTGACGATCCGGCCGTAACCCGCCTGCTGCATTCCCGGCAGCGCCGCCGCGGTGCAGTTGATGACCCCGTTCAGGTTGATGTCGATCACCCGCTGCCACTGCGCCGGGCTGGTCTGCGGGAAGAAGCCGAACTCGTCGGTCCCGGCGTTGTTCACCAGGATCGCCAGATCGTCGATCTCGGCGACCGCCGCATTGGCCGATGTGAGGCTGGTCACGTCGAGCTCGATCGAGTGGCCGTTGATCTCACGCGCCACCCGCTCGGCGCCCATCAGGTCGATGTCACCGACCCAGACCTCCGCCCCTTCGGCCGCCAGTCGCTCGGCGATCGCGGCGCCGATCCCGCTCGCGCCACCCGTCACAAGTGCCTTCCTGCCATCGAGTCGCATGCCCGGCAGCATAGACTCAGCCCCCCTTGCGAAGTCCGAATTCGATGCGCGTCGCCCTCCTCGCCGGCGGCACCGGCGGGGCCAAGCTGGCCGCCGGGATGCAAGAGGAGATCGGGGCCGATCTCACCGTCATCGCCAACACCGGCGACGACATCGAGACCCTCGGCGTCCACGTCTCCCCCGACCCCGACCTGATCACCTACTGGC
>MKSH01000006.1:23960-24539 GCA_001898095.1 Solirubrobacterales bacterium 70-9 | reverse complement strand
CCAACTGGTTCAGCCTCGGCGACCGCGACCTCGCCGCCTGCCTCTACCGCCGCGAGTTCCTCGCCGCGGGTGGCCGCCTCACCGACGCCCAGGCGCAGATCGCCCGCGGCCTCGGCCTCCGCGCCCGCGTCCTGCCGATGACCGACGAGGCGGTCCGCACCAAGGTCCTCACCGACGTCGGCCGCCGCGACCTGCAGGAGTACCTGATCCTCGACGGCGGCAAGCCCCAGGTGCTCGGGGTCGAGCTCGACGGCATCGCCGAGGCCCAGCCGACCACCGAGGTCGTCAACGCCCTCCGCGCCGCCGACGTCATCGTCGTCGGCCCCTCCAACCCGGTGATCAGCATCGGCCCGATACTCGCCCTCCCCGGCATGCGAGACGCGATCCAGGCCTCACCGGCCCCGGTCCTCGCCGTCTCCCCCTACGTCGGCGGTCGCATCGTCAAGGGCCCGACCGACAAGTTCATGGAAGCCCTGGGACGACCGACCACGGCGGCGGGCGTCGCCTCCCTCTCCGCCGGCCTGATCGACGCGATGGTCGTCGACGAGGGCGACCCCGACCCGCCGCCTACCGCCATCC
>MKSH01000006.1:23665-23907 GCA_001898095.1 Solirubrobacterales bacterium 70-9 | reverse complement strand
CGCCTCGCCCGCACGGTCCTCGACTACGCCGCCACCCTGATCGACGCATGAGGGCTACCGCGGTCGTGCCGGTGAAGCGCTTCGCCGTGGCGAAGTCACGCCTCGGCCCGGGCGTCGAGGAGACCCGCAAGCCGGACCTCGTCGCGGCGATGGTCGCCGACGTCCTCGAGGCGATCTCCTCCGCCCGCCTGATCGAGCGCACCATCGTCGTCAGCCAGGAGCCCCGCGCCGCCGACCTCGCC
>MKSH01000006.1:21425-23644 GCA_001898095.1 Solirubrobacterales bacterium 70-9 | reverse complement strand
GCTGCCGCAGCCGCCGGAGCCCGCTGCGTCACCATCCTCCCCGGCGACTGCCCTCTGCTCGACCCGCGCGAGCTGGACAAGATGCTCACCGGCGTCCCCGACCCCTACGTCGCGGTCATCCCCGACCGCCACGGGACCGGCACCAACGCCCTCGTCCTGGCGCCGCCGAACGCGATCGAGCCGAGCTTCGGCGAGGGGAGCCGCGAGCGACACGTGGCCGCCGCGCGGGAGGCGGGAATCGCCTACGGCGTCGAGGAGCTGCCGTCGCTGGGACTCGACCTCGACACACCGGCGGACATCGTCGCGCTGACGATGAAAGTGGAGCTCGGCGGTGGCGCGAGACGGACGGCGAAGGCGCTGGGGATATGAGTCCGGAGCGCGGCGAAACAGCCGAAGTGCGCGTCCGGCCGGTGCTCGGGGTCCCTGAGATCGCGGCCGGGGACCCGCTGGGAGAGCTGATCGCCGAGGCGGCCGGGGAACTCACCGACGGCGACGTCGTCGTCATCTCGCAGAAGGTCGTCTCCAAGGCCGAGGGGCGCACGCGGAAGCTCTCCAGCGTCATCCCCAGCGCCGAAGCGAGCAAGCTCGCGCGGATCCTGGGGAAGGAGCCGAACCTGGTGCAGCTGATCCTCGAGGAGTCGGCCGAGGTGGTGCGGGCCGAGCGCGGGGTGCTGATCGTCGAGACGCGGACCGGGCTGGTGTGCGCGAACGCGGGGATCGACAGCTCCAACGTCGCCGGGGACGAGATGGTGCTGCTCCTACCCGAGGATCCGGATGCCTCGGCCCGGCGGCTGCGGAGCGAGATCGGCTCGGCGGCGGGCGCGCGAATCGGGGTGGTGATCGCCGACAGCTTCGGACGGGCGTGGCGGATCGGCCAGGCCGAGGTGGCGATCGGGTGCGCCGGGCTGCTGCCGCTGGACGACTGGCGGGGACGCCACGACGCGAATGGCCGCGAGCTGATGGCGACGCAGATCGCGATCGCCGACGAGGCGGCGGCCGCCGCCGACCTCGTCCGGGACAAGGCGGCGGCGGTGCCGGCGGTGGTGATCGGAGGTCTCGGTCGCTGGGTGACCGAGGAGGACGGCCCCGGCGCGGCGGCGATCCGCCGCCCACGCGAGGACGACCTCTTCCGCTGACGGTGCCGGACACTTCGCGGGGCGGTGTCCTCAGTCGTCCAAATAGCGCTGCTATTCGGCCTCCCTGCGTCCTGGCCCCGCTCGGTCCGGCACCGTCAGGGCACCCGAGCGGTCAGTCTTTGTGAAGGGCGTCGCGCACCTTGTCGATGCCCTCCTTGATCTTCCCGGAGGCCTTGTCGACCTTGCCCTCGTTCTGAAGGTCTTTGTCACCGGTCAACTTGCCGGTCGCCTCCTTGATGCGGCCTTTGGCGTCATCGGCGTTGTTTGGCGTGTCAGCCATTGCTGCCTTTCCTTCGCTTGCGCGTACAGGAGGCAAGTACCCGGCACCCGCACCGCCTACGCGTTCGCAGTTATGGCCGCTATGCGGCCATAACTGCGAACGCACGAGGGGCGGGCGCTAGGAGACGACGAGGACGGCGGAGCCCTCGATGCGGCCCGCCCTGGCGTCTTCCAGGGCCTGCTGGGCGTCCTCCAGCGGATAGGTCGTGACCTTGGCGCGGACCGGGACCTCGGGGGCGATCCGCAGCAGGTCCTCGCCGTCGGCGCGGGTGAGGTTCGCGACCGAGCCGAGCGTCCGCTCCTCCCAGAGGAGGTCGTAGGAGAAGGCGGGGATCTCGCTCATGTGGATGCCGGCGCTGATCACCCTCGCGCCGGGTGCGCTCGCCTTCAGCGCCTGCACCATCAGCGGCCCCACGGCGGCGAAGACGATCGCCCCGTCGAGCTCCTCCGGCGGCAGTTCCGAGGACCCTCCCGCCCACTCCGCCCCGAGGCTGCGGGCGAACTCCTGCCCCTCGTCGTCACCGTCGCGGGTGAAGGCGAAGACGCGCCGCCCTTCGTGCACCGCCACCTGGCAGAGGATGTGGGCGGAGGAGCCGAAGCCGTAGAAGCCGATCCGCTCCGCCGCGCCGACCAGCCGCAGCGCCCGGTAGCCGATCAGCCCGGCGCAGAGGAGCGGCGCCGCCTCGGCGTCCGAGTAGCGGTCGGGGATCGGGAAGCAGAAGTCCTCGGCGGCGACCGCGAACTCGGCGTAGCCGCCGTCGACGTCGTAGCCGGTGAAGCGGGCGTGCTCGCAGAGGTTCTCCC
>MKSH01000006.1:19629-21412 GCA_001898095.1 Solirubrobacterales bacterium 70-9 | reverse complement strand
CACGCGCGCCGGGGGCGAAACGCCCCGCGCCCGCGCCCGCCCCGACCACCTCGCCGACGATCTGGTGTCCCATCACCAGCGGCAGCTTCGGCGCGCCCTGCAGCTCGTCGTCGTAGATGTGGAGGTCGGTGCGGCAGACGCCGCAGGTCTTCACCGCGAGCTTGACCTGCCCCGGACCGGGCTCCGGCTCGGGGAGCTCGGCGGCACGGAGCGGCGTGCCAGGCTGATCGAGGACCATCGCGCGCATCCCCGGATCATCGCGCCCCACACGCGCCGGCGCCACCGCGAACGGCGCTAGTAGGTCTCGAGGATCTCGTAGAGCGTGGTGCGCTGGGCGGGCTGCCGGCCGGCCTCGCGGGCGGCGGCGACGAGGTCCTCGACCTCCAGTTTCACCCCGTGTTGGCTCCCGGCCATGCGCGAGATGTTCTCCTCCATCAGCGTCCCGCCGAGGTCGTTGACGCCCCAGCGGAGCGCCTCGGTGGCGCCCTCGAGGCCCATCTTCACCCAGCTCGCCTGCAGGTTGGTGACCGTCCTGCCGAGCGCCAGGCGGAAGGCCGCGGTGTGCTTCAGGTTCTCCCGCACGGTGATCTCTTCGATCCCGTGGGTGCGCCCGAGCAGCGTGTTGAAGGGGATGAAGCTGAGCGGCACGAACTCGGTGATCCCGCCGGTCCGTTCCTGCAGGCCGCGGATCACGCCCATGTGGCGGGCGAGCTCGCGCGGCTCCTCGATGTGGCCGAACATCACCGTGGAGGTCGAGCGGAGGCCGGCCCGGTGGGAGGCTTCGATGATCTCGACCCAGCGCCCGGCCGGGAGCTTGTTCGGCGAGATCCGCTGCCGCACGCCGTCGTCGAGCACCTCGGCCGCCGTCCCCGGGGTCGAGCCGAGCCCGCACCCGAGCAGGTACTCGAAGACTTCCCCCGGCTCCTTGCCGGAGCGCTCGCAGGCGTGGTTGATCTCCATCGGCGAGTAGGCGTGGAGGTGCAGCTGCGGCGCCGTCTCCTTCGCCAGCGTCAGCCAGCGGCCGTACTCCTCCAAGGTCAGTTCGGGATGGATGCCGCCCTGCATGCAGAGCTCGGTGGCGCCGAAGTCGACGGCTTCCTCGATCCGCGCGGCGAAGTCCGACTCGCCGACTTCGTAGGCGTCGGGGGAGCGCCTGCCCTGCCCGAACCCGCAGAAGGCGCAGCCGACGACGCAGATGTTGGTGAAGTTGATGTTGCGGTTGACGACGAAGGTGGCGACGTCGCCGGCCAGGTCGGCGCGCAGCTCGTCGGCGGCGATCCGCATCTCCTCGATCACCTCGGGGCGCGTCTCGGCGAACAGCGCCGTCAGCTCGTCCTCGGAGAGCTTGACCCCCTCGCGCCCCTTCTCGATCGCCCGCGGGGCCAGCCCCGCATCCAGATCCTCTTCCGAGCGCCGTCCCGACCCCCGCCGCGGGATGAAGCTCCAGTACTTCAGCTTGATCACGTCGAGGACGCCCTGCTCCATCCACTCCATGTCCATGTACTGGGGATAGACGCAGAGCCTCTCGGTCAGCGCATACCCCCGCGGCGCCAGCTCCTTGCGCACCTGATGCGGCGAGGGGAACGGCTCCTCCGGCGAGATGTGGTCCCCGTTGGCCGAGAGACCTCCCAGGTCCGTGGCCCCGGCTTCGACCAGCTCCGGCCACCAGTCGCTGAGGTTCGGCGGCACCTGGATCCCGACGTCCGGCATGAGCCTTTTCGTCTCCTGGATCAAGCGCTTGATCTCATCGATGTCCACCGGAGAAGCCCATGCGGGGAGGGGA
>MKSH01000006.1:17940-19618 GCA_001898095.1 Solirubrobacterales bacterium 70-9 | reverse complement strand
TCCCCGCGAGCCATCGCCGCCGGTCCACCGTTTGCGCGAGGCCTCGTCGGCGATCTCCGCCACCTCGGCCCCGTAGTACCGGGGATGGGGGACGAAGTTCTGCAGGATGATCTCCTGGATGTGCCCGTACTCCTCGTGGAGCGCCGCGATGGCTTCCAGCGACCGGACCCGCGACTCCGGCGACTCGCCGATCCCAACCAGGATCCCGCTGGTGAACGGGATCTTCAGTTCGCCCGCCGCCCGGATCGTCGCCAGCCGCTCGCCCGGATGCTTGGTGGGAGAGCCGGCATGGACGGTGTCCATCAGCGACTCGTCGACCGACTCCAGCATCAGCCCCTGGCTCGCGGTCACCTCGCGCAGCCGGGCCAGGTCGCCCTTCGAGAGCACGCCCAGGTTCGTGTGGGGCAGCATCCCCCGCTCCATCGCCCGTTCGCAGGCCCAGACGACGTAGGAGGTGAAGTCCTCGTGGCCCCAGGCGACGAGGCGTTCGGCGACGACCGGGTTGACCTCGGGCTTCTCGCCGGTGAGGACGAGCAGCTCCTTGGTGTTCCGTTTCACCGCTTCGTCGAGGATCCGTTCGACGTCGACCGGCGCGTGCAGGTGCGCCTGGTGCGTGGCGAAGGCGCAGTACTTGCAGTAGCACCGGCAGGTCCGCGAGAGCGAAAGCGTGAAGTTTCGGGAGAAAGTAACCCGTTGCACCCCGGCAAAACTACAGGGCGCGCCGGCTCGGCCGGACGCGCCCTGTTCCCAATCGAGGGTTTGGCCTGGCGGAGCCCGCCAGACGGAGCCGTTTAGCCTTTTTCAGGCTCCGCGGAAGCGGAGCCTTTGCCCCGGGTCGGCTCGGCCGGCCCGGCGCCTTTGCCACCGCGCGCGGCGGCCGGGGCGACGCGCTGCGGCGGCTCGGTCGGAGCCGGGCCACCGGCCTCGATCACGAAGCGCCAGACGCCCACCGCGACCAACGCGCCGACCACCGGGCCAACCAGGTACGGCCAGACGCCGCCCCATTCGTTGGAGACCAGCGCGGCGCCGAACCAACGGGCCGGGTTGAAGCAGCCGCCGGTCAGCGGACCGCCGACCATGATCATGAAGACGAAGGTGAGGCCGATCGCCAGCGGACCCCAATCCTTGAGGCTCTTCTCGGAGAAGACCACCGCGAGGATCACCAAGACGAGGGTGAAGACGCCGATCGCCTCGACCGCCGCGCCGGCCACGTTGCCGGAGAGCAGGCCGGAGATCGAGCCGGCGCCGTAGTGGACGGCGCGGCCCTCGTCCAGCAGCAGGCCCTTGGTCAACAGCGCGCCGAGCACCGCGCCCGAGCACTGCGCGAGGATGTAGATGATCGCGTCGATCACGCTGATCTTGCGGATCGTCGCCGCCGCCAGGGTGACCGCCGGGTTGAAGTGGCCGCCGCTGACCGCGCCGAACATGCAGATCACGGCGAAGAGGGTCAACCCCTGGACGAAGCCGACGACGGCGAAGTCCGAGCCGAACGACGTCGAACTGCCGACCGACACGAAGAGAGTGACGCCGCTGGTGATGAAGAAGACCAGCAGGAAGGTGCCGATCAACTCCGCGAGATACGCGGAAATACCTTTTTGCTCCAGCTCCACTCTCTGTTCCCCTCCTAGAAGTTTTGTCCCTGACTGGTGGCCGCGGACTCTTTGCCCTGACCAAAAAT
>MKSH01000006.1:0-17868 GCA_001898095.1 Solirubrobacterales bacterium 70-9 | reverse complement strand
CCGGGCGCGCCGAAAGGCGCGACCGTCGTGCTCGATTTCGTCCCCAACGCGGTCCACACCGGCATCTATGCGGCGCAGGCCCAGGGCTTCTACGAAGACGCCGGGGTCGACCTCCACGTCCAGGTCCCGGGCGAATCGACCGACGCGCCGAAGCTGCTCGCCGCCAGGCGCACCGACTTCGCGATCCTCGACATCACCGACCTCGGGCTCGCCGACGAGAAAGGGCTCGAATTGGTCGGCCTGATGCCGATCGTGCAGACCCCGCTGGCCGCGATTCTCGCCCGCAAGGACGGGCCGGTGAAGCGCCCCGCCGACCTCGACGGCCACAGCGTCGGCGTCACCGGCCTCCCCTCCGACACCGCCGTGGTCCGCTCCGAGGTGGCCGGCGACGGCGGCGACCCGGACGGGGTCGACGAAATCACGATCGGCTTCAACGCGGTCGCCTCGCTGGCGGCGGGCAAGGTCGACGCGGCGACCGGCTTCTGGAACGCCGAGGCGGTCGAGGCCGAACGCCAGGGCGTCCCCCTGCACGTCTTCAAAGTCGACGAATACGGCGCTCCCCGCTATCCCGAGCTGATCCTGACGACGACCCGCAAGGAGCTGGAAGCCGAACCGGAATTGGTCGAAGCGGTGGTCGACGCGACCCGCAAGGGCTACGAATTCACCGAGTCGCAGCCGCAGAAGGCCCTCGCCGACCTGCTCGCGGCGAACGCGAGCCTCGAACGCGCCGACCAGGAGGCGCAGCTGAAAGTCCTCCTCCCCGAGCTCGAACCGAAGCCCTTCGACGAAGCCGTGCTGAAGGAATGGTCGGCCTGGGCGAGCGAACACGAACTGCTGCCGAGGCCGGCGGACGTGACGAAGACGTTCGACCTCGGCAACTAGACCCGTCCCTTTTGTCGCCCTGTGGGCGACAAAAGGTGCGTCAGGCCAGCAGCGCGTCGACCAGGGTCGGCAGTTCGCGGGACATCCGCGAGCGCGGGACCACCTGCGTCAGACCCGCGGCCTCGGCGCGCGCCTTCGTCGCGGCGTCGACGTGCGAGTAGTAGCCGAGCACCGGCACCCCGGTCGCGGCCAGCTCCCCCGGGTCGGCGACGTCGAGGTCGGCGACGATCAGCTCCGCCTCGTCCAGCGGCGCTCCGGCGACCGACTGGGCCAGCACCACGTGGTGCCCGGCCGCGGTCAGCCCGGCGTCCACCCGGCTGGCGAGCATCAAGTCGGTGGCGATGCTGACGACGCGGGCCATCGGTACTCCCCGGCCCGCCTCAGATGCTGCGGCGCTCGCGGAACTCCTCGCGGACGCTTTCCGGGCGTCCCCACATCTGCACGACCTCGGAGCGACCCTCGCGCACCTCGGCGACGTGCAGCTCCCCCGCGATCCCCTCGGCGTCGAGCTTCGCCAGCACGCCCTTCACCGTCTCCGCCGCGGCCGCGTGGCCGAAGCTGTGGGCGACGATCAGCCGCCAGTGCCACTCGCGCCGGTTGTAGACCTGGGCGTTCACCTGGCTGACGAAGACCGCCGCGTCGACGTAGCGGGTCTCGTCCTCGATCCGCAGGTCGACCTCGAGGTCGGTCCAGTCGGGCGGCAGCGCGTCGACGATGCGCTGGAAGTCTTCGGCAAGTGCCATCGCGGGGAAGGCTACTAGGAGGGGCCGGTGAAAGTCGCGTGTGCGACTGGCGAGCGCCGGACCGAGCGGGACAAGGACGCAGGGAGGCCGAATAGCAGCGCTATTTGACCGACCGAGGACGCCGAACCGCGATGCGTCCGCCGCCGCCAGGCGTGCGCGTGAGTTTCGCCGGCCCCTCCTAGCCCGCGGCGAACTCGTAGAGCAGGAAGACGTTCAGGGCGATGATCAGGGCGGCGAGCACGCCCGCCGACGCGCTCAGCCAGCGCGGGTTGACCAGCTCCCCCATCACCTCGCGCTTCGAGGCGATCAGGATCAGCGGCACCAGGGCGAAGGGGATGCCGAAGGAGAGGACGACCTGCGAGCCGACCAGCGCGTCGGTCGGGTTGAGGCCGATCGCCAGCACCAAGAGCGCCGGGGCGAGGGTGAACGCCCGCCGCAGGAAGATCGGGATCTGGCGGTGGATGAACCCCTGCATCACCACCTGTCCGGCCATCGTCCCGACCGAGGAGGAGGCGAAGCCGGAGGCGAGCAGAGCGATGCCGAAGATCGTCGCGGCGCCGTCGCGGTCGAGGCTCTGCAGCCCGTGGTAGGCGCCTTCGATCGTCTCGATCCCGGCGAGGCTGCCGCCGTGGAAGAGGGCCGCGGCGACGATCATCATCGCCAGGTTCACCATCCCGGCCAGGGCCAGGGCGATCACCACGTCGATCTTCTCGAAGCGCAGGATGCGTCGGCGCTCTTCGTCGTTGCGGCCGGTGATCCGGTTCTGGGTGAGCGCCGAGTGCAGGTAGATCACGTGCGGCATCACGGTCGCGCCGACGATGCCGGTTGCCAGGAGGATGCTTTCGGTGCCGCCGAAGCCGGGGACGAACATGTGGCGGGCGACTTCGCTGCCGTCCGGGGAGGCGTCGAAGAGCTCGTAGGCGAAGGCGACGACGACGACGCCGACCAGCACCGTGATCGCCGCCTCGAGCCGGCGGAAGCCGTAGCGCTGCAGTGCCAGCAGGGCGAAGGTGCCGGCGCCGGCGATCAGCCCGGCGGCGAAGAGCGGGATGCCGAAGAGGAGGTTGAGGCCGAGCGCGGCGCCGACGATCTCAGCCAGGTCACAGGCCATCGCGACGATCTCGGCCTGCAGCCAGAGCCCGATCGAGGTGCGGCGGGAATAGCGTTCGCGGCAGAGCTCGGCGAGGTTCTTGCCGGTCGCGATGCCGAGCTTCGCCGACTGCGTCTGGACCAGCATCGCGACCAGGTTGGCGGCCAGCACCACCCACAGCAGCAGGTAGCCGAACTTGGCGCCGCCGCTGATGTTGGTGGCGAAGTTGCCGGGGTCGATGTAGGCGACGGCGGCGATGAAGGCCGGGCCGAGGAAGGGCCAGACCCGGGCCAGACCGCGCTTCTCACCGCTCAGCGAGGCGCGCGCGGCGCGGTTGACCGCCGCCTCGCCGGGGAGCGCCTGTTCGGCTTCCGAGCGCGCCGCGGGGGGCGGAGGCGACGTCACGCAGTCGCCCCCGGCGGTGTGGTGGGCGGCAGCAGGTCGGGACCGGGGATCGGGTTGCCGTGCGGATCGTGGCTCGGTTCGCCGAGTTTCGCTGCGATCAGCGCCTCCAGGTCCTCGGAGATGTAGTGCTCGAGCACCTCGGCCTCGGCGTGGACGCGGTCGTGCGGCATCCCCAGCGCCTCGGCGAGGAAGGCCTCGATCAGCCGGTGGTGGCGGATCACCTCCAGGGCTACCCGCTCCCCGGCCGGCGTCAGCGCGACGCCCTTGTAGGGGACGTACTCGGCGAACCCGAGCTCGGCCAGCTTCTGCAGCATCGCCGTGGCGGTCGCCGGGGTGACGCCGAGGCGCGCCGCGACCTCGCCGGTCGGGACGAGCCCCTCGCGGTCCGCGCTCAACACGTAGACCGCCTTCGCGTAGTCCTCTATGGCCTGGGATTTAGACATGTCTAAAAATAGAGTTTAGACACATCTAAAAGCGGAACGCAAGAGCTTCCTAGAATCAGGCCCATGTCCGTCACCGTGGAGCTCGACGCCCAGTACCGCCAACTGCGCGAGGAATGCGGGGTGCTGCCGCGCGAGCGCGGGGTGATCGCGGTCACCGGGCCCGACGGGGCGGAGTACCTGCAGGGGCAGGTGACGAACGACGTCGAGGCGCTCGCGGTCGGCGAGGGGCAGTACGCGGCGCTGCTCGACCGCAAGGGCCACATGCAGACCGACATGCGGGTGTTGCGGGTCGCCGCCGAGGAGATCCAGGTCGACATGGAGGCGGCGCCGAAGGACCAGGCGCTGCGCCACCTGACGATGTACTCGATCGGCCGCGACGTCGCCGTCGCCGACGCCACCGCCGAGCGGGCCCTGCTCTCGCTGATCGGCCCGCGCGCCGCCGAGATCGCCGCCACCCCCCCGCTGCCCGAGTTCGCCAACGAGTCGACCGCGATCGGCGGCACCGCGGCGCTCGCGGTCGGCACCCGCGACGGCATCGACCTCTTCTGCACCGCCGCCGACCGCGACAAACTGCTCGCCGCGCTGCTCGAGGCCGGGGCGGTCGAGGTGACTCCCGAGGCGGTCGAGATCGTCCGCGTCGAGGCCGGGATCCCCCGCTTCGGCGCCGAGATGGACGCGGGCACGATGCCCGCCGAGGCGGCGATCGTCGAGGACGCCGTCTCCTTCACCAAGGGGTGCTACATCGGCCAGGAGACGGTCGCCCGCCTCCACTACAAGGGCAAGCCGAACAAGCACCTGCGCGGGCTCAAGCTGAGCGCTGCCGCGGCCCCCGGCGCCACCCTGCGGCTGGGCGAGAAGGAGGTGGGGACGCTCGGCGGGTCCGTCGTCTCCCCCGCCCTCGGGCCGATCGGCCTGGCGATCGTCCGCCGCGAGGCCGAGCCCGGCACCGAGTTGGCCGTAGGTGAAGATGGCGTTACGGCTGAAGTTGTCGCCCTCCCCTTCGGCTAGATTCATCCCGAGATGGTTCTCGGGAGAGCCAGAGTCGCGGGGGGCGGCGCGCTCGCCGCGCTGATCTTGGCGCTGGTCGGCACCGGCTGCGGCGCCGAGAGCCACCCCAACGAACCGCGCCCCGCCGTCCCCACCCGGGTCAGCGTGACGATCGGCGCCAACGGCGGCATCACCGTGCAGCCGCAGGCGATCGGGATGGGCCCGGAAAAGCACCAGCAGCTGCCCCAGAACCAGAATCACCCGCAGCCGCGGATCAACACCCAGGCCCCGCTCTCGGTCGTCTTCGTCACCGCCAACCAGACCGGTGACACCGAGAAGGTGACGATCCGCGGCCCCAAGCAGGCGACCTCGAAGGCGATCAGCCCCCGCGCCCCCGGCACCTTCTCGGCCTCGCTGCCGACCGGCAGCTACACGATCTCCGCCGCCGGCCAAGGCGCCCCGGCGACCCTGAAGGTCGGCCCGTACCGGACGTCGTCGCAGAACGACTTGCTGCTGCCGTAGGCGAAGGGACGGGAAGGGACGGGGCAAGGGACCCGGCCCTCTCGTAGGCGGTCCGGGCAGGCTGTGACCGCCTACGAGAGGGCCGGGTCGCGGGGAGAGGCCGAGGGTGCGCGTCCCGTGCGGGTCCCGGCGGAGGTCCGTGACGAAATGCGCGGGTCCGGTGCGGAACTGCACGTTCCTTAAGGAGGTTCCGGAGGGCTGAGTGAGTTGAACACACCCTGGTGTGTTCAACTCACTCAGGGCCCGCTCAACCGGCTCTTTCCCACCTCCGGCCTGGAAAAGGTCGACCGCGTCCCCCGACCTGCGCCCGACCCCGCGCGCTTCCCCCCGGAAGCCTCCCGTCCCGGGCGTCTCGCGGCGGCCACAGCCTGCCCGGGCCGCCGCGAGACGCCCGGGACGGGACCGTCCCCGGCCGCAGGGGCCGCGGATCCCACCGTCCCCTCGGATGCGTTCGCAGTTCCCCGTACCGGCTACGGGAAAGTGCGAACGCCCGTCGGATCAGGCGTCGATGAAGACGGGGGTGCCGAGGGGGACGCGGGCGAAGAGGAAGCGCATCGTTTCGTCGGTGGCGCGGATGCAGCCGAGGCTTTCGGCGCCGCCGACGGCGCCCGGGGTGCCGTGGATCGCGAGGCGGTTGCCGCCGATCCAGCCTGCCGGGAGGGCCGCGGTCTGGTGGCCGCTGAGGGCGAGGGCGCAGCAGCCGTAGTAGGGGCTTTCGTCGAAGCTGACCCCGTCGGTGACGCCGTAGCGGCCGGGCGGCGTTTCCGTGCCCGGACCGCCGACCGTGACCGAGAAGTCCCCCACCACCCGATTGCCGTAGCGCAGTTCGAGGCTGCGCCCGGCGAGGCTTGCGTGCAGCGAGTAGCGAGTCCAGTAGACCTGGAGCCGGCTCGGGTCGCGGGCGATCCAGGCGAGTTCCCCGTTCGGCAGCAACGGCGTCGTCACCCCGAGCCAACCGGGCTTCGTCTCGACCACCGAGAAAGCGACCGGCGAGCCGAATTCGGTTTCGTCGCGGACGTAGCCGAGGTCCTTGCCGTTGGGCGCGGTGTAGAGGTCGACCCGCTCTCCTTCGATCACGTGGGCGATCTGAAATGCCGGGCCGCGTAGGGGTCGACCGGCCAGGGTCGGCAGCTGGGCCGGCCCGCCCGCGGTCGTTTCGGACCCCGTCCCCGCTTCGGCCTCGACTTCCGATTCCCCTTCCGTCCCCTGCCCCCCGGACGGCTTCTCGCCCGCCGGCACCTTCGCCCCGACCGAGACGTGGCCGGGCTTCGCCTTCTTCCCGGTCGCCGTCTGCCCGCCCGGCACCTTGACGTAGACGGTGCGGGCCTTCGGGCTCGCGTCGCCGCCGTCGTCGAGGACGCTGAAGAGGAGGGCGAAGCCGGCGACCACCGCGGCGACGGCCGCCAGGGCGCCGAGCGCCGTGAGCAATCGATCTTGCACTTCGCCTCCATGGTGGCGCACAGAGCTAAATCCGCGCTCATTGCGGTCTTCCGGGCGGCGCTTGACGTCCGCCCCGAGCGCAACCATCGACGGTCCTATGACTGCCGTCCTCGCCATCGCCGTCCTGGCCCTCGTCGCCGCCCTCATCTACGTCCTCGTGGGACGGAAGGAGGAGCCCGCCGCCGAGCCGATCGACGTGCGCGCCGCGGTCGCCGAAGCCACCTCCGCCGCGACCTCGAAAGCGGTCGCCGACCTGCAGCGGATGAACGAAGAGTCGCGCAAGGCCGACGCCGCGAACGCCGCCCGGGCGCTCGACAAGCGCCAGGCCGAGATCGACCGCCGCCAGGCGGAGATCAAGGCGCTGACCGACCGGATCGCGGCGGGCCAGGAGAAAATCGAGGCCGAAGTCCGCAAACGGGGCGAAGTCGACCTGCAGACCCGCACCCTGCTCGAGCAGGTCGGGCAGACGGTAGGCAACCTGAACTCCGAGACCGCCGGGCTGAAGAAGGCGCTGCGCCAGCCGCAGACCCGCGGCCAGTGGGGCGAGATGCAGCTGCGCCGTTGCATCGAGATCGCCGGGATGACCGAGCACGTCGACTTCGAGCTACAGGAGACGCTGCGCACCGAAAGCGGCCAGCTGCGCCCCGACGCGCGCTTCCTGCTGCCCGAGGGACGCAGCTTCGTCGCCGACTCGAAAGTGCCCTTCGACGCCTTCCTCGACGCCCAGGAGGCCGAGGACGAGAGCACCCGCCAGGTCCACATGGCGCGCCACGCGCGGCAGGCCCGCGAGCACGTCCGCAGCCTCTCGACCAAGGACTACCAAGGCCAGTTCAAGGCGGGCGAAACGCCGGACCTCGTCGTCTGCTTCATGCCCAACGAGCCGGCCATGCACGGCGCCCTCGCCGCCGACCCGGAGCTCTTCGACTACGCACTCGAGCGCAACGTCCTGCTGGTCGGCCCGACCTCGCTGATCGGCCTGCTGCGGACGATGGAGCTCGGCTGGCGGCAGGAGCGGATGGTCGCCGAGGCGGCCGAGATCGCCGAGGCCGCGGGCACCCTGCACTCGCGCTTCTCCCGCTTCCTCGGCGAGTTCGAGCGGGTCGGCAAAGGCCTCACCACCGCCGCCACCGCCTACGACAAGGCGGTCGGCTCGATGGAGGCCCGGCTGCTGCCCCAGCTGCGCAAGGTCGAGGGGATGGGCGTCGCGCCCGGCAAGGAGATCGAGCCGCCGGAACCGACCCACATCACGGTCCGCTCGATCGCCGCGCCGGAGCTGCGCGAGGCGCCCGAGGAGCGGGACCCCGCGGGCGAGCGCGACGCGGCGTAGCCCGCGCGCATCTAGGATCATCCCCGCAGGCGGGTAACCAAGACGGAGGCAAGAACTTTGGCTGTCGACACCAGCAATCTGACCACCCTCGACGTCGAGCCGGGGACGCTCCCGGAGACGATGGCGGCGTGGGTCATCCGGCAGGAGCGCGAGGGCGAACCGAAAGACGCGTTCCAGCTCGAGCAGATCGAGGTCCCCGAGCCGGGCGCCTTCGAGGTGATCGTCCGCGTGATGGCGGCCGGGGTGAACTTCAACAACGTCTGGGCGTCGCTCGGCAAACCGGTCTCCGTCTTCGGCTACGGAGATCACCCCGAGTACGGCCACCACATCGGCGGCTCCGACGCCTCCGGGATCGTCTGGAAGGTCGGCGAGGGCGTCACCCGCTGGAAGCCGGGCGACGAGGTCGTGATCCACTGCAACCAGGCCTCCTACGAGGACGTCGAGGTGCACGGGCTCGACCCGCTCGCCGCGCCGAGCCAGCGGATCTGGGGCTACGAGACGACCTGGGGCTCGTTCGCCGAGTTCACCAAGGTGCAGGCGCAGCAGCTGCTGCCGCGCCCCCAGAACATGAGTTGGGCCGAGGCCTGCTCCTACGGGCTCACCTACTTCACCGCCTACCGGATGCTGATCGACCAGTGCAAGCTGCAGCCGGGCCACAACGTGCTGATCTGGGGCGCCGCGGGCGGCCTCGGCGTCTTCGCCGTGCAGCTCTGCAAGGCGGCGGGCGCGAACGCGGTCGGCGTCGTCTCCAACGACGAGAAGGGCGAGCTGGTGAAGCAGCTCGGCGCCGTCGACTACATCAACCGCTCCGAATTCGGCGAGATGATGCGGACCGACGCCAACCTCACCGACCCGGCCGCCGACAAGGAGCGCTTCCGCGCCTCGCGCGGCTTCGCCGAGCGGGTCAAGGAGATCCTCGGCGACTCCCCCGACATCGTCTTCGAGCACGTCGGCCGGGCGACCTTTCCGACCTCGGTGTACGTGGTGAAGCCGTTCGGCAAGGTCGTCATCTGCGGCGCCACCTCGGGCTTCCAGCTCGATTTCGACGTCCGCTACCTGTGGATGCGCCAGAAGCAGATCATCGGCTCCCACTTCGCCAACGCATACGAGTGCATGCGGGCGAACCAGCTGATGGCGGAGGGCAAGGTCCGCCCCGTCCTCTGGCAGACGATGGAGTTCGACGGCGTCCCCACCGCCCACCAGCTGATGCACGAAAACAAGCACCTCGGCAAGATCGCCGTCCTCGTCGGCGCCGAGTCCGAGGACGCGGGCAAGACCGAGGACGGCCCGGGCGCGATCCGGGCGGAGGTCGGGGCGTAAGCACGCCCGCGGCGACGATGCGAAAGGATTAGGCGATGCTCTACGTATGCAGACTCGATTGGCACATCTCGCCGCTGCGCGGAGCCCGCTGGCTCGACGCCTGGGAACCGGCCGCCGCCCTGTGCACCGCCTACGGCGCCAAGAGCTGGTCGCTGACCCGTGCCCTCGACGACAACCTGAAATTCCAGCAGACGATGGTCTGGGAGGACAAAGCCGACTTCGAACGGTATTGGTACTCGCAGGAGATCGCCGAGGCCCGCGAGAAGGTGGTCGGCTGGTACGACATCCCGATGTTGCCGACCTGGCACACCCTCCTCGCCGCCGAGTCGGTAGTCGCCTCCGGCGTCTGACCCGGCGGCCACCACGATGAAGCTGGGGATCGTCGGCCTCGGCTACGTCGGGCTTCCGGTCGCCCTCGCCTTCGCCGAGGCCGGCAACGAGGTGGTCGGCCTCGACACCGACCCGGTCAAGCTCGCCGACCTGGCGGCGGGGCGCAGCTACATCGAGGACGTCGACGACGCCGAGCTGGCTGCGCAGGCGGGGCGCCTGAGCGCCACCGCCGATTATGCCGACTTGACTGCCTGCACGGCGATCGTCGTCTGCGTGCCGACGCCGCTCTCCAGCTCCCGCGAGCCCGACCTCTCCTACCTGCGCGAGGCCGCAGCGGCCCTGGCCGCCCACCTGCAGCCCGGGCAGCTGATCGTGCTGGAGTCGACCTCCTACCCCGGCACCACCCGCGAGGAGCTCCTGCCGGCGCTCTCGGAGGGCGGGCGCACGGTCGGCGAGGACTTCTACCTGGCCTTCTCCCCGGAGCGCATCGATCCCGGCCGCTCCGACCACACGATCCGCACCACGCCGAAGCTGGTCGGCGGCATCACCGCCGCCTGCACCGAGCGCGCCCGCGATCTCTACGCGCAGATCTGCGACACGGTCGAGGTGCTGAGCTCGCCGGAGACGGCCGAGCTGGCGAAGCTGCTGGAGAACATCTTCCGCTCGGTCAACATCGCCCTCGTCAACGAAGTCGCCCAGCTATGCGACCGGCTGGGGATCGACGTCTGGGAGGTGGTCGACGCGGCGGCGACCAAGCCGTTCGGCTTCATGCGCTTCGACCCCGGCCCCGGGATGGGCGGCCACTGCCTCCCCGTCGACCCCTTCTACCTCGCCTTCAAGGCCCGCGAGCACGACTTCTACCCGGAGTTCGTCGAGCTGGCGGGCAAGGTCAACCAGGCCCAACCGGAGTTCTGCGTGCACCGCATCGAGCGGTCCCTGAACGGGGCGGGCAAGCCGGTGAAGGGCTCGAAGATCCTGATCCTCGGCGCCGCCTACAAGCCGGGGATCGGCGACACCCGTGAATCGCCTGCGCTGCGGATCATCGCCCTGCTGCGCGACCTCGGCGCCGAGGTCGCCTACCACGACCCCTTCGTGGCGGAGCTGCCCGCGCAGGGGCTCGAGTCGGTCGACCTCGAGCAGGGCCTCGCCGCCGCCGACCTCCTGGCGATCGTCACCGCCCACCCGGGCGTCGACCACGAGGCCGCGGTGAAGGCCGTGCCGCTGGCGATCGACTTCCGCGGCATCAGCCGGGGTTTCGACGACGCCGACGGCGTCGAGCGCCTCTGAGGCGGCGCGGGAGCGCCTCGTGGCGTCCTCGGTCCTTGCGAGGCCGGCCCACGCCGGCTCAAGCCCGACTAGCCCCGCTCGAGCGGGGCCATGGTGAGCCCGGCGGAGTCGAGCATCTCCCAGTAGTGCTCGGCCGGCTCGCGTGGGCCGGTCCAGACGATCGCCTGGCCGGTGTTGTGGATCCGCTCGGCGATCCGGTGCCCTTGACCGAGGTCGACCCCCGGCAGCACCCGGGCCAGCGTCTCGGCGACATGGTCGAAGGTGTTGTGATTGTCGTTGCGGACGATCACCCTCCAATTTCCGCCGAGACCCGAATCCGGTCCTGCGGCGCGAGGTTTCTCAATCGTGGATGACGACACGTCCGCGATTATGCACGGGACGGGACGATGAGCAGGCCGAAAGACAGCCGCTTCCCCTACATGCCGGGGATCGACGCGATGCGTGCGCTCGCGGTCCTTGCCGTGTTCGGATACCACGCGGGGCTCGACTGGGTCCCCGGCGGCTTCCTCGGCGTCGACGTCTTCTTCGTCATCAGCGGCTACCTGATCACCTCGCTGCTGCTGCGCGAGTTCCGCGGCAGCGGCGGGATCAAGCTGGGCCGCTTCTGGCTGCGCCGCGCCCGTCGCCTCCTCCCCGCCGTCGGCGTCCTGATCGCGGTGGCGATGATCGTCTCGGCGATCGCCGAGCCGGACAAGATCGGCCAGATCCGCGGCGACGCGATCGCCTCGCTCTTCTACTTCGCCAACTGGCACTTCATCTTCGACAACACTTCGTATTTCGAACAGTTCGGCCGGCCGTCGCTGTTCACCCACCTCTGGTCGCTCTCGGTGGAGGAGCAGTTCTACCTCTTCTGGCCGCTGGTCTTCGCCGCCGGGATGAAGTTCTTCGGCCGCGGCCGACTGCTGCTCGGGGTGGTCGCCGGGGCGGCGGGCTCGGTCGTCCTCGCCTGGATCCTCTTCGACCCCGGCCACGACGCCTCGCGGATCTACTACGGCACCGACACCCACGCGATCGGCCTGCTCGCGGGCGTCGCCCTGGCCCTGGTCTGGAGCCCGACCGAGCTGCGCCTGCCGCCCCACAAGGCCGGCCCCCTGGTCGGACCGATCCTCGACGCGCTCGGGGTGATCGCGCTCGGCTACCTGATCCTCAGCTTCGTCCACGTCCACGACTACGACCTGGCGCTCTGGCACGGCGGCTACCTCTGGATCGCGCTCGCCACCGCGGTTCTGCTGGCCGCGCTCGCCCACCCCGCGGCGCGGCTCGGCGGCATCCTCGGCCGTCCGGCCCTGCTCTGGCTCGGCCTGCGCAGCTACAGCTTCTACCTCTGGCACTGGCCGGTGCTGGCGATGACCCGCCCGGGCGTCGACATCGACCTCCCGCGCGGCATCCTCATCCCCCTGCAGCTGCTCGCCTGCCTGGCGCTCGCCGACCTCTCCTACCGGTTCGTCGAGCTTCCGTTCTCCGGCAAGGCTAAATTGCCCAACGTGCCCGAACGTTGGATGCGCGTCGCCCGCCCCGCCCTGCTCGTCGCCGTGCTCGGCGTGATCCTGATCGTCGGCTGGAGCGGCATCGTCGGCGCCGGCGGCTCGAACCCGGCCTCGGCGGCCGCCTCGACCGCGACCGTGGCCAAGGTCCACGCGAAGCTGCCGCCGGAAACCGACCCGACGCCGCCCGCCGAAAGCAAGGGCAAAGACGAAGGCAAGGGCAAAGACGAAGGCAAGGGCAAGGGCGCCAAGCAAGGCAAAGGCGCGGCCGCAGAAAAGGGTCCCAAGCAGCAGAAGCAGATGCGCCCGGCCAAGCACTGGCCGCGGATCGTGATGCTCGGCGACTCGGTGATGATCGGCGCCGAGGAAAAGCTCGCCGCCCGCCTCGGCCCCGGCTTCTCGATGGACGCGAAAGTGGGCCGGCAGGCCGACGAATTCCTCGAAATCGTCGAGAAGATCAAGCGCGACGGGCACCACCCGGCGGCGATGGTGATCCAGTGGGGCAACAACGGCCCGCTCTACTCGGAAGACATGACCGCGCTGCGCAAGGCAACCACGAACGTCGGCCAGCTCTTCCTGATCTCAGACCACGCGCCGGTCTCCTGGCAGGACGAGTCGAACGAAGCGATCGCCGAAGCCTCGAAGCTCTGGCGCAACACGACCGAAATCCCCTGGGCGACGGCGGCCGAAGAAGGCGGCGAAAGTCTCTTCTGGGACGGCATCCACCTGACCCCGAAGGGCGCCGGCGTCTACGCCAAGCTGGTCAGCAAGGTCGTCCACGAAAAGGTCGCGTTCCCCAAGCGTTGACGGGCACCCTCAGCGAGCGCGGAAGGCGGTGCGGAGGCCGAAGTGCGGGGCCTCGATGTGGTGGCGCTGCTTGGTCGGCGCGCCGCAGTGGGAGCCGAAGTCCTGGGTCCAGACGTGGGCGCCGTCGGCGCTCTGCAGGCGGCCGACCTCGAGCGCGATGCCGATCTGCGAGTAGCGGCCGAGGATGTTTGCCCGGTGCTCGGGCGAGTGGATCCAGGCGATGAAGATCGAGCGCACCGTGCCCATGTCGCCGGTGCCCCAGGCGATGTTCTCGCCCGCCCGCCAGCAGGCCGCCGAGAGGTAGCCGACGCGGCCCATCCAATAGGTGAAGTCACGGCCGCAGGCGTAGTGGCTGAACTCGTCGCAGCGGAGGATGTCGCGGTTCTTGTCGGCGGCCGAGCGGTCGAGCCCCGAGGCGTCGCCGAGCGGGTGGAGGCCCGACTTGTGGCGGGCGTAATTGGTCATGCAGTGCATCGCCTCCTCCTGCACCGCGGGCGAGTCGCCGAGGTCGGTCTGATCGGCGCAGACGGAGGTCGGCGCGATCAGCGCGCGCAGGCTGCGGGCCTGGGCGGAGCCGGCGAAGACGGCGGCAAGGAGGGCGACGGCAGCGGTGAAGAGGGCAAGTTTGCGGGCCATGCCCTTTGACTCGCCACGGCTACGCCTCCGTCTTGACTCTGTCGAGGAATCTGGACGTTTGTTCTAGCCCAGAGACGGCGCTGCAAGGCGCCTTGCGCGCGTCAGTTGCGGACGGCGCCGAAATCGACCGTGTAGGTCGCGGCATCGCCGCCGCCGCCCAACGGATAGCCCCGCGCCACGCCGACCCCGGCGTCGCGGTAGTGCGGGTCGAGGATGTTGGCCCGGTGCGGCGGGCTGTGCATCCAGTCCTGGAAGATCTGCCAGGGCGACCCCTGGTTGCCCGCCCCGGCGGCGATGTTCTCGCCCACGGTGAAAGCGCCGTTGCCCGCCAGGTAGCCGGAACGGGATACGCGGCTGTCTACCGATCCCCCGGGCCCTTCGTGGGCGAAGTAGCCGTGGACGACCATCGAGACCGAGTGGGCCGATGCCGAGGTCTTCAGATCCTGGTTGTAGGTGAGCGGGCGCAGGTTGTGATGGACCCGGACCCGGTTCATCAGGCAGAGGACCGAGGTGCGCATCACGTGCAGGCTCAGGGTGCTCGGCGCCGCGTTCGATTCGCCACAGGGCATCGTCGCCGCCCCGGCCCGCGCGGTCGGCAGCAGCGCCGAGGCGAGCATCACGGTGGCCAGCAGTCCCGCCAGCAAGCCGACAAACAAGGACCTTTTGAGAGTTTCGGATGAACGTCTACTCACAATTGATCCGGGGACTATACGGATTACATAACCGGTCAACGTGAACGATTTGTTTTCCGATCCTTCCGGACACTGGCAAACTTGGTTACCCGATGCGCCGAATAACCCACATTCTCTCGATCGCGCTGATCACCGCAGGCGTCCTGGTGCTGGCCGACGTCGGCATCACGCTCGCCTACCAGGAGCCCCTCTCGGCGATCTACAGCTCGATCAAGCAGGGCGAAAAGGAAGACCAGCTGAAGGGCCTGGAAAAGGAATTCCTCACCGAAGCCGACCGCGGCACGCTCGAAGAAGCGGCGACCGAGAAGGACCCGAAGGTCCTCCACGCCGACCTCGGCAAGCTGGCCCAGCGCCTGGTCGACGAATCGAAGCCGGGCGACGCGCTCGGCCGCATCGAAGCGCCGGCGATGAACGGGCTGAACATGGTCTTCGTCCAGGGGACCGACGAGGCGAGCCTCGAGCTCGGCCCCGGCCACTACCCGGAAACGGCGATGCCGGGACAGGGCAAGACGGTCGCGATCGCCGGTCACCGGACCACCTACCTCGCCCCTTTCCGCCACATCGACTCGATGTCGAAGGGGGACAAGATCACCCTGAAGATGCCTTACGGCACCTTCATCTACAGCGTCCAGAAGACCGAAATCGTCGATCCCTCCGACGTCGGGATCATCCACAACACCGGTTACGAGCGGCTCGTCCTCTCCGCCTGCAACCCCCTCTACAGCGCCGCCGAGCGCTTCATCGTCTTCGCCCGCCTGGTCCACACCGAACCGCGGACGAGCTGACGTCGGGACGCCCGCGATCGCGGTGGGCGAGGGACGCGGCCCTCCCGGAGGCGGAGAGTGACGGTCGAAATGTTGATGGGCCGAAAAGCGCTCTATATCAGCGCTTTTCGGCCCGCCAACCTGGGGGCGTTGTGGAGGCGTGGCGTCGCTCCCCGCACGCGCGCCGGAGCCGAGCCGGAGGGGCCCGAACCCTGGCGAGCTAGAAGCGGACCGGGGTGCGGACGACGATCGCGGCGAAGCTCGCGACCACCCCGACGCCGTTGTTCGGGGCGCCGGCGGAGAGGGCGGTGGATTCGCCTTCGAGTTCGTTACAGGCGACGTCTTCGGCTTCGACCACCAGTTCACCGGCTAGGTAGCCGCCGATCTTGCAGGTGTTCGCCGCTTCGCCGGCGCCGCTGATCACGCGCAGGCGGAGGACCACCGATTTCGCTTCTTTCAGCGACGCGATGTTCTTTTTGATCGCCAGGTATTTGATGCCTTCTTCGGTGACCCGGGCGATCTGGGCCTTTTTCGCGACCGGGAAGACGCGCAGCTCCAGCTTCGAGCCGCCGCCCGCCCGCATCTGCAGGCCGAGGAAGGCCTTTTTGGCGACCGCCGGGGGCGTCGCCGAGCTGAGCGCGCCGGTGACCGCGATTTCAAGATCGGTGCCGACCACCGGCGTTTTGTAAGCGCACTCTTCGGTCAGTTTCCCGACCGTGAGCATCAGCGTGGTCTTGCCCCCACCGCGGCTGCATTCCTTGCCGCTCATCTTCAGGATTTCGCTCCGCTGGGCGGTCGTTTCCAGGGCGTTGCGGTAGATCGCGACGAAGGCGCCCGCCGAGGCCGCGCCGGCGACGGCGAGGCCGAGGACGAGCACGGAGACGGTGGCGATGACGAGCTTGGTCTTCATATGGAGGACGCGCCGCACGGGTGCGGGGTCGCCAACCTAAACACAGCCCGCGCCAGATGTTGCGTCTTCGGGCCGCTTGGGCGGCGGATTTCGGAGGCCTGTGTGTCCTCGTCACAGAAATACTCCACCTTCCTCCTATCCAAATAACATCTGCGACATGAGCAACCACCGACTTCCCGAGCGCGACCGTCCCTGGGTCATGCGCACCTACGCAGGCCACTCCGACGCCAAACGCTCGAACGAGCTCTACCGGAAGAACCTGGCCAAGGGACAGACCGGCCTGTCGATCGCCTTCGACCTCCCCACCCAGACCGGGTACGACCCCGACCACGTCCTCGCCCGCGGCGAGGTCGGCAAGGTCGGGGTCTCGGTCGCCAACAAGGGCGACATGCACCAGCTGCTGGAGGGCATCCCGCTGGACGAGATGAACACCTCGATGACGATCAACGCGACGGCCGCCTGGTTGCTCGGCCTCTACGTCACGATCGCCGAGGAGAGCGAGGTCGCGCGGAGCACCCTTTCCGGCACGACCCAGAACGACATCATCAAGGAGTACCTTTCGCGCGGGACCTATGCCTTCCCGCCCGAGCCGAGCCTGCGCCTGATCGCCGACATGGTCGCCTTCAGCGTCAACGAGGTGCCGCGCTGGAACCCGACCAACATCTGCAGCTACCACCTGCAGGAGGCGGGCGCGACCCCGGTCCAGGAGATCGCCTACGCCCTCTCCACCGCGATCGCCGTGCTCGATGAGGTGAAAGCCCGCGGCCAGGTCGCCGAGGAGGACTTCCCCAAGGTCTTCGGCCGCATCTCCTTCTTCGTCAACGCCGGCATCCGGGTGATCGAAGAGATCGCCAAGCTGCGCACGATGGCGGCGCTCTGGGAGCAGATCGGCCGCGAGCGCTACGGCGTCACCGACGAGAAGATGCTGCGCTTCCGCTACGGCGTCCAGGTGAACAGCCTCGGCCTCACCGAGGCCCAGCCCGAGAACAACATCCAGCGGATCGTGCTCGAGGCGCTGGCCGTGACGCTCTCCCGCGACGCCCGCGCCCGCGCCCTGCAGCTGCCCGCCTGGAACGAGGCGATGGGCCTCCCCCGCCCCTGGGACCAGCAGTGGAGCCTGCGGATCCAGCAGGTGCTGGCGAACGAGACCGACCTGCTCGAGTACCCCGACATCTTCGCGGGGTCGGTGGTCATGGACGGCCTGGTCGAGGAGCTCTCGGCGGGCGCCCGCGAGGAGATGGACGTGGTCGAGAAGCAGGGCGGCGCGGTGAAGGCGGTCCCCTACATGAAGGCCCGCCTGGTCGAGTCCCACCGCGAGCGCGTCGGCCGGATCGAGCGCGGCGAGCAGAAGGTGATCGGCCAGAACAGCTTCCAGGAGACCGAGGAGTCGCCGCTCACGGCGGGTGCCGACGGCGGCATCATGACGCCCGACCCCGAGGTCGAACGCGAGCGCGTCGCGGCGCTCGAGCACTGGAAGTCGACCCGGGACCAGAACGCGGTCGACGCGGCGCTGGCGGAGCTCGCCCGGGTCGCCGGCACCGAGGACGAGAACATCATGCCCGCGACGATCGCCGCCGCCAAGGCGGGCGCCACCACCGGTGAGTGGGCGCAGACGATGCGCGACGTCTTCGGCGCCTACCGCGGCCCGACCGGCGTCGACGGCGCCGCCCCCTCGAGCAACAAGGCCCAGCTGGAAACCACCCGCCGCCGGGTCGACGAGACCTCCGAGCAGATCGGCCACCGGATCAAGATCCTGGTCGGCAAGCCCGGCCTCGACGGCCACTCCAACGGCGCCGAGC
>MKSH01000005.1:5953-8576 GCA_001898095.1 Solirubrobacterales bacterium 70-9 | reverse complement strand
CCCGGCATCCGCCCTCGTGCTCACGTCGATCATCGCCGTCTCCGCCGCCGCTCTGACCCGGCGGTCGAATGGGGTGGATGTCAGTGCTCTGCCCGTGACTCGTCGCCATCGGGCTCGCGCTCCGCGCTCACGACCACGCGCACCGACGAGATCCGTCGTCGATCGAGTCCGGTGACCTGGACGACGACACCGTCGACCTCCACCGTGTCGCCCACCACCGCGAGGCGACCGAGCTGCTCGGTGACCCACCCCGCGACCGTGTCCGAGGCGCCGCGCGGAAGCGAGACGCCGGTCAGCTCCTCGAAGTCCTGGAAGTTCAGGCGACCGTCGACGTCCTCGCCGCTCGCGAGGGGCTCGGCATCCGTGTCGTACTCGTCGAAAATCTCACCCACGACTTCTTCGACGAGGTCCTCGAGCGTCACGATCCCGTCGGTTCCGCCGTACTCGTCCACCACAACGGCGATGTGCTGGCCCTCCGCACGCATCTTCGTGAGCGTCGGCAGGACCCGCGCCGTCGACGGGAAGTACGAGATCGGCCGCACGATGGCCGACAGGGCGGCCTCGGGTGAGGTGCGGACGGTGTCGAAGAGGTCGCGCACGTGGACGAAGCCCGTGAGGTCGTCGATCGACTTGTCAGCGACGGGGTAGCGCGAGAACGGGAGGTCACTCACCTGAGCGACCGCGTCGGCGACGGTGTCGGTCTCGTCGAGGGCGACGACGTCGGGACGGGGGCGCATCACACCGCTGATCTGCCGATCGTGAAGCGAGAGCACGTCGTCGAGGATGCGGCGCTCGTCCTCGGGGAGCCCCTGGTGCGTCGCGACGATGTCGCGGATCTCCTCGTCGGTGATCTCGTCGGCGGTCTTGTGCGGATCACCGCCGAGGAGGCGGACGAGGGCGTTCGTCGACACCGAGAGGAGCCAGATCACCGGACGCATCAGCGTGGCGAAGCCGTCGAGGATCGGTGCCACCGCGTAGGCGAACTGGGCGTTGCGTTGGATCGCCAGACGCTTGGGCACGAGCTCTCCGAGCACCAGGGAGAGGTACGCGATGACGAGCGTCAACAGGATCGTGGCGATGGTGAGCGCCAGCGCCGCATCGACGCCCCAGGCCACGAACAACGGCGCGACCGACGGGGCGATCGACGTCGCTCCGTACGCCGCCGAGGCGAAGCCCGCGACGGTCACGCCGATCTGGACCGCCGAGAGGAACGTGTTGGGATTGCGCGCCAGCGCCGCGACCTTCTCGCCGCGACGCCCTCGGGCGGCGATGGCGTTCAGCTGACTCTCGCGAAGCGTGACCAGCGCCATCTCGGTCGCGGCGAAGACGCCGCCGATGAGGACGAAGGCGATGACGATGGCAATGTTCCACAGGATGTCGCCCATCATCGGACCTCCTCCCCGTGCGTCGAGGTGCCCGGGGTCTTCCGGGCGCCGGATCTGTCAGGGTCGGGGGATTCGGCGCGGTGCCGCGTGGTCACGAAGGTGATCTTTCTGTGCAGGGAGGAATCGGGGGTCGACGGAAGGAGGAGGATGCCGGGGCGTCAGGGGCGCGGGTCGCGGGCGTCCTCGATGTCCTGCTTGACCTCGATCGGGCGACGGAGCCGGTCGTTGCGGGTCTTCGCGAGGCTCGCGACCGTGGCGACGGTGATCGTCGCGGCGATGAAGACCAGCGACAGCCAGATCGGGATCTCGGGGATCCACAGCACCGGCTCGCCGCCGTTGATGAAGGGCAGCTCGTTGACGTGCAGGGCGTGGAAGACGAGCTTCACACCGATGAACGCGAGGATCACCGCGAGGCCCTGTGCGAGATAGACCAGACGCTCCAGCAGGCCGCCGATGAGGAAGTACAGCTGGCGCAGGCCCATGAGGGCGAAGGCGTTGGCGGTGAAGACGATGTACGCCTCGTTGGTGAGGCCGTAGATCGCGGGGATCGAGTCGACGGCGAAGATGAGGTCCACGAAGCCGATCGCGACGATCACGAGGAGCATCGGGGTGACGAAGCGCCGGCCGTCCTTCTTGACGGTCAGACGGTCGCCGTTGTACTCGTCGCTCACCGGCAGGATGCGGCGGACGAACGTCATGAACTTGCCGTTGGCGGGGTCGGACTCGCCGTGGGAGAACGCCTGGCGGTAGGCCAGGAAGAGCAGCAGCGCACCGAAGATGTAGAAGATCCAGGAGAAGTTCTCGATGAGCGCCGCGCCCACCGCGATGAACGCACCGCGCATGATCAGCGCGATGACGATGCCGATCATCAGCACCTTCTGCTGGTAGATCTTCGGCACCGCGAATCCGGTCATGACGATCAGGAACACGAAGAGGTTGTCGATCGACAGCGCCTTCTCGGTGAGGTAGCCGGCGAAGTACTCGCCGCCGTAGGTCCAGCCCGAGACGATGCCGATGCCGACGCCGAAGAGGAGCGCGAGGGCGATGTAGAACACCGACCAGCGGGCGGACTCACCGATCGTCGGCGCGTGGGGCTTGCGGACGTGCGCGAAGTACTCGAAGACGAAGAAGGCGATGGTCACCGCGATGGTGATCCCCCACACAAGGGGCGTGATGTTCACAGGGTCTCCAGACCATGGCGTGGACGAATCGACGCCAAGGGTCTCCCCACCTCCGAC
>MKSH01000005.1:3603-5838 GCA_001898095.1 Solirubrobacterales bacterium 70-9 | reverse complement strand
CCAGCTGCCCTCGGGCGACGCCAGCCACGAGATGAGCGCGGCCGGATCCTCGGGCCGGCCGAACCGGCCGAACGGTGTTCCGGCGACGCGCGCGTCGAGGCCGTCGAGATCGCGGTCGGTGGTCTCGGCATCCAGGTATCCGGTGTTGACCGGACCCGGGTCGATCGTGTTCAGGACGATGCCGAGTTCGAGGAGCTCCGCCGCGACCGTCGTCGTCACGCCGGCCAGCGCCGCTTTGCTCGTGGCGTAGGCGACCTCGCCGCGCATGGGGCCGTGGATCTGGCCGGAGGTCATCCAGAAGACGTGTCCCGTCGGGGCCGCGAACGGTCCGTCGCCGACGATGCGGTCGCCGGGACGCCGGGGCTCTGCGGGGGCGTGGCGGCGGGCGGCGAACGCGGAGGTGAGCAGGAGGGTCGCGCGGGTGTTGACGTCCCAGAAGGCATCGAGGGTCTCCGCCGTCATGTCCAGGATGCTGCCGTCCCCACCGCTGCGCGCGTGATTGCACACGAGGATCTCGATCGACCCGGTGATCGCGGCGGCGGCCTCGATCACCCGCGGGATCGCCGCGGCATCCGACAGGTCCGCCCCGATGTCGACGAGCTCGGCACCGGGCACGAGCTGGGAACGGATGCCGTCCCTCACCGCGTCGAGATCGTCGGCGCCCCAAGGCTGACCCTCGTCGTGGGCGCGGTGGTGGTGGATGACGATGTGTGCGCCGAGCCGCGCGAACGCGGACGCCACGGCGAAGCCGATGCCGCGGCGCCGGGAGACGCCGGTGACGAGGGCGGTGCGGCCGAGGAGCGGGGTGGCGGAGGCGGGGGCGGAGCGGTGGGTCACGAGGGCAGAGTGTGGCACACAGGCAGGGACGCGTCGAGCCCACCCGCAGATCCGAGCGGGCGCTTACGCTGGAAGGATGCCGCCCACCACCGCCGGAGGACCGACGCCCTCATCGGCGAGCGGCGGCGCCCCCGATCCCGACGACCGCGCCTGGCGGCAGCTCCTCGCCGGCGACGAGCCCGCGTGCGCGCAGCTCGCGGAGATCTACACACCTCTGGTGGAGGCCCGCGGCCCCTTCGCCGTCGCTCAGCTCGGCCAGAGTCTCGACGGCTTCATCGCCGCCCGCACCGGAGACGCCTGCTATGTCACCGGCGAAGAGGATCGCCGCCACCTGCATCGCCTGCGCGCCCTCGTCGACGCCGTGGTCGTGGGCTGGCGCACCGTCGCCAACGACGACCCGCGCCTGACCGTCCGCGCCGTCGCCGGACCCAACCCCGTCCGGGTCGTTCTGGACGCGTCCGCGCGCATCCCCGCGGCATCCGTTCTCCTGCACGACGGCGCCGCCCCCACGCTCTGGCTGGTGGATGCCGAGACCCCGGTCGAGACGCAGGTCGGCCCGCACGTGCAGATCGTCCGCGTGCCGGAGCTGCGGTCGCTCACACCGCGCGAGATCCTCGCCGTGCTCGAGACGCGAGGCCTCTCACGGGTGCTGATCGAGGGCGGAGGAGTGACGGTGTCGCGGTTCGTGGGCGACCACGCCCTCCGCTGGCTCTACCTCACCACCGCGCCGGTGCTCATCGGCGACGGCGTGCCCGGCATCCGCTTCGACGGAGAGGATCGTCTCGCCGACGCCCTCCGCGGACCGGTCCGCCGCTTCCCCCTCGGCGCGGACCTCTGCACCGAGTTCACCTTCTGACCCACGCGCGTTCTCGGACGACGCCCGGGCTCGACGACGTTCGCGCGCCCGACGCACCTCCCGCGCACGCGGAAGGACGCGGACGGCGACGACGACGGCACCGGGAAGGGTCGACGCGAGCGCCAGGATGCCGTAGCCGATCGACACGGTGATGCCGAGCTCGGCGGTGGAGCCGGCGAGATCGAACGCCCACGCCGACGCCGCTTCGCGCGTGCCCCACCCGCCCACGCCGAGCGGGATCGACATGCCCGCGATCGCGACCGCCGCCGTTCCGGGCAGGACGGAGAGGCTCAACGCGGGCGCCAGGGCCAGCGCCGAGACGACGAAGATCCCCGCGAACGCGGCCCACCCGGCGACGGCGAGCGCGACGACGGCGACCAGCTCGCGCGCCGACAGCTGCCGGAGCCACCGCCACGCGATCACGGAGACGAGCACCGCGATCCCCAGGCTTCCGAGCGCGAAGAGAGGGGCGGGGGCTGCGAGGGCGACCCCGGCGGCGAGGAAGACCACCGCGGTGCCGGCCAGGCGCTCCCCCGCCATCG
>MKSH01000005.1:1497-3583 GCA_001898095.1 Solirubrobacterales bacterium 70-9 | reverse complement strand
CCACCGGGAAGCACGCTGTTGAGGAAGGAGGCCTGCCAGCAGCGCGCTATCGCCGGTCCGAGCGGGATGCGGATCGCGTGATGACGCGCGACCACCCGCCAGCGGAGAGCCTGGGCGACGACGCCGGCGGCGCCCAGCGCGATGCCGATCGGGTAGGCCCACCAGGGCAGCTGCGTCACCGCGTCCACGAGCGGCGCGAGACCGAAGCGCCACACCACGACGGCGAGGATGCCGGCGGTGACCACCACCTGGAGGAGCGCGACGAGGATCAGCCGACCTCGGCCTCGACCCGGCATCCGTCCGGCTCCGCTCACGCGGTCGCGGGGAGGCTCAGGATGTCGGCGTGTCCGACGTAGACGACGAGCGCGCCCCGGTCGATCTGGGCCTGACGCTCCTCGCGCCAGGCGGTGACGAGGTCGGCGAGCGCGGGGTCGTGCTCGATCGCCACGTCGGCCCGATCGTGGAGGTAGCGCTGCACGAGCGCCGCCTGCTCGGCGGCGTCCAGACGCCACGGGGTCTCGGCGACCCGCACCCGCTGTCCGCGCTCACGGAGGAGCCCGGCGACATGGTCGACGGCGTCCGGACCGAGGAGGTCGTCGCGCCGCTGATGGGCGTCGAAGGCGTCGGTGATCGCGGTGTCGGCGGGGTGCGGCGGGTCGATCGACACCGCACCGGTGACGCTGAGGCTGAGGAGCGCCGCGGACCCGGTCCGGGCGATCGCGTCGACGAGGACGGCGGCATCCGCCGGGGAGAGGAGATCGAGGAGGGCGGCGCAGGTGAACAGCACGGGGCCCTCGTCCTCGGCGACGATGTCGGGGAGCTCGGCGACCGTGGCGATCCGACGCGTGAGCGAGGAGACCGAGATCGGCGCGACGGGATCGACCGCGTCGATGAGATCGGCGTCGTGGTCGACGAGGATCCAGTGCTGCTCGAGCGGCACGAGGCGGTCGGCCAGCCACGCCTGGTTCGATCCGGTTCCGGCGCCGACGTCGATGACGCGGACCGGGGCGTCTTCCGCGCCGAGCGCGGCCACGGCTTCCGCCACGAGCGGGAGCGCCGCCTCGCGGGCGGTGTGATCGGCCTGGCGCCGCAGCGACAGCCAATCGGCGGGGACGGGACGGCTCACCATCGGAGCAGGTCCCGCAGCTGCGTCGCGGCGTGCGGCCATCCTCGAAGTCTAGACCGGGCATCGGATGCCGCGGCCCGCCAGGCGGCCCGGAGATCGGCGTCGTCGAGCCAGCGCGCGAGCGCGTCGGTCCACGCGTCCGGCTCGTCCGCGGGGAGAGCGAGGCCGGGGAGGGATCCGCCGGCGTCGGTCCCGGCGGCGAGGGCTTCGACCGCGCCCGTGCCCGAGGCGACGAGCGCCGGGATGCCGCGGGCGAGGGCCTCCGTCACGACCATGCCGTAGGGCTCGACGAGCGAGGGCAGCAGGAGCAGGTCGGCCTCGCGCCAGACGCGCTCACGACGACGCCCCGTGACGGGTCCGACGACGCGCGCGCGATCGGCGCCGAGCGCCTCGACGGCGGCCTCGACCTCGGCGACATAGGGGTGCGCGGCGCGGACGGGGCCGGCCACGACGACCTCCCAATCGCGCGCGCGCAGGGGGGCGAGCGCCGAGAGGGCGAGGAGCGCGTTCTTGCGCGGGGTCACCGCGCCGAGGATCAGCAGGCGCGGCGGCGCGCTCCCGGTGGCAGGGTCAGCGGCATCGACACCCGGTCGCACGACCTCCGCCGCGATGTCGTAGCGCGCTCGCAGGTCGTCGCGCGCCCACGCGCTCGTGCAGAGCACCAGGTCGGCCGCCTCCAGCGCCGCCCGCTCCCCGCGCGCGAGGGCGTCGGCATCCGCGTCGGAGAGACCGGATTCGGCGGGCAGCGGGAGGTGGACGAGGATCACGAGACGGATGCCGGCCGCCGCGGCATCCGCGATCCGATCCGGAGCCGCGCACGCCACGATGCCGTCGACGACGACCTCCCGCGCCGAGGCGAGGGCGTCGGCGAGGGCGTCGAGATCGTCCTCCGTCGGGCGCGGCCAGGCCCCGGGGACGCGGCGTTCGACAACGGCGACGTCGTCCGCGCGGAGGGCCGCG
>MKSH01000005.1:0-1468 GCA_001898095.1 Solirubrobacterales bacterium 70-9 | reverse complement strand
GCGCACGACGATGCCGATGCCGGTGATGCCCGCTGCCGGGTCGAGCCGCTCGGCGAGCGCCCGGGCGATGTGCGCGGCGACGGCCTCGGTGGTGCTGAGCGTGCCGGCGAACGCGGGGTGCTCGTCGAGGTTCGCGTACCGCAGCGGGTCGAGCACCTCGGAGAGGTGCCGGGAGGCCTCGCCGATGTCGATCACGACCGCGTGGTCGTCCAGGCGCGGGCTCCGCCAGGTCGCCTCGACGACGAGGGTCGCGCCGTGGAGACCCTGGGCGGGGCCGAAGAATTCGTCGGGCAGGCTGTGGGCGATCATGACGTGATCGCGGACGGTGAGTCCGAACATGGTGTCCTCTCGGAGGTCGGGGCGGGTCGGTTCAGGGCGAGTCGGGGTAGGCCACGACGACGCAGCCAGGGCCGATGCGACCGTCCTCCAGCGCGGCGTAGGCGTCGTCCATCTCGTCGAAGGCGACGTCGGCCGCGATGAGGGTGTCGAACGCGGGGTCCGCGAGGAACTCCAGCGCGGTCGCGAGACGGGCGGCCGGGTCGCGACGTGCGCGCCGGGCGGCGCCGATCCGCGACACCTGGCTGGCGGTGATCCGCAGTCGGCGGGAGTGGAAATCCTCCCCGAGCGGTACGCGTGGTTCGCGCGCACCGAACCACGACATCTCCACGAGCTCCGCCTCGTCGCCGAGGAGCGCGAGGGCGGCCGCGAGCCCGGACTCGGATGCCGAGGCGTGGAAGACGAGGTCGCAGTCGCCCGCCGCGTCCTCGGGCGCCACGGCGTCGAGCCCCGTCTCGGCCAGCTGCCGCCGGCGTGCGGCATCCGGATCCACGATCTGCAGCCGGGCGAGGGGGAAGCGGCGCAGGAGCAGGGCGACCGCCCCGCCCACGAGACCGCCGCCGACGACGGCGATGCGGTCGCCCGCGCAGGGCGGCGCGTCCCACAGCGCGTTGAGCGCCGTCTCCACCGTGCCGGTGAGCACCGCGCGGCGCGAGGGGACGGCGTCGGGAAGGGGCGTGAGCATGGACGCGTCGACGACGTAGCGGTCCTGGTGCGGGTGCAGGCAGAACACGCGACGCCCCACGAGGTCGGCGGGTCCGTCCTCGACGACACCGACGGAGAGGTAGCCGTACTTCACCGGGAAGGGGAAGTCGCCCTCTGGGAAGGGCGCGCGCATACGCGCGTGCTGCGAGGGCGGGACGTCACCGCCGCGGACGAGCAGCTCGGTTCCGCGACTGATGCCGCTGTAGAGCGTCCGGACGCGGGCCTCCCCGGCGCGCGGAGACGGCAGGGTTTCGAGCCGGATCTCGCCGGCACCGGGCGCGACGGACCAGTGGGCGCGCGCGGTGTGCTCGGCGTCGGTGGCCCTGTCGGTGTCGGTGTCGGTGTCGGTCATGCGGCGACCGCCGCGGCCACGCCCGACCACACTTCTTCCGCACCGGAGTGCCCGACGAGGAACGTGAAGACGCAC
>MKSH01000004.1:4201-5247 GCA_001898095.1 Solirubrobacterales bacterium 70-9 | reverse complement strand
AGCGCCGCGGCGCTTTGGCAGTTTCTGCGCCCCATCCAAGGGCCGATCCACCTCACCATCGGTGCTGCTGTTCGTCGGAAGCAGAGGCCCGGGCTCCAGATCCACCGCTCCCGCACCCTCACGCCGTCCCACGTCACCCGCCGCCACGACATCGCCGTCACCACGCCCGCCCGCACGATCGAAGACATCCGCGGGGAACTTGACGCCTACCTCTTCCGGCGCGCGCTCCGCCAGGCGGAGTTCGGCGGCCACAACGTCCCGCACCTCTCGGCGATCAAGCGCACGCGATCCGACCTCGAGCTGCTCTTCCTCTCCCTCTGCGACGACCACAGCCTCCCGCGGCCGCTCGTGAACCACCGCGTCGCCGGTCGGCTCGTCGATTTCTACTGGCCCGAGCATCGCTTGGCGGTCGAGACCGACAGCTGGGAGTACCACCGCGGCTCGGTCGCGATGGAGGACGACCATGCAGACGACCTCAAGCTGCGCGCCCACGGGATCAGGACGCGGCGCTACACCGGCGACCAGTTGGAGGCCGCTCCCGGGGCCGTCGCCGCCGACTTGCGGGAGGTGCTCCTCGTCGCCTCGTAGAGTGCTCGGGATGCCCGACGCTCCCGAGCTCTTCCTGATCGACGGCAACAGCCTCGCCTACCGGGCCTTCTTCGCCCTGCCCGAGTCGATCGGGACGAGCGACGGGCGGCCGACCAACGCGATCTTCGGGCTCGCCTCGATGCTGGTGAAAATCATCGACGAGCACCATCCGCAGGGCGTCATCGTCGCCTGGGACGCGGGCTGGAGCGGGCGCGAGAAAACCTTCGACCTCTACAAGGCGCAGCGCAAACCGCGCCCCGACCTGCTGAAGGAGCAGTGGCCGCACCTGATGCCGCTGGTCGAGGCCTTCGGCTACACCAACGTGAAGGTCGACGGCTTCGAGGCCGACGACGTGATCGCCTCGCTGGCCAGGCAGGCGCGCGAGCAGGGGATCGAGGTGATGGTGGTGACCGGCGATCGCGACGCCTACCAGCTGGTCGGCGACGGGATCCGGGTGA
>MKSH01000004.1:3716-4181 GCA_001898095.1 Solirubrobacterales bacterium 70-9 | reverse complement strand
CGACGCCGCCGCGGTCGAGGAGCGCTACGGCGTGCCGCCGGATCTGATCACCGACCTGATGGGGCTGCGCGGCGACACCTCCGACAACATCCCCGGCGTCCCCGGGATCGGCGAGAAAACCGCCACCCAGCTGCTGCAGAAATTCGGCACGCTCGACAAGGTGCTGGAAAGCGTCGACGAGATCTCGGGCGCCAAACGCAAGGAAAACCTCACCAACCACGCCGATGACGCGCGGATGTCGAAAGAGCTGGCGACGCTCCAGTACGACATCGAGACCGGGGTGGACCTGCAGGGCGCCCTCGAAACCGAGCCCGACCGCGGCGCGCTGCGGGACTTCATGCGCGAGTTCGAGCTTCGCGCGGTGATGGAGCGCCTCGAAGAAGCGCTGCCGGAGGGCGACGCGGTCCCCGGCCGCAAGGTCGAGACCGAGCTCGAGGTCGAGACGGTCGAGGGGGTCCCTGCCGA
>MKSH01000004.1:1179-3708 GCA_001898095.1 Solirubrobacterales bacterium 70-9 | reverse complement strand
CGCCGAAGGCGAGCGCATCCTCACCGGCGCCAGCTCCCACGACGAGCTTGCCGTCGCGCTCGCCGACAAGCCGCTCGCCGGCCACGACCTGAAGTCGCTCGGCGGTGGGCGCCACGGGCTGCTCGCCGCCGCCGCCCGCGAGGGGGTGGAGCTCGGCCTCGAGCACGACACGATGCTCGCCGCCTACCTGCTCGAGCCGCAGCGCCGCACCTACGAGCTGACCGAGCTCGCCGCCGACGCCGGGATCGGCCTCGCCGAGGGCGCCGCCGCGAAGGGCGACGACAAGGAGGACGACGGCCAGCTCTCGCTCGGCGAGGAGGTCGAGGCGGGGCTCGACCCGGCCGAGGAGGCGCGCCTCGTCGCCGCCCTCGCCGAGGACCAGGCGCCGCGGGTGATCGGGCTCGGCCTGGAGTCCCTGATGCGCGAGGTCGAGCTGCCCCTGATCGCCGTCCTCGCGGCGATGGAACGGGAGGGGCTGCGGCTCGACGCGAAGCGCCTGGCCGAGGTCGGCGCCGGCTTCGGCGCGCGGATCGACCAGCTGGAAACGGAGATCTACGAGCTGGCCGGGGAGGAGTTCACGATCGGCTCGCCGCAGCAGGTCGGCCGCATCCTCTTCGAGAAACTCGAGCTGTCCCGCAAACGGCGCGGCAAAACCGGCTTCTCGACCGACGCCCGGGTGCTCCAGCAGATCCGCGACGAGCACCCGATCGTCGAGAAGATCGAGTCCTGGCGCGAGCTGACGAAGCTGAAGAACACCTACCTCGACTCGCTGCCGGACCTGATCGACCCCGGCACCGGCCGCGTCCACACCACCTTCAACCAGGCCGCGACGACCACCGGCCGCCTCTCCAGCACCAACCCGAACCTGCAGAACATCCCGATCCGCTCGGACATCGGCCGGCCGGTGCGCGCCTGCTTCGTCGCCGCGGACGGCGCCCGGCTGCTCTCCGCCGACTACAGCCAGGTGGAGCTCCGCGTGCTCGCCCACGTCGCCGACGAGCAGGTGCTGAAGGACGTCTTCCACGCGGGCGAGGACGTCCACGCGGCGACCGCCGCCGAGGTCTTCGAGATCTCCCCGGACGAGGTCGACGTCGGCCAGCGCTCGAAAGCGAAGATGGTGAACTTCGGGATCGTCTACGGGCTGACCGGCTTCGGCCTCGCCGACCGCCTCAACATCCCGCGCAAAGAGGCCGAGGAATTCGTCGCCCGCTACCTGGAGCGTTTCCCGGCCGTCCGCCGCTTCCGCGAGGAGGTGGTCGAACGGGCGCAGGAGGAGGGCTACGTGACCACCCTGATGGGACGGCGCCGGCCGATTCCCGAGCTGCGCTCCGGCAACCCGAACACCCGCCGCCTCGGCGAGCGCCTCGCCGTCAACACGGTGATCCAGGGCACCGCCGCCGACATCATCAAGGTGGCGATGGTGCGCTGCTGGGCGCGCCTGCGCGAGGAGCAGATGGCGACGCGCCTGGTCCTGCAGATCCACGACGAGCTCCTCTTCGAGGGCCCGCCGGAGGAGATGGACGCGGCGCTCGAGCTCGTCAAGCATGAGATGACCCACGCCTACGAGCTCGACCCGCCGCTCGAGGTCGACGCCGGCGTCGGCACCGACTGGCTCGGCGCCAAGTAGCGGCGCACGATCCCCTCAGACCGCGGTCGGGACCTCGGGCTTCGCCTGTCCCGGCGCCGGATCGGCGAACTCGGGCGGGGCGATGTTCAGGTAGTGGCGGAAGGACCAGTCGACGAAGCACTTCACGCCGAAGACCTTGATCAGCGGGCCGAGGAGGCGCGGCGGGACCCGCGGGACGATCTTCTGCGTCCGCAGCATCCACTTGAACTTCCACTCGTGCGAGTCGCTGAACTGGGCGTAGCGGGTCGCCGCCTGCTCGCGCGTCTGGCGCCCGTCGACGACCTCGCGCAGCTCCCGTCCCAAGGCCATGCCGAAGTAGAGCGCGGTGCGGATCCCCTCCGCCGTCAGCGGCAGGCAGTGCCCGGCCGAGTCGCCGGCGAAGAACACCCCGCGTCCGGTCGCCGCGCGCAGCTGGTGGGGGATCCAGTTGCCCTGGTAGCGGACCCGGTCGCGCTCCAGGTCCTCGGCCAGCAGCTCGGTGGTCTCGCGCACGTGGAATTTGGGATCGAAGGAGCCGACGCCGATCCGCGTCTCCTCACCCGCCGGGAAGCTCCAGCCGTAGCCGGCGGGCACGTAGCGGCGGTCGATCCAGATCTCCAGGTCGGTGGCGCCGCCCTCCGGGTGCACCTCGAGCCCCCGCGACAGCGGCGCTTCCGGCGGCTGGTAGCCCGCCGGTCCGGCCAGCACCCGGCGCCAGCCGAGCGCGTCGACCACCAGCGGCGCGGTGATCAGCCCGCGGTCGGTCTCGACCCCGATCGCGTCGCTCCCGTTCGCCGCCCCGTTCACCAGCCCCTCGACCTTCGCCGTCTCGAAGCGCGCGTCGCAGCCCTCCCAGAGCAGCGCGCACAGCTCCCGATAATCGAAGGTGGAGAAGGTCCACGGCAGCTTGTAGCGCGAGTCTC
>MKSH01000004.1:545-1039 GCA_001898095.1 Solirubrobacterales bacterium 70-9 | reverse complement strand
GACCGCCCGCGAGGGAGTTACGCTCGTCGCCGCGTTTGGTCGCTCGGGTAGGCACCGCCCGGCAGGGTACCGGCGGGGCTCGCTCGCCGCGTCGTATCTGCCACAATGCCCAACCCGATGGCTGCGACCGAGACCCTGACCCCTGCGCCCAGCGCCACGCCTGTAGAAGGCAGTGGCGGCCTCCTTCTAGAAATCGAAGGGAAGGTCGTTCCGAACTACGCGGCGACCATGGTGTCCTTCGACGAGGGGGACGTGGTCAACGGCAAAGTCGTCCGCATCGACAAAGACGAGGTCCTCGTCGACATCGGCTACAAGGCCGAGGGTGTCATCCCCAGCAACGAGCTCTCGATCCGCAAGTCGGTCAACCCGGCGGAAGAGGTCGAGCTCGGCGAGGAGGTCGACGCCCTGGTCCTCACCAAGGAGGACGCCGAGGGCCGCCTGATCCTCTCCAAGAAGCGCGCCCGCTTCGAGAAAGCCTGGCGCCGCATCGAGGT
>MKSH01000004.1:0-426 GCA_001898095.1 Solirubrobacterales bacterium 70-9 | reverse complement strand
GCAACAACGTCGTGCTCTCGCGCCGCGCGGTCCTCGAGGAGGAGCGCAAGGAGGTCCGCGAGCAGATCCTCGGCCGCCTCGAGCCGGGCCAGGTCGTCGAAGGGAAGATCTCCAACATCGTCGACTTCGGCGCCTTCGTCGACCTCGATGGGATCGACGGCCTCATCCACATCTCCGAGCTTTCCTGGAGCCACGTCAACCACCCGTCAGAAGTGGTGGCGATCGGCGACACCGTGAGGATCAAAGTCCTCGACATAGACCGCGACCGCCAGCGCATCTCCCTCGGTCTGAAGCAGACCCAGGAGGACCCGTGGCAGCGGGTGATCAGCACCCACCGTCCCGGCGACGTGCTCGAGGGCACGGTGACCAAGGTCGTCGCGTTCGGCGCCTTCGTCGAAATCCTTCCCGGGGTCGAGGGCCTGGTCC
>MKSH01000003.1:6167-8459 GCA_001898095.1 Solirubrobacterales bacterium 70-9 | reverse complement strand
GTCGGGGGACGCGGTCGGCCTTTTCCGGGCCGGGGGGCGGAAAAAGCCGGTCTGAGTGAGTTGACCACACCCTGGTGTGTTCAACTCACTCAGGGCTCCGGAACCTCCTTAAGGAACGCGGAGTTCCGCACCGGACCCGCGCAGATCGTCGCGGACCTCCGCCGCGACCCGCATGGGACGCGCGCCCTCGCCCTCTCCCCGAGGGACGGCCCTCTCGTAGGCGGTCACAGCCTGCCCGGACCGCCTACGAGAGGGCCGCGTCCCTTGCCCCGTCCCGCCGCAGCCCTGCGAAACCGAAGCCCACACGCAACCCTCCGGTTGCGCTACGGTGTCCCGATGGCCCCCACGTTGCTCTTCGTCCACGGTGCCTGCGTTCGCGACGCGGACTGGTGGTGGAGTCGGATCGTCGGGCCGCTCGGGATCGGGACGGCAGCGGTGCGGTTGCCCAGTTGTGGCGAGGGCGGTGGAGAGTTGGGGGACCTCTTTGACGATGTCGAGGCTTGCCGGCGGGCTATCGATGCGGTCGACGGGCCGGTCGCTTTACTCGGGCATTCATATGGCGGGATGATCATCACCGAGGCCAGGGCCGACGAGCGAGTCGAGCGGCTCCTCTACGTGACCTCGGTGATGGCCGACGCCGGGCAGTCGCAGGGTGAGTTGATCGGGGGCGAGCCGGCGCCCTGGCTCGATCCGAGCGAGGACGGGACGATCGGCGTCCGCCCGGACCTGATCCGCGAGCTCTTCCTGCAGGACTGCGACGAGGAGACCAGCGAGGAAGCGGTGGCGCGGCTGACGCGGCAGTCGCTCGCCCCGTTCGGACAGTCGCCGAGCCGGGTCGGCTGGCGCGAGCGCCCCACCACCTACGTCGTCTGCACCGAGGATCTGGCGACGCCGGCCGAGGTCCAGCGCGGGCGGGTCCAGGGCGACGCGCGGGTGGTCGAGTTCGAGGCCGGCCACCATCCCTTCCTCTCCCGCCCCGAGGACTTCGCCAAGACCATCGCCGCCGAGCTGGCCGGCTGACGCCGTCGGGGACCGGCGGGGGATCGCGGGCCAGCCGATCAGCCGCGGCGCCGCCGTACGATCGAGGCATGCCGGAGCGAAATCGGGTCACGCCGACCGGGGAGATCGTCGCCACGCCGTTGCGCGGCGCCTGGACCGGCAACCGCGGAGTGATCCACGAGGGTCGCGAGATCGTCCGCTTCCACTCCGGCAACCTCTGGATCACCTGCGCGCTCGAGTTCCGTGGCCGTCACCGCGAGCTGTGGATCCCGAACCGCTGGACGCCGCTCTTCTTCCACGACGAGGCGGTCGCCTTCGCCGCCGGCCACCGTCCCTGCGGCGAGTGCCGGCACGCCGAATACCAGGCCTACAAAAGCGCCTGGGCGGAGGCGCTCGGCGGCCCGCCGCCCGCGGCCGGGGAGATGAACCGCCGCCTGCACGCCGATCGCCTCTTCCGCGGAACCCACCGGCGCCGCTTCCACGAGGTCTCCTGGGCCGAGCTTCCCGACGGCGCCTTCGTGACCGGGGACGGCACCACGTCCCTGGTCCGCGGCGCCGAGCTGATCGACTGGGACCCGAGCGGCTACGGCGAGCGTCGTCCCCGCCCCCGCCGCGGAACCGCCACCGCGATCACCCCGCCCGCGACGCTGGCGGTGCTCCGCGCCGGCTACCCGGTCCAGATCGCCGCCCCCTGACGCCCCACCCCGCGCCGCGTTCGCAGAAATGGCCGCATAGGGGAGCGAAGTGCGAACGCACTTGCGCTCGCGCTGCATGCCGGGGTCAGGTCGTGCGGAGGGCCTCGGTGGGGGTGAGGCGGCTGGCTCGCATCGCGGGGTAGAGGCCGGCGAGGGCGCCGAGGACGCAGGCGGCGGCCAGGCCTCCGGCGATCGCGATCGGGGGCACCAGGAGGGTCAGGCCTTCGTGGGCGGCGTAGGCGCCGGTCGCGGCGATGCCGAGGAGGACGCCGGTGGCGCCGCCGGCGATGCCGAGGACGAAGGACTCGCCGAGGAACTGGATCGCGATGTGGCGGCGGCGGGCGCCGAGGGCACGGCGCAGGCCGACCTCGGAGCGGCGCTCCAGGACCGAGATGATCATCACGTTGGCGATCCCGATCCCGCCGACCAGCAGGGCCACCGCGCCGAGGCCGAGGAAGAGCGAGGTGAAGGCGTTTTCGGCGGCGGCCTGTGCCTCGAGGGCGTCCGAGGGCCGGCTCACCGCGCCTTCTTCCGGCGCCCAGGGGTCGGCGGCGCTCGGCAGCAGCGCCGCCGCGTCGCGCACGTTCGCCTCGCCCTC
>MKSH01000003.1:4232-6138 GCA_001898095.1 Solirubrobacterales bacterium 70-9 | reverse complement strand
CCGGGTAGCCGACCAGCGCGGCGCTGTCGAGTTCCGGGACCAGCGGCAGCGGTTCGAGGATCCCGACCACGGTGAAGAGGCGCCCGGCCACGTAGACCTGGACCAGGCCATCGCCGCCGTGGAGCCCGAGGCGCTGCGCGGCTTTCGATCCCAGCACGACCGCCGGCGCGCGCTCGGTCGCGGCGTCGACGAAGCGGCCCGACGCGGTCGCCCCGTCGAGCGTCGCCAGCAGCCCCGGGTCGGTGGCGGCGACGAAGATCCCGCCGGTGATCTCCGGCGGCACGTAGGAGCTGCGGCGCACCGTCGCGCCGCTGACCTGGGTGACCGCGGCCGCCGATTCGACCTCGCCGAGCAGCTTGATCCGACCGCCGGCCGCCGCGGGCAGCACCACCGCTTCGCCGAAGAGGGATTCGCCCGGGCCGACCGTGAGCAGGTTCGTCCCCAGCCCTTCGATCTTCGCCAGCAGGTCGGCCTTGCTCGTCTCCGAGATCGCGAGGACGGCGACCAGCGAGGCGATCCCGATCGAGATCCCCAGCACCGAGAGCGCCGCCCGCAGCTTGCGGGTGCGCAGGCCTACGGTAGCCAACCGCAGCAGGTCGCGGGGCAGCAGGCGGCTCATCGGTGTGGCGCCGCCGCGGTCCGGCCGCCGCCCCGCCGCCCGTCGGCGCCCGTCCGTCGATCGCTCTCGATCCGCCCGTCGCGAACCGCGATCCGCCGCGGCACCGAGGCGGCGATCCCCTCGTCGTGGGTGATGATCACCAGCGTCGCGCCGCCCTCGTTCAGCCCCCGCAGCAGCTCCATCAGCTCGCCGCCGGTGCGGCTGTCGAGGTTGCCGGTCGGCTCGTCGGCGAGGACGATCGCGGGCTCGCCGACCAGCGCCCGCGCCACCGCGACCCGCTGGCGCTCGCCGCCGGAGAGCTTCGCGGCGCTGTGGCGCTCCCGGTGGGAGAGGCCGACCCGGGCCAGCGCCTCGGCCGCGCGCCGTCGCCGCTCGCCGGCCGGCACCCCCGCATAGAGGAGCCCGTCGGCGACGTTGTCGATCACCGGCGCCGCCTCGAGCAGGAAGAAGCTCTGGAAGACGAAGCCGAGCCGCGTCGCGCGGATGCCGGCGAGCTCGTCGTCGCTCGCCCGCGAGAGGTCGTGGCCCTCGATCGCGACGCTGCCGCCGCTCGGCCGGTCGAGCGTCCCCATCACGTGGAGGAGCGTCGACTTGCCGGAGCCGGAGGGGCCGACGATCGCGGTCAGCTCGCCGCGCCCGATCGCGAGCGAGACGCCGCGCAGCGCCTCCACCCCGCCCGGGTAGGTCTTGCGCACGTCGCGCAGCTCGAGCACGGGGGTCGGGTCAGGGGACGGACCGGGGTCGAGCGCCTCGGCCGCGGGGACCTCCGAGGACGCCGCGCGGGCCTCGCTCACCGGCCGACCTCGACCGTCATCCCCGCCCGCAGGCCCTTCCCGTCGACCTCGGCGTAGCCGTCGGCGGCGAGGCCGGGCTTGACGACGATCTGCCGCCGGGCGCCCCCTTCGCTGGCGTAGACGGCGAAGCGCCCGCCGCCGATCGCGACCAACGCGGTCAGCGGCACGCTCAGCACGTGCTCCCGGACCCGTTCGGTGAAGAGGACGTTGACGGTCGCCCCGTCGAGCGCCGGGATGCGGTGCTTGCCGGTCACCGCGACGGTGGCCTCGAGGCCCGGTTCGGCCTCTTCGCCGGTCCCTTCTTCGGGGCCCGTGGGTGCGGTGGCGGCGAGGCCCCGCACCTCGCCGGGGACACGGGCCCCGCCCGGGAGGAGCACGCCGACCTTCTGCCCGCGGTGGGCGATGGACTGCTGGTCGGCTTCGAGGTCGACGGTGACGATGCGGCGGGTCGAGCTGGTCCGGAGGACGGGGACCGACCCCGGTTGGGCTTCTT
>MKSH01000003.1:3414-3820 GCA_001898095.1 Solirubrobacterales bacterium 70-9 | reverse complement strand
AGATGTTCGGCGAGCGTGCGGCGCTCGACCGTGCCCGTGGCGCCACCGCCCCCGCCGGTCGCGGATGAGTCCGCCGCCGCGCCGCTGCCCGACCCGCCCAGTAGGAAGACGAGCCCGGCGGCGACGAGCACCGCCACCACGGTCGTTGCGATCAGGGCTCGACGCACCTCAGCCCCCGATGCTGATGCCGTGGAGTTCCAGGGTCTTGCCTTGGCAGGCTTCGCGGGCTTCTTCGAAGGCGGGCGATTCGGTCGCGCTGCGGTCGAGGTGGACTTTGCCGGGGCCGAGGAATTCCGGGTCGGCCATGTCGACGCCGTGTTCACGCACGCACTTGGCGAATTCCAGCCAGCCTTCCTTGAATTCTTCGCCTTCTTCGGCCGAGAGTTCCTGGCCCGATTCGCCGAGC
>MKSH01000003.1:802-3325 GCA_001898095.1 Solirubrobacterales bacterium 70-9 | reverse complement strand
CGCCGGAGCTCGCCCCGCCGCCGGAGCTCGCCCCGCCTCCCCCGCACGCCGCCAGAGCCGCCACGCAGAGCGCCAACCCGAGCGCGATCGTCCAGTCCCTCTTCTTCATCCCAGCTCCTTTGCCGTTGCGATAGGTCACGGCGCCAGCTTGGGCGGCGCAGCGTTGCCGACGCGTATGTCGTTTTCGATATGCCGACGAAATGCCACCGAGTCGACGAGCCCCTCCGCCGCTTCCCCCGCCGCCGCCAACAACGCCCCGGTGTCGCTGCCTTCGCCCTGCCCCATCACCACGCCGACCGCGGTCCGGGAGTGCCCGGCAACCGTCACCTCGGTGGAGAACGCGAGGCAGCCGCCCGCCGCCGAGTCGGAGCCGGTCTTGCCGCCGTAGCCCTCGTCGATCAGCGGGTTGAAGTTGGCGACCGTGCCGGCGACGGGCAGGGTGACGCTCGCCATCGAGACGATCCGGCGGAAGGCGGGGAAGCGCATCGCCCGCCGGAAGGCCCGCAGCTGGTCGGCGGCGGTGGAGACCGTCCCGGGATCGAAGCCGCTCGGGTCGGTGTAGGTGGTGTGGGACATGCCGAGGGCGCGCGCTTCGTCGTTCATCGCGTCGACGAAGTCCGCCTCGCTCCCTCCCACGCCGACCGCGAGCATGCGCGCGATGTTGTTGCCGGAGGGGATCAGCAGCGCCTCCAGCAGTTGGCGCTCGGTCAGCCGCTCCCCGGCCGCCACCGGGACCACCGACTGGCCCTCGTCGGCTTCCGCGGCCACCGCTTCCGCCTGGGCCGGGCTGACGGTCATCGTGAAGCCCGGGTCGCCATCGCCGAGCGGATGGCGCTTCAGGGTCAGGTAGGCGGTCATCACCTTGGCGAGGCTCGCGATCGGCGCCGGCCGCTGGTGCGGGCTGACCGCCGGCCGCCCGTCCCCGAGCACGATCGCCGCCTGCCCCCGCGCCGGCCAGGCGCTGCCGGGAAGCCGGGTGAGCGTGCCGCCGCCGGCCTCCCGCCCCTGCCCGGCGAGCGTGTCGTCCCCGCCCCGGAGCAGGTGCCATCCCGCCACGAGCGGCGTCGCCAGCAGGACCAGCGCCAGCAGCAGGCCGAGCGCCCTCGGCCGGGTGCGGCGGGTCCGGTAGTCGCGCCGCGCGGCCATCTCAGCCGCCACCGCCCCACCCGGTGCGTTCGCACTTCCGGCCGCATAGCGAACATTTCTGCGAACGCACTCGTCGAAGGCCATGCCGCCAGCCTGCGCCGCGCCGCGTTGCCCCCGCGTAAGCGGTTTTCGATACGCCGCCAATATGCTCGGAGGGGGAGCATCCAGAGCATGCGCGTGCTGATCGTCGAGGACGAGCCCTACCTGGCCGAGGCCATCCGCGATGGTCTCCGGCTGGAGGCGATCGCCGCCGACATCGCCGCCGACGGCGACGCGGCCCTGGGACTGCTGGGCGTCAACGACTACGACATCGCCGTCCTCGACCGCGACATCCCCGGCCCCTCCGGCGACGAGGTGGCCGAGCGCATCGTCGCCTCCGGCAGCGGCACGCCGATCCTGATGCTGACCGCCGCCGACCGGCTCGACGACAAGGCCTCGGGGTTCGAGCTCGGTGCCGACGACTACCTGACCAAGCCCTTCGAGCTGCAGGAGCTGGTCCTCCGCCTCCGCGCCCTCGACCGCCGCCGCGCCCACAGCCGGCCGCCGGTGCGGGAGATCGCCGGCCTCCGCCTCGACCCCTTCCGCCGCGAGGTCTTCCGCGACGGCCACTACGTCGCCCTCACCCGCAAGCAGTTCGCCGTGCTGGAGGTGCTGGTCGCGGCCGAAGGCGGCGTCGTCAGCGCCGAGGAACTGCTCGAGCGCGCCTGGGACGAGAACGCCGACCCCTTCACCAACGCCGTCCGGATCACCGTCTCGGGCCTGCGCAAGCGCCTCGGCGAGCCCGAGATCATCGCCACCGTCGCCGGCGTCGGCTACCGCATCGCCGCCTGACGATGCGCCTCCCGTCGCCCACCGTCCGCCTCCGCCTCACCCTCCTCTACGGCGGCCTCTTCTTCGTCTCCGGCGCCGTCCTCCTCGCCATCACCTACGTGATCTTCCGCAACAACACCGGGGTCAACCTGATCATCCCCAGCGGCACCTCACCGCGGACCGCCGCCCAGGTCGCCGAAACCGAACTGCGCTACAACGAGATCGTCAATCGCTCGACCGACGCCCTCCACTCGGGGCTGCTGCGCTCGGCGCTCGTGCTGGCGGGGATGACGGTGATCTCGATCGCGCTCGGCTGGCTGGTCGCGGGACGGGTCCTGCGTCCGCTGCGGACGATGACCGCGACGACCCGCCAAATCTCCGAGCGGAACCTGAACGAGCGCCTCGACCTGCCGGGGCCGCGCGACGAGCTGAAGGACCTCGCCGACACGATCGACGGGCTGCTCGCGCGACTGGAGAGCCATGTGGCGGAACAGCAGCGCTTCGCGGCGAACGCGTCACACGAGTTGCGCACCCCGCTGGCAACGACGCAGGCGCTGCTCGACGTGG
>MKSH01000003.1:0-116 GCA_001898095.1 Solirubrobacterales bacterium 70-9 | reverse complement strand
CGAGCATGCGCGCGAACCGCCGCAGAGACACGCCCCCAGAGCTTCGACTTCGCTCGTTGCTTCATGCGAAGGGGCTGCGGTACAGGGTCGACAGGCCCATCCGTATCGACGGTTTC
>MKSH01000002.1:57359-57877 GCA_001898095.1 Solirubrobacterales bacterium 70-9 | reverse complement strand
CGACCGCGGTGAGGACGTAGCGATTCTCGAACGGGCTCGAGACGGCCGACGGCACGACCACCTTCGGCTGCGGGTAGCCGGTGGTGGCTCCGGTGGTCGCCATCGCGACGCCGACCGAGGCGAGCAACGCCAGCACGCCGACGCCGACGAGGATCAGCTTCAGCCTCATGAACCCGTCACCTCAGCGCGGGCTTTCAGTCCGACCTCTTCGGCCAAGTCGCCGGGACGCATCTAGATCAACCCCTCCGGAAGATCGCGGACCGCGTCAAAGCCTGGATCGCGGGCGGCGCCGGACACCTGGTTGTGACGCACAACAGCTGCTTTCTCGCGCGTGTCGGTGCAGGCCGTTCCGCCCACGCCGGGACCGACGATGCCCGGAACCGTTCCGTCGAGTGTCGCGATCACCGTTTCGATCTTTCCCATGTGTTCGAGGACCTCTTCCTGCTGGGATGTTTCGTGCGTTGCCATCTGCGTCTTGACGCTGCCCAAGGACGCTCCTACTACCCGGCCCCGAAGCT
>MKSH01000002.1:54301-57337 GCA_001898095.1 Solirubrobacterales bacterium 70-9 | reverse complement strand
TCCATCGAGGGCCTCGACCGCCTCACGATCGGTGGGCGTGCACAAGCGAGCGACCGAAAGGGGACGGAATCCCTGCCATCAGCAACAGTCGTCGTCGCAGCTGTCGCCGGCAAACGGTGCGCCCTCGAGCGGCGAGCTGACACAGGCACAGCCGTCGCCCTCGCCTTGCCTCGACCCCCTCCTTGACGGGGACCGCGGCGATCAGCAGAGCGACCGCCGGGTCGAGCCACCAGGCGCCGAGGAGCGCGTTGCCGAGGAGGCCGACGAAGAGGGCGCCGGCGAGGTAGGCGCAGAGCATGTCCTACCGGCCCTCGCCCTTGGTAGCCGGCGAGCCGAGCTGGACTGCGAGGCGTTCCTTGGCGACCCCGAGCATCGGCATGAAGAGCACCGAGCCAATCGAGAGGACGATCCCTACCACGCTTGCCGAGGGGTGCTCGCCCTCGATCAGAATCCGCACCGACTCGATCGCGACGTAGGGGGCGAGGAGGAAGAACTGGACGGCGACGAGCTTCTGCGCGCGCTCCTCGGCCTGGTCAGAGAAGACCCTGTGTCCGGTGAAGCGCCAGATGATGATGACGCTCGCGAAGCCCACGAGTGCGATCGAGGAGGCGGCGATGCCAGCGATGATCGCGACGGCGCCCTCGATCGTCATCCAGCACCCGCCAGGAGATACTCCAGCTATTCGAGGGAGGCGCCGAGCTTTCGTAGGCGAGGTCGCCGGGCGTGCCGGACTGAGCCAGTCGACCGCCTCGAAGCATCTGGCCCTCCTCCGCGACGGCGGCCTCCTGACCGCGGCCCGAAATGGCAAGACGGTCTACTACCGGGTCGACTCGGACCGGATCGGAAGCGAGCTCGACCAGCTCAAGGGCCTACCTGGCCGACTGCTGCCCGCCGGTGCGGTAACTCCCCCGGCGCGGGGCCGCGCCGACCTCCTTGCCATTGGGCGGGGCGCCTTCGCCGATCCTGCCGACTCTCCAGGCACGCCCGATAAAAGGGATTACGTAGACCGGCCCCGAGGATGCCCCTTATATAGAGCGCCGGGTGGAGTCGTGTTCAGCTCGCGCCGACCGTCGATCGGTCGTCGGACCGGAGATGGAGATCTCGCCGACGGGCCCAGCTGGGTCTCGGCCTTCCTCATGCGCGTCGCCTTCCGCTTCGGCCTTGGGACGCGATCCGCCGCTACCGGTCCAGCCGCAGACCAGGCAGCTCGGGACGGACACCGTGCGTTCGTCGCGATTCATCTCCCAGATCTCGACGATGTGGTTCACCGTTGCAGCCCCTCCTCCCGCTCGCGAAGTTGGCGACCGAGATCCTCAAGCGCGGCGTTGGCTCCCTCGGTGACGTCGGGCATCAGGCGGACCCGGCCGACGACGTCGAGCGCGTCGACGATCTTCTTCAGATTGAGCAACGACGGTTCGACCTCGGCGATCAGGCGCAGCAGGAATCGCGAGGCGGCGCGGGGGTAGCGCACGTCGTCCTGGCGGCCGAGGACGAGGGTCAGCGCCAGCGCCCGGTGAAGGCCGACCTGCTTCAGCTCCTGCGCCCATCTGAGGGCGCGATCGGCGTCGCCTTCGGCAACGGCTCGGTCGACGATCTTGCCGATCTCGGACTGCGGATAGGGCGAACCCGGCACGAACGTATGTTCGCATCAGGGTCAAGCGTAGCCCGTCAACATCGAGAGCCCGATGGCTCTCTATCGGGTCGGCTCGCGGAAGCTTCTTCTTGCTGGATCAGGAGACCGATGCGGCCACGAAGGGTTCCGCAACGACCTCGGTCAGTCTGACGAAATAAGGAGGCGCCAACTCCGCCTGCATCGCGACGCGGTAGCGCATGTCCGAGCGAGCCTGCCCCTCGATCGAACGGACGACGGCGGTCACCTGCGAGACGCCGAGGGGATTGCCGCTCACCAGGTTTCGAAGAGCGAGGAAGTCCACCTCCGCGTCGTCAGCGTCAATCGACAGAGGAGACGGAGAACTGCAGACCAGCGCATAGTGCGGTCGCCCGGAGCCTCCCGGCGAACCACCGCTGGTGACCCTTGCCATCGGGGGCAGTTCGAAGCGCTCGCCGTTCAGGTCTAGCCCGGCGGTCCACACAAATCGCGCAGCGGGGGAACGGTCGACGGCGCGCGGCTTGCCCCGAATCGGACTGAAGAGGACGGTCGGCCGGTCGCTCATCGCAAGCAAGGCCGACATCCCCGGCGCCACGGAGTTGCCGATGCCCCAGAAGAACACGCCTTCGTTGTGCTGGCGTTCCTGCTCCTTGCGATCGACGATTTCCTCGATCGACTCACCGGCCTCCGTGCCGAAGCGCGTCCAACAGAAGGCACTGGGGATCGCTTGCGCTTGCGCGAGGTGCGGCACCTGGTGAATACTAATGAATGAAATGGACGTGACGAGCGAACTGAAGGCGCTTCTCAGTCGCAAGGGAATTTCCCAATCGGAGCTGGCTAATAGAGCGAAAGTAAGCCAGTCCACGGTTTCACGCGCGATGAGAAGTGAGCCTTCCCGGAAAAGCAAGAGCTACGCCCGATTATGCAGTTACATTCATAAAGAGACGGACGAGATCTCCCTCCCGGCCGCAGTGCGAGACGCACTCGCGGAAATCTGGGACGGTTCCCCTGCCCAGGCCGAGGCCCTTGCGACCCTGATCAGGGCGGCGGGGGATCTGAGTCGGAACAGCGGGACCGAGGACGGCAGCTCATGACCAGCCCGACAAGCAGAGAACTGAAAGACCGCCTCGGCGCTATCGGCATGAACCCCGACGTGGTCGACGCGGTCTGGCCGGCGTGGTGGAGCGATGAGGCCGAGGGATCGCCGTCCGCCCAGACCGAGCTCCGGTTCGGCGTCTCAAGACGGCTCGGGATAGACCCACGTTCGCTTCTCGGCGCCGACGAAGAGCCCCGATTTATCTGGGGCGGAAGCGAGGCGAAGTTCAAGAACCTCACCGGCGTGAATGACGTCGAGCGCACCGGCCTCACCTCCTTCGGGCGAGCGGTCGCCTCCATCCTCCTGCAGGCGACGCCGCCGGCCTCCCGCG
>MKSH01000002.1:48991-54286 GCA_001898095.1 Solirubrobacterales bacterium 70-9 | reverse complement strand
CGTCGATCTGCCGAGCCTGCTCACCGTGTGCTGGGGGGTCGGGATCCCGGTCATCTACCTGCGGGTTTTCCCCTGGCCCGCCAAGAGGATGGCCGCGATGACCGTGAGGGTCGGTGATCGGTCGGCCATCCTGCTCGGCCGGGATTCCGAATATCCGGCTCCGGTCGCTTTCTACCTTGCACACGAGATGGGGCACATCGGTCTCGATCACCTCTCGCCTGGCGAGGCAATCGTCAACATCGATCCCCCGGAAGGTGCCCTCGAGCCGGCCGATGAGGAGGAGGACGCAGCCGACCGTTTCGCTCTCGAGCTTCTGACGGGCCGGCCGGGGTTAGAGGTCAGCGAAGCAGAGAACAGTGCCGCCGCGAGCCCGGGTGGTCTCGCCAATGTCGTTCGGCAGGAGGGCCCGCGCCTTCATATCGAGCCGGGCACGCTTGCCCTCTGCTTTGGCTACTCGACTCAGAATTGGGAAGCCGCGTTCGGAGCCCTGAAGGCGATCTACACCACCCCCGCGCCGGCCTGGGAGGCGGTGAACCGTCTGGCGGTCTCCCAGCTCCAGCTCGACTCCATTCCCCAGGACGCCTCCCGTTTCCTTGCTGCCGTCCTCGGCGCGCCGGTGGATTAGGACGCTCGGCCCGGCTCCGTGAAAACCGTGGTCGACAACGACCTGATCCTGAAGTCGGTCTCCTACGGTCTGGCCGACGTCTTCTGGCCGGATGGCGAGCCCCACTCGATCGGCATCCTCGGCGCCGCCAAGTACGTGGTCGGTCACGAGATAGCGCGAGCCGGCCTGAAGCGCGGCGCCGACGTCGCGCGGTCGGAGCTGTCGGACTTCCTCGGGCGCTGCGCGGAGCTCGAGCCCAACGACGAGGAGATCGAACTTGCCGCGCAGATCGAGCTCTGTGGACAGGAGCACGGCCTAGCTCTGGACAACGGGGAGAGTCAGCTGGCCGCGCTCGTCGTCATGCGCGATCTCCCGCTGCTCGAGACCGGCGACAAGCGGGCGATCGCCGGACTCGACGGAGCTCGCCCCCACCTTGAAGCATTGGACCATCTGCGAGGACGCATCCGCTGCCTCGAACAGATCGCCCGACAGGTGATCGAGGAGGACGAGACCTTCGGCAGCGTCTCCGCTGGTGTATGCGCAGAGGCAGCCGTCGACAAGTCGCTCAGCATCTGTTTTGGTTGCTATGCCGATTCACCGGCCGACAGGGCTACGGTGATCGAAGCTCTGGATCAATACGTCCGCGAGGTCCGGAGGTCGGCACCGGAGATGCTGCTCGATGACGGCCAGGGGTAGCGAGAACTAGTCGCGGACGAAGACCGCGTAGGGATCGACGACCTCGGCCACCAGGCCGATCGGCACGAGCTTGCCCTCGGGATCCTCGGGGCCGTCCGGCGGCACGACCACCTCGAGGCAGGCCTTGTCCACCCGACCTTGGATGTAGCGATCGCCCCGCCTGCCCTTGCTGTTGCCGACGGCGACCTCGGTCTGCGCCAGCGGTAGCTCGAATTGCTCCTGTTTTAGATCCGTGATCGCGAGCGCGTAGCGCGAGCCGATCACGTTGATCGCGGGGTCGATCTTCTCCCAGTTGACGCCGTCGACGGAGAACTCGGTGGCCCGCTCGGAGACCGCGAAGTGCTTCGACTCCATCGGTTCCATGAAGAGGTGGATCTGATTGCCTTGCTCGACGGCCCCGCGGGCGAATGGCTGAACCATCGTCAGCGGATGACAGGTGTTCCCTCCGTAGCCCCAGAGCGCGAAGCCTGCGGCGTCGATCTCGGCCTGCTTCCGCTCGATGATCTCCTCAAGGGACTCGTTGGCATGGGTCCCGACCTTCATGAAGAGGATGTCTTCGCCTGGTTTGATGATGTCGCTCACTCGGGGGTCTCCAGCAGCTCGAGCAGGTACTCGGATTCGTGGGCCTTGCCGTAGTCGAGCCTACTGCGCTCTCGGACGTATCTGACCCGGGGAGTCTTGTCGCGGCCGTAGAAGTTCTCCAGCCGTACGGGATCGTCGATCCTGAGGCTGTCGGTAGGACGTCGGCCCGTCGAGACAGGCGCCAGGAAGACGTTGCACGACAGAAGGTCAGGAGCGTCATCGAGGTGATAGGAGTGGAGTTGGGGCAGCATCCGCTGGACGAAGAATCCCTTGTCGACGGCGAATGACTGGAGGTTCGCGAGGACTTCCTTCGGCCAGGTGAGTTCGGGGTCGTCTGCGATCACCACCACGCCCTGGCCGGCGAACTCGGTTGCCTCCATCCCTCGCTCGACGAAGACGTTGACGCTCTCGCCCTGGTTGCTCGCACCCCACGGAGGGTTGGTGTAGAAGAAATCGAAGTCGGTAGGTCCCGGGAAGGGGTCGAGGCAGTTGTAGAGGACAGACGAGAGCCCGACGATTCGCTCTGCGTCGGCGAAGCGCTCGACCGAGTTACACATCCTCTCGTCGAAGTCGAAGACGGTGACCTTCTCGGGCCCGTATTTGAGGATCTCGCGTTTCTTGAGATAGGCGACGCAGACCGAGATCGCATCGCCGTCGCCGATGAAGGCGAGATGTTTCCCGTCGGACCAGCGCGCGATCTGCTCGGCCTGCATGACCATGTCGCCAGCCTTCATATAGATCTGATCGAACTCCCTTAGCGGAGCTGGACGATTCTGGATCACGTCGGAGATCGCGTTTACCGCGGCGCGGAGATCTATCTCGGTCCCAGGCACGATCGGAGTTGTATATAGGTATTTCCACTTTGGCTTTCCGCGCAGAGACTTTTCGGCCAAATTGCGGATGCAACCGAAGGCACCGCCCTTCGAATAGCGTCATAAGGAGGGGCGTGAGTGCAGGGGCCGCCGCTCGCCCGCTGCCCTCCATCGCCAGCAGCATCCGCCGAGGCCAGTGAAACCATCAGGCGGTGATTTGCGCGATGACCGGCCGCCCGCATCGTATCTTTTGGATGCGCTCGGCATGGTGGTGCCAGGACTGCAGGCAGAAGGTCGAGTCCTGCTGCGAGGGCGGTGGCTGCCCGTCCGTCGCCGAGGTATTGCCTACCGCCCAGTGAACGGTCGCAGGCACCGAAAAAGGCGGCACCTCCGCGCGGACAACCTCGCGGTTTAAACCGGCTGGCCCAACTTGGGCACTAACGCGTTTGAGTGCCCGAATGCCCGCATATCGGCGCATATCGGCGCATATATCGGGATCTCGGAGGGCCGACCACGTCCGCCTTATTCCGCTCTAGAATGGGAAATATTCGGCTGAGAATGGCTCCGGATGGCCTGTATCGCACCCAGGAGGTCGGCGGTTCGAATCCGCCTAGCTCCATCGAGGAGGAAGCCCTGCAAACCGGCGACTTCGGATTCCGGGGAGCCATTTGAACCGGCCCGGAAATCCGCCCTCGCCCGAGGCACTAGTGCCCGAACTGCATCGGATATGCGGGGATGTGCGCCGATTCCGGGGGATTCCCGACTTGCATCGGGTTCGGATCAGCGGTATTCAAATGACGGGAGGCACCCTTCAATCAGTCCGGTGCCCGCCGCCGGATCTCGGTTTCCTCGGCCTTTGAACTGGCAGGGCCGACCGCTCCAAGACACCTCCTCGGGTCCTCATCCATGGCACGTTCAAAGCGCGATCACGATCAAAGGCAGAGCGAAGCGGCTCCGAAGCCACCGCCCCGGAACGTCGGACCTAATCAGCACGTAGACCTGGCACGCGGAAAGCATCCCCATATGAGCGAGACGCGCCTCGCAGAGCGTACGCGCGCCGTCGCTGAGACCGCTGGCGCCCTCACCGGCGCCTACCGCTCCGAGGAGTTGAAGCGTTTGAGAGACGACTGGCCACATTGACTCAAGCGGGCGACCAACGTCGTCAGCCTGCTCTGGAAGGATGGACTGTTGATGGCGAGCCAGGCACTGAGAGAACGGGATCATCGGCATGATCGCCTCACGGACTCCTCGCCCGCCCGCGATCTAGGGCCTCGAGGGTCCCGCGCTCCGCTAGGGCATGCAGACCCGGCTGGAGATCCTGGTGCTGGAGCACGGGAGATCCTTGCTGCCATTCCGCGCTGGTGGGCTGAGCTCGCAGACATATACGGTCTTTCGGACCGCTGGCTCTCACCGGAGAGGGCGTTCGATGGGCTACCAGCCGCACCGGCCATCGATGGAGCCGACCTGGCAGGAACACTCCCCGAGGATCTGGGGGCTTTGTACAGCGGCGCGCTAAGTGATGAGACGCGCTCTCGCCATGGGAGGCACTACCCGCCACCTGATTTGGCTCGCGCTCTCTGGGCGTCAGCTACTGGATCCTCCGCAGGCCCGCGGAACCATTGCGTCCCGCTTCCAGGTCTCGTGCGCGACCCAGCATGTGGAGCCGGAGCGCTCCTTCTGCCGCCTCTGCGTCAGCATCTCGCTTCTCTCTCGGAGGCGGATCCCCGGATCACCCTGGCGGGGCTGCCGCGCTTCATCGAAGGGATCGACACCGATCCGGCAGCGGTCTGGATAGCCAACGTCGTGCTCGCATCCGAGCTCCTTCCTCTCTTGGCTCGCATCGAGCCTAGTCGTCGGCGTCCCTTGCCTCGACTTGCACGCGTCGGCGATGGGCTTTCTGCCGAACTCGGACCAGCACGCGTGGTAGTCATGAACCCGCCCTATGGCCGTGTCCGACTGGACGAAGAGGAGCGAACGCGCTGGAGTCGGTACCTCTACGGCCATGCCAACCTGTATTCGATGTTCCTGGGCGCGGGGCTTGAGAGCCTTGATCATGAAGGAGCCTTGGCCGCGGTCGTGCCTACCTCTTTCCTGGCCGGGCGGTACTTCAGCTCACTGCGCTACGAGCTTGCGAAAAATGCTCCGCTACGTTCACTCACCTTCGTCGAGGACCGGAGCGGCGTGTTCGCTGGCGGCCTGCAAGAGACCTGCCTAGCGGTATTCGCGAGAACCCGCTCTCGGCGAACTTCGATTTCTTCTGCGAATGGGCGCGTGTCCCCTGTCGCCAAGGTCTCCTCGCCTCGAGGGGAGAAGCCGTGGATTCTTCCGAGGCGTACTGATGACGCCCATGTAGCCGCTGCGGCAGCGACGATGCCCCAGCGGCTTGGCGCGGCTGGATGGAAGGTAAGCACCGGCCCCCTGGTTTGGAATCGCCGAAGATCAGATTTAAGCTCCCGAAGGAAGGGTTCATCTGCACCAGTGATTTGGGCTGCCGATCTTGATGGGGGACAGCTACACCGTGACGCCGCACGAGAGGCGTTGCGCTGGATTGATCTCAGCGAAAGAGACGAGGATTTTTTGGTTCTTCATGAGCCTGCGATT
>MKSH01000002.1:45184-48891 GCA_001898095.1 Solirubrobacterales bacterium 70-9 | reverse complement strand
TACTGACGACGCGAACCTTCGATCGTCTTGTCCGGTGCATCGCGGGATCAGTAGCGGTCAGCGCCTACGAGCTCGAAGCGCTGCCATTACCCGATGCCACCACACTCTCGGGATGGGACTCGCTTCGCGGCGAGAAACTGGAGAGTGCCGTTGCAAATGTCTACGCGCCCAATAGGTGATGGCCCCACGAGCCCTGCCCACCCATGAGCAATGTGTCGATCGACTCGGCCTCGTCTTCCCTCGGACTGCATTCGACACCGTGCTCTCAAGCCCTCAGGCTGGTTGGGCAGTCGCGTCAATGCTCTATGTCGACGCTGTCGTGCCAGCCGACGGCGACATCTCCAACCAGTCTCACTGGGTCCGTCCAACTATGCTCCTCTGGCTATCCGATGAGGCTTACACACACGCGGACGCCCAATCGCGCGAGTCATGGTTTCTGGCCGCCACCGGGCCTGCGGCCAAGCGCGCAGTGGGTGACCTTATGAGTAGATGGGGCCTGCCGTTCGATCCCAAGTACGGAGACAACAGCAGGGAGACCATCCGTGGACATGTCTTTCCTCGGTGGCTCGACGAGGGTGCGCTGCGCGTGAAGCCCGGAGTGAAGACGACGAGCCCACTTCCGCGCTGGGCGCTCACCGATGCGTTTGCGGACCTCTTCGATCCCGCCATCGACGAGCAGGAGCTCGCGGTCCGGGTTGAGGACTTTCGCTCGCACCACATGAGTCCAGCCGGGAAAGTGAAAGCCCTAACTGCCCGCAGGCGAAGCGACCAGGAACACGCGATTTCCGTCCTCCTGCCTGATGACACCAAGCGTCAGCTGGAGCCCGGCGAAGCTTCTCTGATCCTCAAGGGCGTGATCGAGGAGTGGGCGCCCGCACGCCTTGAGGACCCGGTGGTTTTGACTATCTCCGAGCCGGGCGACAAGATCTACACGGCCGACGCAAGGATGCTTCAACGCCTCGGCATCACGATCGACATCTCAGATCTCCTACCCGACGCCCTAGTCGTCGATATCGGGACGCTGCCCCCGCAATTTTGGATCATCGAGGCGGTAGCGACCGACGGGCCGATCGACGAGGATCGAAAAAGTGCATTGCTCAAATGGGCCGGGAAGCAGCGCATCCCAGACAGTAGTTGCCGCTTTCTAACGGCATTTGCTTCGAGGAATGCCTCGCCCGCCAAACGAAGGCTGAAGGATCTCGCGGTTGGCACCTTCGCGTGGTATCTCGACGAGCCGAACCGAGAGTTGTCTTGGGACGAGATTCCTGGGTAGACACCATTTGGACGAACGGACCCGTCGCATCAAGAGATGCTGAGTCTATTCGCTCGTTAGCTCATTTTCGGCGGAGATTTATGTTGAGAGTGCCACACGAACAGCGCAGCGCCTCCTCGCTGCCGGGCATCCCGACGACATAGATCCACGAATCGCAGTCGGGGTTGCTGCAACTGAATAGCTCGGTGAACTGTTTGCAAGCCTCCACCACGGGTTCGAAGTCGGCCTTGCTCATCGCCGCCCAGTCGTTGCTGTGCACCAGTGCGTTGATCGCCCAGTTCTCTCCGTCCTGGGCAAGTATCGCCTGAGTTCGCTCGGCCTTGAGTGCATCGACCTGCTGCTTGGCGTCGTTGTTGTTCCACGAGCTCGCGGAGCTCGCCGCCTTCTTCAGCAGGTCGCCGTGGCGCCCCTTGACCGAATTGAAGAACATACTCAGGTCATGACTGTTGTCAGGGCGATAAGTCACCCGCGCCTGCAGGCCTGCCGCGATTTCCGCCATGGACGCCTCCAGATTACGCCGCAACTTGTGGGCGGCGCCCGGTACGTCGTCGTCCAGGTCTGCATCAATCTTCTCCCAGAAGTCCCCGACTGAGCCATACAACGGACCTCCATCGACGCTCCATCCATGGAACCGCGCCAAGGAGTGTCGATCTACGAGGCCAGAAGATTGCATCTGACGCGCCCATACCTCGTCGTGGGTGGTAATGATGAACTGCACTTCCGGGAAAACTTCCTTCAGCAGGTTGCAAAATTGGCGGCGGTGGTTCGTATCCACCGAAGTCACCACGTCGTCCATGACAGCAAGGCGAAAATCATTACCAAGCACCTGATCAATCAAGGCCAGATATAGGCATACCCCCATGCCATCCTGATGGCCCTCGCTGTGATACGCCATTGGTGGAAACATGCCTAGGCCGTAAAAGTCCACCTCCAAGTCCAATTTGCCTGCCGAAGGCGAGAGCCCGGCGGTGAATGCAGACTCGTCGTCAGCGTTAATCCGTCGGTAGTAGTCGCCGAACTTGCTCTCAACAGTTTCGTAAAGCTCGGTAAGAGCTTTGTCAGCAACCTCGTTATAGGCTCGATAGACGGCTTCTGCCGTCGCGTATGCAGCTGTTGACTTGGCTTTGGCAGCACGCGCTTGACGGAGCTGCGTCCACCTCTCTTCGGCGATAGTCAACGCAGTCCGCGCGTCGTCGGCGGTGCTTTGATCGAGCAGGGCCTCGATCGCCGAGCGAAGTTCACCGAGCGCATTCTTCAACGCGGCAGGCACTTGCAGTGGATCAGTCTCTAGCCGGGATGCCTCATTGCGAAGCGTCTCCAAACTGCCGAGATTGGCCTCGAAGGCGGAGAGGTCGCTTGACCAATCGTGCAACGCGGCATGGTCACCGCGACGTTCAACGGTTATGGCGTGTGGCTGCGCCGTTTGTATCAGTCCGCGAACTCGTTGAAGCTCTTCCACGACCTCACCTGCCGACTTTTTGATTCTCTCCTCAAGACTCGCGGCAACTTCTGAACGAGCGAGCTTGCCCTCGAGATGGGCGCGGAGATCGCCAGCGTCCTGCCATGGCTGGTCGCAGAGCGGACAAACGGCCTCGCTGACCAGTGGAAGACCCACTTCGACAAGGTGCCGATGCTTTAGAGCGTCGAGGATCGTTGGATCAGCCTCCAAGAGACCGAGAGCAGCCGTGAGATCCTCGACTGCCGCCGACAGACCGCCATGCTCTGCGATGTAGGCCGAAAGGGCGTCGACATCTCGGAGCGCCGATGCCTTGTCGTAGCCTCCTCCCGCCGGCGCTCCTTGTACCCCCTCGGCGAGCTTCGTGTCCGGGGAGACGGCCTCAAGTAGCTCAAGGCCGAGCGTGCCGCGATGCGCGTTGACCGCAGCACACATCTGCTCGGACAAGAGTTCAGTCAGATCCAAGTGACGTCGAACCGCGTCTTCAGCATTTCCCACCGACGTCCGCGAGGCTTTTAACTCCGCCGATATTTTTGACAGTGCGCTTCTTAGGAGGCGACGCGTTTCATCGATTCGATCTAGTTTGAGCAGCGCTTGGACCTCTTGCGCTCGCTTTCCTGGCTCCGCATTTACGTATTTGATGACCTCGCGCCTTGACAAGGTCAGCTCTGGATGCGAGACGGCCCATTCGACGGCCTCCACCATCTCAGCGGTCTCCGGATCGAGGGTGAACAGGTCGGGAGTCTTGACGCACCGGGTAAGTGCTGCCGTTTGACCAGTTGCCGGGTGGCGGATCGTGAGCGTTACTTTGGCGGCGGCCGGGTCATCCCGACGATGCACATGCGGTCCGTGTTTGGCCAAGCTGACACCACCGGTGCCCTCCCCGCTGAGCCGCGCCACGTTCCCCGTTAGCGCAAAATCGATTGCGTCAACGACTCCGCTCTTTCCCGAGCCATTGGGGCCGAGCACGATAAAGGA
>MKSH01000002.1:29378-45145 GCA_001898095.1 Solirubrobacterales bacterium 70-9 | reverse complement strand
GATCTCAGCTATCTCGTCGGCTTTGGGGAACTTCTCCTGCGCCAGCGCGCTGCTGAGTTTCTCGGTGACTTGCTCAGGCACGTCCCCACTCGCTGTTAAGTGCTCCAGAAAGGACTCGAAGACATTCGCTTCAATACCTGCCATACCTCGAACCCCCAGACAAGTCGTGTGCAGTTGGTCAGTAAGTCCGGGGTTATACCGCGATCTTTCTCAGTGATGTTCCCGTACTTTCCCAAACCTCGTATTCACTTGGTTCGCAGCGCATCGCCGAGAGTCGCCAGACGGAGCGTCCCTCGACCAGGTCGCGACCCTGTCCATGCGGCCTGGGACTGACGGGAGAATGCGACCTATGACGGCGAAGGAAAAGCTGCTTGAGCGGGTGATGGCCCTCTCGGAGGCCGAGGCGGACGAAGCGTTGCGCCTGCTCGATGCACGCCGGGGCGACGCCGAAGAGTGGGGCAGCCTGTCAAAGGCGCATGCGGTCGCGTTCGGCGATTCGATGCGGCGCCTCGCAGAGTCCGAGCGCGCGGCCGATGACGAACCCTGGTGAGACCGGACAGGTCATCTGGGCCGAGCATCCCGAGTGGCGACGTCGTCCGGCTCTGATGATGGCCGGCGACGAGGCGATCGGCGCCCTCTACGAAATCCTCGTCGTCCCGGCGACCGCCACTCTCCGCGAGCTGCCGACCGAGGCCCGGCTCCGGCCCGAGGACGGGATGCCGCGGGAGTGCGTCCTCAATCTCGACCACGTGGACACGGTGGCCAAGGGCTTCATCGGTAGCGCATCACGACCCCGAGCACGGAGAAGCAGCACTCCGTGTGCCGTGGTCTGGATGTCGCCACCAGCTGCGGCTGAGTTCCGGTGCCCTCTTCGCCAAGACCAGGAGAGACGATCAGTTTCCTCGGCAAGGGGTTTGAATCAGTCCGGCCGCTGTTGGGCACTAACGCGTTTAAGTGCCCGAATGCCCACATATCGCCGCGTATCCGCGCATATCGAGGGCACACGAGAAGAGGGCATGACCTACCTCATACCGCTCTAGAATGGGGAATTTCGACCCGCACGGCGATCCGGAGCGCCTGGATCGCACCCAGGAGGTCGGCGGTTCGAATCCGCCTAGCTCCACTCTCTTCTCCCTGCAATTCAAGGGTTGTTGGCGGCCCTGCCCGGTAGTTGCCTCGGAACGCGATAGTCACTTTGTGGCACTCCCCCGCTTATCGAGGCGGAATCCGATCACGTCCGCCTGGCTATCTGACTTTGCGCTTCGCCCGCTGAGCAGCATCTCCCTCTGGTGGTGATTCGCGTCCGGACATACAGGGGGATAAGCCCGCAAAGTGGCCCCTCTCAGTCCGAATTTCTCGCCGTGGTGCGTCTCGGTTCGGGTTGGGACGCCACCCATTCGGCTCCGTCGTCGGGCGCTCCGTTAAGTTGCCCTTCACCTTGCCGCCGGCGAACGAACTTGCCGCTCACCGTAGCGATGGCCGTGAGGCCCCCGCCGAAGCGCTTCTCGCCCATCTCGGTTCCGGTCGCGGTGAACTTGCCGCCACTGATCGGCGCGGCCTTGGGCGGGCTTGAGGCGCCCGGAGTAGGTGGCGCCCTTGATCGGACCCGCGGCGGCGAGGGCGGTGCCGGCGAGCGCCACGGGCGCGGTCCCGATGATGGCGGTCCGGCCTCGGCGGATCGGCGTCGGCTCCGCTGGGGTCAAGTCATCCTCCTTGTCGCTGCGCATCCCCCCAGGATCGGCCACCATTCTGCGCGAAGATCGGCCCCGCGAGCCTCCCAGAGGCGGCGGCGCGGGTCAATCTGCCGACCGCAACACGGGACCCGGTGGACCTCGAAGAGGTTCGTCCCCGAGAGCGAGCTGTGCTCGGGAGGTCATCGCCCCTTCGCGCCCGGACGACGCGCACGCGGCACGATCATCGGCGTCCCCGTCTCGGGGTCGGCGATCAGGCGACAGGCGACGCCGAAGACGTCCTCGACCAGCCCCTCGTCGAGGATCGAGTCGGGCTCTCCGGCGGCGACGATGCGGCCTTCGCCCATGACGATCAGGTGGGTCGCATAGCGGCAGGCCTGGTTCAGGTCGTGGAGCACGGCGAGGACGGTGCGGCCCTGTTCGTGGAGGTCGGCGCAGAGCTCGAGGATGTCGAGCTGGTGAGCGATGTCGAGGAAGGTGGTCGGCTCGTCGAGGAGGAGGAGCGGGGTCTCCTGGGCGAGTGCCATCGCCAGCCAGACGCGCTGCCGCTGGCCTCCGGAGAGCTCGTCGACGGTGCAGTCGGCGAGGTCCTCCGTGTGGGTCGCCGCCAGGGCCGCCGCGACCGCCGCCTCGTCCTCCCCCGACCACTGACGCAGCAACGTCTGGTGGGGATAGCGGCCGCGGGAGACGAGGTCGCGGACGAGGATCGAGTCGGGAGCGTGGGGATCCTGGGGCAGCATGGCGAGGACACGAGCCGCGTCTTTGCCGCGCCAGCGCGCAAGCTCCTTGCCGTCGAGGAGGACGGCGCCCGCCCGCGGCTTCAGCACCCGCGCCATCGCCCGCAGCAAGGTCGACTTGCCGCAGGCGTTCGGCCCGACGATGACGGTGAAGGAGCCATCGGGGATCTCGATATCGAGGTCCGGGCCGACGACCGGGCCGTCGTAGCCCAGCTCGAGCGCCGAGCCGGCGAGGCGGACGGAGTCCTCCCCCCTCACTGGCCCGCCCCCCGCAGCTCGGTCGAGAGCAGCCAGAGGAGGTAGAGCCCGCCGAGCGCACCGGTGAAGACCCCGACCGGCAACGGCGTCGAGGGGAAGAGCCGCTGGGCGAGGAAGTCGCTCAACGCGAGCACGAAGGCCCCCATCGCCGCGGCGCCGAGCAGGCCGGGGCCGCTGGTCCGGGTCAGCCGCCGGGCCAGCTGCGGCGAGGCCAGGGCGACGAAGGCGACCGGCCCGACCGACGCGGTCGCCACCGCCGTCAGCCCGACCCCGGCGGCGATCGCGAAGAGCCGCGAGCGCTCGACCGCGACGCCGAGCGGGCCCGCCGCGCGATCCCCCAGTTCGAGCGTCCGCAGCGCCGGGGCGAGCGCCAGCGCGGCGGGCAGCAGCAGGGCGAGCGCGGCGGCGACCGGGACCACGTGCTCCCAACCCCGCCCGTTGAGACTGCCGACCAGCCAGATCTGCGCGCCTTGGGCCGCGTCGAGGTCGGCGCGGGCGATCAGGTAGGCGGTCGCCGCGGCCAGCATCGCGCTGAAGCCGATGCCGACGAGGACCAGCCGGTATCCCTGCAGACCGTTGCGGTAGGCGAGCAGGTAGACCAGCGCCGCGGTGATCACACCGCCCGCCACCGCCCCGGCCGAAACCGCCAGGGTGCCGCCGCCGAAGACGACCAGCTCCAGCACCGCCCCCGCCGCGGCCCCCTGGGTGAAGCCGATCACGTCGGGGCTGCCGAGCGGATTGCGGGTGACGCTCTGGAAGACCGCCCCGGCGACGCCGAGCGCCGCGCCGACCAGGATCGCGTCGAGGACACGCGGCAGGCGCAGCGTCTCGACGATGAATTCCGACTGCGGGGTGCCTTCGCCGAAGAGCGTCCGCACCACGTCCCCCCAGGAGAGCGGGTATTCGCCGACGGCGAGGGCGGCGACGAAGACCGGGACGAGGGCGAACAGGATGAGGAGCACGGCGAGCGCCCCGCGCAGCGGCAGGGCGATCGAGAGGCCGCGGCGGCGGACCGTGATCGTCCGCGAAGGCAGGCTGGCGGGGCCGGCGGCGCGCAGCTTCACAGGCGGGCGATCCTTCGGCGGCGGACGATCGCGATGAAGATCGGCGCCCCGAGGAAGGCGGTGACGACGGCGACCTGCACTTCCCCGGGGCGGTCGACCACCCGGCCGACGACGTCGGCGATGAGCAGGAGCGCGGGCGCGAAGACCAGGGAGAGCGTCAGGACCCAGCGCTGATCGGGGCCGGTGATCGCCCGCGCCAGGTGCGGCACGGTCAGCCCGACGAAGGCGATCGGCCCGGCGGCCGCGGTCGCCGCCCCGCAGAGGAGGGTCACAGCGACGGCGCCGGCGCCGCGGATGCGTCCGGGATGCGCCCCGAGGGCCCGGCCTTTGTCCTCGCCCAGGGCAAGGGCGTTGAGACGGCCCCCGAGCGCCAGTGCCAGCAACGCCCCGATGAAGACGAAAGGGGCGACCTGCGCAACCACGGTGAACCCGCGGCCCGCCAGTGAGCCGAGCTCCCAGAAGCGGAACTGGCGGAAGACCTGCGGCTGCAACAGGATCATTGCCGCGACGAACGAGGAGAGCGCCGCGGTGACCGCGGTGCCGACCAGCGCCATCCGCGCCGGTGTCGCCTCCGAGCGCCCGCGCGAGCCGAGGGCGTAGACGAGCAGGGAGACCACCGCCGCGCCGAGGAAGGCAAACCAGACGTACTCGGTGAGCCGGCTGAGGCCGAGGAGGGCGGTCGCGAGGACGACTGCGGTGGCGGCGCCGGCGTTGACGCCGAGGAGGCCGGGGTCGGCGAGCGGATTGCGGGTCAACGCCTGCATCAGCGCCCCCGCGAGGCCGAGCGCGACGCCGACCTCGAGCCCCAGCAGCAGGCGCGGCAGCCGCAAGTTACGCACGATTTCGCCGTTCGCCCCGTGGCCACCGGCGAACAGCGCGTCCCAGACTTCGGCGGGCGCGATCCATCTGGTGCCGACCGCCACCGCCAGGATCGCGGTCGCCAGCAGCGCCGCGAGGCCGAGACCGAGTGCCGACCAACGGCGTGCGGCGATGCTCATCCGGCGTCCGCGGGGGACAGATCGAGGAGCGCCTCGGCGAGGCCACCGCGCCAACAGATCGCGTCGTGCCCGCCTTCGTACTCGACGTAATCGACGGTGACACCGGCCTCGGCGAGGAGGTCGCGGAGCCGCCGATGGTCGGCGAGGAGGATCCACTCCTGCAGGCCGACTTCGATCCGGAGGCGGGTGCCTGTCGGGGGCCGCTCGGCGATCTCCCTGAAGTCCCAGCCGACGCCGTCACCGTCGCCCTCCGGTGCCAGCCAGAGCGAGGAACTTTGCGCGATCGCGCCACCCCACACATCCGGCGCGCGGGTCGCCGCGCAGAGCGCCGTCAGACCGCCGAGGCTCTGGCCGGCGATCGTCGTCCGCCGCCGGTCGAGGTCGCGGCGGGCACCCACCCAGGGGACTAGCTCGGCGGAGAGGAACTCGATGAAATCGGGAGCGCAGGCGAGATCGCGCCAGCGACGTTCGCGGTCGAGCGAATCGACCATCACCGCCACCAAGGGCGCGATCCGGCCCTCGGCTTCGAGGTTGTCGAGGATCGCCGGCGCGCCGAGGCGGCCGACCCAGTCCTCGCCGTCAAGGAGGACGAGCAGACCCGCCGGCCCGGGCCGCACCGGCTTTCGCACCCAGAGCCGCCTCGCCTCGCCCAACGCGCCGCTCTCGATCGTCGTCTCCCGCACCACACCGCTCTCGACCTCGGGGCGCTCCTCGCACCACGGCTGCGCCGGCGCCTCCCGCAAGGCGACGACGGAGAGCTCGGCGCCGCCGTCGCGAGCCGGGAACCGCTCCGGGTTCAGCGGATCGTGACCGGCGGCGGCGACGAGCCCGCGCCACCGCGACATCGGGCCGGCGGCCGGCCCCTCGACCTCGCCCTCGCCCTGATCCGCGACCGCGAGCTGGTAGGTCGCCCGCCAGTCGGCGCGCATCAGGTAGCTCCGGTGCCAGACGTCGGTCCCGGCGAGGCGCTCGAGCCGGCTCTCCTGCCAGACGCTCGGGTCGGTCAGCTTGTTCGCCAGTAGGGCGACCGTCCTCTCCCCCGCCGCGGCCCCACCTGGGTCGCGCCAGAGGAAGGTGACGACGCGTTCCTCCACCGCCTCTGCCGGCTCGACCAGCGGCGTGCCCTCGTGCCGCACCTCCTCCCAGAAGCGGGCGGTCGCGTCGGGGCCGGAGGAAAGTTCACGCGCGAGCCGCTCGACCCGCGGACTCGGCACCACCGTCGGCGGCGGCTGCTTCGGCCGGCCCGGGGGACGGCGGGGCCCCGCGGCGACGCTCACGATCCTTCGTCCAGGGCCCGTTCGACGTCGTCGAGGACGACCTGCTCGGCCAGGTAGCCGCCGGCACTGGTCCAGGCCGATCCGTCGACCGGCACGATGTGGCCGAGGCGATATGCCCGCAGGCGCTTGAACCCCGGGGTTTCGTCTTCGGCGATCCGCATCGCTTCTTCCGCCGAGGCGACGTCGGCGGGCTTCTCGGAGACGCCGCCGCTCGGGCCGCCTTCGCCGAGCGAGCCGAAGAAGATCCAGTCGCCGTCGATATCGGAAAGGGATTCGAGGCCGACCGGGACCGAGTGACCGGGTCCCTGCTGATCCTGGAACGGCGGCCGCCGCAGGCCGAGGTCGCTCAGCACCCGGCTCGCCGCGAGCTCCCTCATCAGGACCGCCGGCAGGCCGATGCCGCCCCAACGGACGATGCTGACCTCGGCGTCGGCGTTGGCCCCGAGCCTCGACTTGACGCTCTTCACGCGGGCGTCGTATTCGGCCATCAGGGCCTTGCCCCGCGCCTGCCGGCCGAGGATGTCGGCGGTCGCCAGGAAGGCGGTCTTCCAGTTCTCGCCAGTCTTGCTGACGTCGACGACCGGCGCGATCGCCTGCAGCTTTTCGACGATCGAGCCGTCGAGGATCGCGGTACCGTCGGTGAGGATCAGGTCGGGCGCCAGGGCGGCGATCTTTTCGATGTTCGGCTGGCCCAGGATCCCCACCGTCCCGATCCCTTCGACCTTGCCCTGCAGGTAGGCGGAGATCGTCCCTTGGCCGCGGCCGGCGGTGGTCGCGATCGGCGTCACTCCGAGGGCCACCGAGTCGTCGAGGCTGGGCTCGCTGAGGGCGACGACCCGCTGCGGCCGGACGGGGATCGTGAGCTTGTTGCCGGCGACGTCGGTGTAGGTCCGGGTCGCCCCGTCGGTGGTCCCGATCGAGCCTCCGCCGCAACCGGCCAGCACCCCGAGAGCCCCTAGCAAGAGCAGCAGGAAAGCCAGCTGCAGAGCGGATCCCCGCCCCGCACGTCCCGTCGGGACAGGGTTGTCGATTCGTCGGTTAGGCATGCCTAAAGCTCTATTAGGTATGCCTAAAAAGGAACTCGATCTCCCTCCCGAAAGGATGGACATGTCCCGCCCCGCCGCCCGACAGGCGCTCGCACTCGTCGCCGCAGCCCTCGCCTTCAGCCTCCTCTCGCCCGGCCCCGCCGGGGCGATCCCGCCCGGTGGTCCCGAACCCCAGGCAAACGGCGGCCACATCCAATTGGACCGGTCCACGGTGCGGGCCGGCGGACGCATCCACGTCGAAGGTTGGAACTGGAAGGCAAAGGGCTCGCGGCTCTACGACAGCCCGGTGGTGACCGTGAAGCTGGACGACCTCGACATCCTCGCGGTGCTGAAGATCAAGCAGAAGAAGTTCTCCGGCTGGGTGCCGATCCCGAAGCACATCAGCCTCGGCAAGCACTGGCTGCGCTTCCTCGCCTCCAAACCGCCGACCAGCATCCGCAGCGGCAAGTTCACCGTGCTGCGGGCCACCCGATGACGGTGGCGCACGGTCGGACCCGGGCGCTCTTCATCGCGCCGTTGGTGGTTCTCGCGCTTCTCGTCCTCGGCGGTCCGACGGCGTCGCGGGCCGGAGCCGAGCCGGCCTCCGGCGCGGTCGAAGTCGCCGGGACCCCGCCTGGGTCGGTGGAAGTGACGACCCCCGAAGTCGCCCAGAAGGGGGCGGTGGGCTTCTGCGTCCACAACTTCCGGGTCGAAACGGGCGGCAGCTCGGTCGGCCAGCAGTTCATGGTCAAGTTCGACGACTTCGGTGCCTACGGCATCGGGCCGTTCACCCCCGACGCGGCCGGCGACCTCTGCGCCACGGTGTCCACCGACCCGGCGGCACACGAAGGAGAAAAAGGCGGCGCCAAGGACAAGATCCCGACCGACCTCTGCAGTCCCGGCAAAGAACACTGGCTGCGCTTCCTCTCCGGCTCCTGGGCGCAGGGAGGGACGCCGCGCAGCCTGACGGCGAAGTTCCGGATGACCGGGACCTGCGAATCGACTTCCGCACCGACGCCCGGCGGCGGCACGACGGCCACCGAAACGACCGTGGCCGCCGCGAGCCTGAAGCTGCTCGACCACAAGTTGGCGCTGCAGGGCCGGAGCGTGGCGCTGCGCATCCAGGCCGGCGCCGCGGGCGCATCAGGGCGGGTCGTCCTGCGCGCCGCCCACAAGGTGCCGGTCGCCGGCCCGGGTTCGCCGCGCGCCAAGGCCGTCCTCGCCCGCGGCGGTTACCGGGTGGCCGGCGGCAAGACGAAGACGCTGCGGATCAACCTCACCGTCGCCGGCCGGCGCATCCTGGCCGACCGCGACCGGTTGGCCGCCCGCCTGCTCCTCCGGCCGGCCGCCGGCGAAGCGCAGAGCTGGCCGGTCCTCCTCGCCCGCTGACCGACGACGAATCGAATCGAGAAGGAGTCACATGCTCATCCACCGCAAGCGGCCCACCCTGACGGCCGCGACCGCATCCATCGTCCTCGCCCTGCTGGCGCTGATCGTCGCCCCGACGGCCCTCGCCGCGCCGGTCAAATTCGAACAGGCGGCAACCGGCGCCTCGGTGACGATCGACTCGGGCCGCTATGTGGCGGGTGAGCGGATCGAGATCGAAGGCGCGGGCTTCACCCCCGCCTCGGGCACGACGGGCCAGCCCTTGGTCGCGGTGAAAGTCGACAAAGCGGCCGTTGCCTGGGCGTTCGGCGGCGCCGATGCCTACACCGGCACCGTCGCCGGTGCATCGATCTGGTTCGAAGCGGCCGACGACGGCACCTTCGAGGGCTGGATCGAAATCCCCACCTCCTTCGTCGCGGGCGAACACACGCTGTACTTCCTCTCCGGCACGGCCAGTACCGGCGACAAGAAAACGACCGCGATCAGCGTCTCCGGGCCGGTCGCCGTCACCGCCCCGCCGACGGCCTCGCTGAGCGCGACCTCGGCCCAGGTCGGCGACACGCTCACGCTCACGGTCTCGGGCTGGACCGCGGAAGCGGGCGGCGGCCAGAAGGTGGCGCTGAAGATCGACGCCGGAGCGACGCTCGGCTGCGTCCAGACCGACAGCGAAGGCAACGGGGTCGGGACGGTCACCGTCCCCGCCGGCACCGAGCCCGGCGAACACGCCGTGCGCCTCCTGGCCGGCAGCGAATGCGTGAGCGGCTCCGGCGTCCTCCAGCCCCCTGCCCGGAGCCAGGCCCTCTCCCTCACCGTCCTGGCGACGCCGACCATACCGTCCGGCGAGTCCGGGTCCACCGGTACCTCGGGCGGCGGCGCGGTCACGACCACCCCGACGCCGACGATCGCGATCCCGGCGGTGAGGAAGGCCTGGATCGCGAACGGCAAGCTCGCCCTGACCCTCGCCGGCGGCTCCGGGGCGAAGGTCAAGATCGCCGTCCAGACCGCCACCAAGGTCCGCCTGAGCCCGCAGGGCAAGAAGCGGGTCCTGACCCTCGCCCGGGGCACCACGCGCCTGCTCAAGGGAATCGCCCGACTGCCACTGACCGCGGCCGGCCGCGCCTGGGCCAAGCAGGAAGGGCCGACCACGGTGAAGATCTCGCTCTCGAGCGCTGCGAAGACGCGTGTGTTCCGGATCAAAGTCGGCTGACTCCGGCCGGCGCACGGCCGGTCGTCTCTCACTTGGCTGGTTCGCGGAACAGATTGGCCGTTCGGCGGCTCTGCGCATCCCTACGATGAATTAGGGCACCCTAAATAGGGGTGCCGTCTCGCTCGCGATCACGGATGTCTCGCCGCTCGAGCGCCAATCGTTCCCCTCTTTGACAAGGAGAGTCATGAGTTTGAGAGTCTCGCGATCCGCCGGTCGAGTCGTGGCCGCGATCGTCGGTGCCGTCCTCAGCATCTCGATGTTCACCGCCCTGCCCGCGGCGATCAGCCCGGCCTGCGCCGACACCGTGACGGCAGGCGACGGCGCGACCGCCACGGTCGCCGACATCGTCGCCGGCGGCAGCGCGATCCACATCGAAGGCACCGGCTGGACCCACCCGACCAACGGCACCGGCTCGACGATCGGCGTCAAGCTCGGCGACGCGGTCACCACCGAGCCCGCCTCCGGCCCGGTGATCAACCCTGCCACCGGCACCTCCGCCGACGAGTTCGACGTCTGGGACGCGGTCGAGGCCGAGGACGACGGCACCTTCAGTGCCGACATCCCCTTCCCGACCGCGACCAACACCAACCCGGCGCTGGCGTCCCCGTGGGCCGTCGGCACCACCCATACGCTGCGACTGCTGACCGGCTCGATGGAGAGCGGTGACACCCCGCGCAGCGTCCTTCTCACCTTCACCATCGGCGAAGGCCTGGTGTCTACCGCCACCACCGCGACGGACGACAAAGTCACGGTCACCTTCTCCGGCGGCACCTTCCCGGCCGGCGAGGTGCTCTCGGTCAAACACGACTCCACCCCGCTTCAGTGGAGCGTGAAAAACGGTCGCCAGACGGAACTGAAAGACACCATCACGGCGGGTTCCACCGGCACGATCAGCGCCAGCGTGGTCCTCGCCGCCGGTGTCGCGCCGGCCGGGCCGCTCACGCTCACGATCACCGGCGATCAGGGCACCGACGAAGACGTCACCGTCGTGGTCCCCCCGTCGGTCAGCTTCGGCGGCGGCACCTCGCTCGGCGCCACCGGCACGCTGACGCTCGGCAACCTGGTCGCCGGGGCGACGATCTCCTCGGTGCAGCTCGGCGATCAGACGCTGGCCACCAACCTGGCTGCCAACGGCGAAGGCAAAGCCACCGCCTCCTACACGATCCCCCGCAGCATGTCGCCGATCACGCAGTCGCTGGTGATCACGCAGGCGACGCCCGAAGCCCGTACCTACACCCTGAGCCAGGCCGTCTACCCCGACGAGAGCACGGTCGGAGCCGGGCGCTTCGACGTCATCTCCTCGACCGCGGCCTTCTACCAGGGCTTCTACCAGTCGGCCTACAGCGCCACCGAAGATGCCCTCTACGTGACCGCGTCCGATCGCGGCACCGGCAACGCCGGCTTCATCTACAAGCTCGACCCCGACACCCTCGCAATCGAGGCGTCGAAGGAAACCGTGAACCCCGACTTCGCCAAAGCCGGTGCCTTCGGGATCGGCGTCGACGACGTCCACGGCAACGTCTGGGTCAGCAACACCGGGTCCAACTCGGTCGCCGTCTACAAGGAGAGCGACCTGAGCCTGGTCAAGCAGTTCCCGGCCGAAACGATCAGCCACTCGCGTGACGTCGTCTACGACCCGACGACCGAACTGGTCTTCGTCAGCTCCGCCAGCGAGGGATCGTCGGCGAGCTCGCTCGGCTACATCTCGGTCTTCGAGGCCGACGACAAGAACGGCAACGGCACGCCCTACGAAAAGCTCACCGACATCCAGACCGGTACCCGGGACGTCTTCAACCCGGTCTCCCTGACCCTGGGCGACGGCAAGCTGTTCTCGCCCAGCCTGGGCAGCAACAAGGTGGTCTCGATCGACACCGCCCACGTGCTCGACGTCGGCTACGCGCCGACCTTCCTCGAAATCGACGGCATCGACGTCGGCGGCCGCGGCGCCTCCGGCATCGCCTACGACGTGGCGGACGACCGCCTCTTCATCGCCAGCCAGAACAGCAACGAGGTCGTGGTCGCCGACGCGACCACCGGCGCCACGATCAAGGAGGTCCCGACCGGCCGGCAGGCGCTGAACGTGGTCTTCGACCCCGTCCACCGGCTGGCCTACGTCGCCAACTTCGGCGGCACCTCGGTCAGCGTCCTCGACGCCGACGGCGACGAGATCGCCTCGCTGCCGATCGCGACGGCGAACCACATCTCGATCGACGACCGGGGCGACGCCTTCGTCGTCGACAAGGCGGCGACCAACAGGGTGTGGAAGATCACGCCGCGGCTCGAGACCGTGGGTGGGGTCGATGTCCTCGACCCGACCGCCGGCTCGGTCACCGGGAACGCCGCGACCACCCCTTTGAGCGTGACCGTGATCGAGGGCCGGCCGATCCACATCGAAGGCACCAACTTCCGCACCGCGGACGGTACCGCCGGCTCGAAGATCGCGGTGAAGTCGGCCAGCGTCCCGGGTTCGCCGACGATCGCCGAATTCGAAGCCGACGCTCAGGGCAACTGGTCGGCCGACGTGCCCTTCCCCAACGGTTGGGAAGCGGGCGACGGCCAGCATCTCCGCCTGCTCACCGGCTCGCTGAAGGGGGGTGACACGGTCCGCTCGATCGCGGTGAAGGTTCAGGTCGAACCCACGGCCGCGGAGACGCCGGTCGAGCCTCCGGTGACGACCGAGCCCGGCCCTACCCCGACGCCCGATTCGACCGTGACCGAAAAGATCGCCAAGGCGACCCAGCTGGTCAGCTCCGACAAGCAGGCGATCGTGAAGATCGAAAAGGCGGTCACCAAGGCCACGGTCAAGGTGACGAAGGTCAAGAAGCAGGTGATCGCGGCACGCAAGGCGGCCAAGAACGGCTCCAGGGCCGAGCAGGCCGCGGCCGCAAAGAAGGTCAAGCGGCTGGAAAAGAAGCTCCAGGGCCTGCGCAAGGAGCTGAAGGGGCTGAAGTCCAAGCAGGCCGGCGCAAAGAAGAAGCTGGCCAAGGACCAGGAAGCCCTGGTCGGCCTCAAGTAGGACCAGCGGGGCCGGCCTTCGCCCGCACGGGGTGGAGGCCGGCCCGCTCGCCGGGGCTCAGGCGAACTCCGCCACCCACTCCCCCGGGCTGCAGCCCATAGCGCGGCGGAAGGCGGTGGTGAACGCGCTCGGCCCGGCGTAGCCGACGCGGCGGGCGACGGTCCCGACCCGCTCGCCGTCGGCCAGCAGGACCAGCGCCGCCCGCATCCGTACCTGGGGGCGCCACTGGACGAAGGTCATCCCGGTCTCCGAGGCGAACAGGCGAGCCAGCGTGCGGATGCTTGCTCCCACCTCGCTCCCCCAGGCGCCGAGGTCGCGGCCGTCGTCAGGGGCGTCGATCAGCGCCTCGGCCACCGCCAGTGCCCGTGGATCGCGGGGCAACGGCACGTCGATCGCCTCGACCTCACCCGCCCCGAGCAGATCGAGGAGAAGGCGCTCGGCGTCGCGCCGCACCTCACGGGCGCCCCGCTGACGCCCCAGAAAAGAGATCAGCTCCCGGATCAGCGGGCTCACGGCGACGCTCGTCGTCTTCCGCCACTGCACCGGCGACCCCTCGACCGCGATCCCGACCCGGTAGAGCACCCTCGTGCCCAGCGCGCGCGAGCGACAGGTCACCCCGGGCGGGATCCAGAGAGCCCGCGTCGGCGGCAACACCCAGTCCTGCCCGTCGGTCTGGATCGCCAGCGCCCCCGCCGGGGCCCAGATCAATCGGTGGCGGTCCTGCCGCATCCGCGGCTCGAGCGGGCACTCCTCGACGATTTCCCGCCGGTTGACCGAGATCACCGGCGTCATCTGGCTCGATTGCGGGGAGTTGGACGAGATCAGAAGTCCGTTCGTGGTCATATCGCAAACATCGATGGCGTTCGTCCCGATTCCTGGAATTAGGGCACCCTAATTCCAGTCATCATGACAGCAGGGGCCTTCTTCGTCCGCGACGATCGCGGACCGCCCACCGACCTGAATGCGTCGCTGAGGGCCTTGATCCAGAGGCCGGGCGAAACTTAGAGACACCGGTGTTCAACCTGTTCATCGCCGACGCCGCGGTCGCCAGACATCCCCTCAACCACGGCGGACGCAGTGGGGCGCTGCTGGAGGAGAATCCCCTGCTTCGCGGTCGACGTGGCCTTCGCCGCGCGACAAGATCACCCCGAACTTGGGTGCTGGTTCGAGGAAGGCAGCGTCCCTGTCCTCACGCCCAGGCCGGGACCGAAATCTCCTCCGGCGCCAATCCACCCTGTGGACCGACACCGGCTTGGGTCAACGGACCGGCAGCGAAGATCGGTACTTGCTGTAGGGAACCTGACCGCTGGGGCTCGCGGCGATCGCCAGGGCCACATTCGCCGGGATCGGCGTCCAGTGGGCGGGCATCTTCGCCGCCAGCTTCGGGTTCAGCGTGTAGATCAAGGCGAAGTTGACGATCCAGATCGGCGGGGCCATCGACATCCCGACGACCTGGAAGCCGTTCGGGACCAGCTGGGCTTCGCCCGACTGCTGCTGGGCCTTGTTTCCCCAGACGGCCTCGGCGGTGTAAGCCGAGCGATAGAGCCCGCGGAGTGCCGCTTCGGCGCCGTTGGCCCGACACCAGGTCGACAGGTATCCACCGGGCTCGATGACGGAATTCACCTGCCGGGTCGGCGCGTCCTCGTTCGCCGGGCTCTCCAGCATCCCGTCGGTGCTGACCATCAACCCGTAGCTGCCAAGCACGACAGGCGTCACCTTGCCGTCGACCTTCGTGTAGAGCGGCGTGCCGACCGTATTCGTGAGGATGCGGACGCTCTTGTCGACCAGTTCGGCGGGCGCTCGTTGGCCACCCACTCCCTTGCCGCTCACGAACAGCGCGTACTGCTTCGCAGTGAAGACGTCGGCGCGGTTCAGCCCGATGGCGCGGGCGATCCGATCCGCCGCCCTCTCGCCCAGCGGCCGATTGACCTCCCGCCGCATGGTGGCCATGGTCGGGGCGAAGCGCTCGTACCTCGGCGAGCCGGCGTACGGCAGTTCAAAGAGGCCCGCCGAGCGGGCTGCCCGCGAGTCCCCTGGGGACGCTACGAGAAGCAACGCCGAAAGCGTCATCGCGACGAGTGTCAGCGCCAGAGCGCGGCGACCAACGACACCCCCTCCTCCATCTCCAGCCATCAAGCTCTCCGATCGTCTCGGCATCTCGGAGCGGGCAACCCTACTCAATACCTTGAGGGACTTGATGCTCGTCGTCGGATGGCGAGCGCACCATTGGTCTTCGACACGGCCTCGATCGTGATCCACGAGCTCACAGACACGATCGGCGCCGCCTGGGTCGGCAACCGGTCGCCAGGTCTTCCAAACGCGGATCTCGATCAGGTCATCCTCCGTCACCAGATCTGCGCTCCGGACCCCACGGCGGGCGGACTCACGGGTCGGTCGCGCCCAGGAGATGTCGCCGCAGGAAGGCGACCTGGTCGGCGACCGTCCGCTCGAAGGCGCCACCTGGGCGGTCATCGGCAAGCTCGCGGCTCAACCCACCCTCAAAGGGGGAGGGAGACCAAGGCCATCCCGTATCGCACCCCTAGCCGTCCGGACGGCCCACACCGGGTAGGTGCAGCCCATGGTCGATTCGAACCGCCGGGCCTACCGGTCACTCACCATTTCGGGCCCGAGGCGCGGGCCACTCGGCGGGCGCGGGCGAAGTCGATCTGGCGGCGGCCGGGCTGGGACTTCATCGCCCAGGGGTGACGGCCGATCGTGCCGTAGTGCTCGCGCAGGTAGGCCTTCAACTCGCCGCGGTGCTCGGGGCAGGCGAAGCGGCTGGCGCCGTAGAGGCCGCGGCCATGCCAGATCAACCAGTGGCCCGGCTCGGCATCGACGTACTCGCCGAAGCGGGGGTCCAGCAGCTCGTATTCGAGCGCGCCCCGGGTTTCGTCATCGGGGGTGCACCCACAGGTCTCGCAGCGGAAGATCAGCCTCACCGGCACGGTCCCGAGGCTACTCCGGCCGGCCGTCCGCGCTCAGTCGCGCGGCGGCGACCGCCGCCTGCCCGAAGGAGACGCCGCCGTCGTTCGGCGGCAACGCCGCGGGCACCGACACCCGCAGGCCGGCGGCGGCGAGGAGGGCGGCGGCGCGCTCAAGCAGCAGGCG
>MKSH01000002.1:27716-29336 GCA_001898095.1 Solirubrobacterales bacterium 70-9 | reverse complement strand
CCGGATCGAGCCCCGCGCCGAGGTCTACAAGGAGAGCACGGAGCGCGGGGCGCGGGTCGAGAAGGTCACCCTCGAGCGGCATCTCGTAGCGGCTCCTCTCCCCCGCCGCGGCCATCGCCTCCAGCTCGATCGCCGCCTGGCCCTCGTAGCTGACCCGGGCCGGAGCGCCGCAGAGAGCGCCGACCGCGTCGAAGAGCCGGCCCATGCTGCTGGTCCGGGTGACGGCGTCGTCACCGCAGAGGCGCAGGCAATTGCGCCAGGCGCGCGGGTCGACCGAGCCTGTGAGGGCGGCCGGCAGCTCCGGTTCGGAGCCCAGCGCCTCGCACAGCCAGGCACAGGCCATCCGCCACGGTTCCCTGATCGCCGCCGCACCGCCGGGCAAGGGCACCGTGCGCAGATGCGCGACGCGCTCGTAGTCGACCAGGTCACCGAGCAGGAGCTCACCGCCCCAGACGGTGCCGTCGACGCCCAGCCCGGTGCCGTCGAAGATCGCCCCCAGGGCCGGGCCCGACTCGCCGTGCTCGGCCAGGCACGCCGCCAGATGGGCGTGCTGGTGCTGCACGCCCAGGTGGCGCACGCCCTCGCGGTCGAGCGCGTATCTGGTCGACAGGTAGTCGGGGTGGAGATCGTGGGCGACGACCTCGGGGGTGACCGCGAACAGCGCTTCGAAGTGGGCGATCCCGTCGGTGAACGAGCGCAGCGTCTCGTAGTTCTCGAGGTCACCGACGTGGTGGCCGACCCAGGCCCACCCGTCCTTGGCCAGGCAGAAGGTGTTCTTCAGCTCGGCACCGCAGGCGAGGATCGGGGGCGCGTCGCCGATCGACAGCGACAGGCTGTCGGGCACGTGGCCGCGGGAGCGCCGCAGCACCAGCGGCCGGCGACCCGCCGGCAACTCGACCACCCGGGCGACCGAGTCGTCGGTGCGGGTGTGGATCGGGCGGTCGTGGAGGAGGAAGGCGTCGGCGATCGGCGCCAACCGCTCGCGGGCGTCGGCGTCGCCATAGGCGATCGGCTCATCGGAGACGTTGCCGCTGGTCAATACCAGCGGCACCCCGAGATCGCCGACGAGGAGATGGTGGAGCGGCGAGTAGGGCAGCATCACGCCGAGCTCCCCGGCTCGCGGCGCGACCGCCATGGCGACCGGCGCGTCGGCAAGGCGCCGGGCGAGCACGATCGGCCGAGCGCGCGAGGAGAGCAACCTCGCCTCCTCCTCCCCGATTTCGACCAACTCGGCCGCCGCCGCGAGGTCGGCGACCAAGAGGGCGAAAGGCTTCTCCTCACGGTGCTTGCGCGAGCGCAGCGCCGCCACCGCCCGCTCGTCATCGGCCCGACAGGCGAGGTGATAGCCGCCGATCCCCTTCACCGCGAGCACCGCGCCCTCGCACAGCGCGGCCGCCGCCGCGGCCACGGCGTCAAGCGCCCCGGCGCCGAGATCCTCTTCGCCCGCGCCGACGAACCGCGCCCGCGGCCCGCACTCCGGGCAGGCGTTCGGCTGGGCGTGGAACCGGCGGTCGAGCGGGTCCTCGTACTCGGCCAGGCACCGCGCGCACATCGCGAACCCCGACATCGTGGTCAGCGGCCGGTCGTAGGGGACCCCTTCGACGATCGTGAAGCGCGGCC
>MKSH01000002.1:26253-27678 GCA_001898095.1 Solirubrobacterales bacterium 70-9 | reverse complement strand
GGGGGAGACCGACGCCGCCGCCTCACCGCCGGCGTCGCTGGCGAGGATCTCGAAGCCCCTACCCTCGCGCCGCGGCTCGAGATCGGTCGGCTCGACCAAGTCGACCGCGGCCAGTGGCGGTGCCTCCCCCTCGATCCGGACAAGGAACCGGGCGATCGCGCCGGGCTCTCCCTCCGCCTCGACGATCACGCCACGGGTGTCGTTGAGGACCCAGCCTTCGAGCCCCAGCTCGGTCGCGAGCCGGAAGACGAAGGGTCGGAAGCCGACTCCCTGGACGGTGCCGGTGACCCGCGCCCGCACCCGCCGCCTGGTCGCGCTGCCGGTCCCGGCCACGGTCAATCCCGCGGCCGCGAGCGGAGCTCGGAGAGGATGAAGCCGTAGAGCAGGTGGTCGAGCGCCAGCGACACCCGCTCGGTGGGTCGCTTCTGGTGGGCCTGCTCGAGACCGAGCAGCGGCGCCAGCGCCATTTCGAATCCGGCCCAGACGGCGAGGCCATAGACAGGACCCGCCCAGGCGCGCTTTCGCACCTCCTCCGGCAGGGTGCCGAAGGCGGCGCCGCCCCCGGCCCCATAGCCCCAGTGGGCGAGCTCGATCGCCGCGCGGCGCCGCTGCCGCGGCACCAGCCGCAGCAGCCCGCGCGCCTTCTGGCGGAAGATCGCCTGCGGCGGCGGCTCCTCGACCAGGCCGAGCTCGGTGGTCAGCACCCGCATCCCCGTCATCGCCATCGCCGCGACGGCGCCGCGGAGCGCCGCGTGGGCGACCCGGTCTGGCGGCGGGGCGTTGATCGGGATCGAGGAGGCGGTCATCGCCGCCGACCGCCCGACGCGCTCTCGACCAACGCCCGGAGCACGTGGTAGGCGCTCGCCTGCGCCTCCTGGATCCGCGGGATGTGCTGGGAGCGGCTGACGACGACGTGGTCGGCAAGCCCCTCGGCGGCGATCCGCCCACCGTCGTAGCCGACCAGCGCCACGCTCGCCATCCCCAGCCGGCGCGCCTCGACGAGTGCCGCGATCAGGTTGGTCGAGTTGCCGCTGGTGGAAAGCGCGACGAGGACGTCGCCGGCCTCGCCGTAGGCGATCACCTGGCGCTGGAAGACGACCTCGGTGCCGACGTCGTTGCCGATCGCGGTGATGATCGCCGCGTCCTCGGTGAGGTCGATCGCGGCGCGCGGCCGCCAACTCGGGTCGGGCGGGAAGCGCAGGTCGACGACCAGGTCGGTGGCGTCGGTGGCCGAACCGCCGTTGCCGATCGCCAGCACCTTCCCCCCGGCCTCGAGCGAGGTGCACAGCGTCACCGCGGCCGCGCGCAGCTCGGCGGCGCCTTCCTCCAGCGTCCGCCGCCGCAGTGCCCCGACCTCCTCGGACTTCGCCCGGATCGAGGCGGCGACATCGGCGATCACCCGCTCGAGATCAGTCTCGCCCTCGG
>MKSH01000002.1:7747-26114 GCA_001898095.1 Solirubrobacterales bacterium 70-9 | reverse complement strand
CCTCGAAGGCGACGGTAAGGGCGCCGCGCTCCCGGCCCAGCGCCACCGCGGCCCGCACCTCCACGGCGCCCTCACCGTGCGGATCGAAGGCGATCACGATGTCGTCGGGACCGACCAGCAGCTCGGCCTGCCGCCGCAGCGGGCCGCCGTCCCGGGTCAACCCGATCGCCGGCAGCGCCCGCTTGCCGACGATCACCGGGTGGACGAACTCGACCGTGACATGGCGGACGTCCGAGCGGGCACCCGGCGAGAGCCCGACCGCGATCAGCCGGCCGCCGCGGGCGAAGCGCTCCGCCATCCGATGGCAGAGCCGTGCCAGATCCTCGGCATGGCGCTCGAAGTAGGCGCGGTTCGCCTCCTCGCGGCGGGCAAGCAGCTCGCCGATCTCCTCGGTGTCGGCGCGCACCGCCATCGTCGGACCGCTAGGCCGCCGCCGGCGCCCGCCCCGCGATCCGCTCCAGCCAGTCGCGGAAGCCGTCGACCCCCTCGCCGCTCTTGGCGCTGACCAGCATGTGCTCGACCCCTGGGTGGACCGCGTCGAGGTGGTAGAGGAAGCGGTCGAGATCGAAGTCGAGGTGCTCCAGCAGGTCGACCTTGTTGATCAGCACCAGCTCACAGGTGCGGAACATCAGCGGGTACTTGAGTGGCTTGTCCTCGCCCTCGGTCACCGCGGAGACCATCACCCGGGCGTCTTCGCCAACCTTGAACTCGGCCGGGCAGACAAGGTTGCCGACGTTCTCGATCACCAGCAGGTCGAGGTCGGCGAGCGGCAGGTCGGCGAGCGCCGAGCGCACCATGTTGGCGTCGAGATGACACTCGCCGCCGAAGCCGGAGTCGGTGTTGAGCTGGACCACGGGGAGGTGGAGCGCCGACAGCCGATCGGCGTCGGCCGAGCCCTGGACGTCTCCCTCCAACACACCGACCCGGGCCTCGAGCCCCGTCAGCGCCCGTTCGAGCAGCGTGGTCTTGCCCGCCCCCGGGGCGCTCATGAAGTTGACCACGCTGACCTCGTCGCGGTCGAAGTCGGCCCGGTTGGCGTTGGCGATCGTCGTGTTCGCGTCGAGCGCGTCCTCGGCGACCTTCACCTTGGTGCGATGCATGGCGTCTCCGCCTCCTCTTCCTCCTCGACAGTGATGTACTCGATCCCGAACTCGGTGCCACTCAGGGTCTCGACCGCGGCGCCGCCGCAGCCCGGGCAGCGGAACAGCGGCAGCTCCGGTTCCCACTCGCGCGCGCAATCGCCGCAGCGCAGCCGCGCGGGCAGGTAATCGACCTCGAGCGCCGCGCCCTCGGCGAGGGTGCCGCGGGTGACGATCCCGAAGTAGAAGTCGAGCGACTCGGGGACGACCTGGCGCATCGCCCCGATCCGCATCTGCACCGAGCGCACCGGCCGGCCTTCGGCATGGCGCAGGGTGGTCGCCAGGATCGCGCTCGAGAGCGAAAGCTCATGCATGCCTCAGCCCGCCTCGTAGGCCCGGTCGGTCTGCAGCTCGGCGATCTGGGCGAAGACCGCGTCGACGGCGCGCTCGACCACCGCGGCGACGTCGTCTGAGAGGTCCATCCCCATCGACTCGACCGCGGTCGGCTCGCAGGCGACCACCACCACCTTGCCGGGCCAGCCGCCCACCGACTTGACGAAGCGCAGCACCGTCTTCGGGTCCATCCCGTGCGGGTTGATCACCTCGCCGTCCTCGATGCCGCCCTCGACCTCGTCCTCGTCGGGCTCGATCACATAGAGGGTGCCGGGCTCACCGCCTTGGCGGCTGACATCGACGATCACCAGCGCGTCGTATCCCCGCATCACCTCGTAGGCGAGGTCAAGCCCGCCGGTACCGAAGTCCATCACGGTGACCCCGGAGGGGACGCCGCGTCGCTCGACCGCGGCGGCGACGGCGCCGCCGAAGCCGTCGTCGGCGAGGAAGGCGTTGCCGACCCCGGCGACGAGGATCTGCTTCTCCCGTCCTGGGCTCGTCATCCGCGCCTCCATCCGGTCGACCGCCGCCTGCACCTCGCCGTCGTCGACCCCGATCGGGTGCTCCTGCGCGCTCATCGCAGCTCTACCTCCTCCGGCCGGAAGAAGAGGTAGCGACCGGAATCCCGCATCAGCTCCTGGCCCGGGTCGTCGTCGATCGTGACGCCGAGGTGGACGCCGTCCTCGTAATCGACGTAGATGCGCTCGACCGTCGCCGCGCGGCCGGCGAGGATCACGTCGTAGGTGTCGCCGGCGACCTTGCGCGGCCGCAGGATCACCGCGGCGCCACGGCAGATCGTCCGCCCGTCGACCGTCGCCTGCGGCTCGCCCGCCTGCGGGTGCCCGGATTCGAGTCGTCCGTGCAGACTCATCATCTCCGCCGGGCTCGCTCCCTCGGCCCGCTCGAGCATCTCCCGCACCTTGGGGTCGGCGGCGGCGACCTCGGCCCGCTCCTCCTCGCTCAGCGTCTGCACGTGGAGCAGCAGCGCCTCCTCGATCTCGGTGTTGTCGAAGAGTCCGCCGAGGCTCTCCGGGGCGACCCGCGGATGGTCGGGGAGAAACATCGCCGCTCCCAGCACGACGTCGTCCTCAGGCGCGGCGAGGACCGGCCAGGTGTTGACGTTCTCACAGCCCGCGACCGCCTCCCCGTGCGGCCCGTCGGTGTCGAGCGGCGAGACGAAGCGGCCGTCGCCGGCGCGCAGCACGACGTGGGTCGAGATCAGACTCGCCCGCAGCGCCTCGCCGCGGTCGGGATCGGCGCCGGGGAGCTCGGTCTGGTTGTGGACGCAGAGCTTCACCCGCGCCAGGCCTGGCGCGAGCGGCTCGGCCCGCAGGGCGGCGCGGCCGCGCACCTCGGTCGCGGCGGCGAAGGCGAACTCGAGGCGCCGGGGCTCCGCGGCGAGTCGATCGAGCGGCGTCGCGGGCAGCTCCAGCGAGCGCTCGATCCCCTCGTGGCCGGAGCCGCTCGCCTGTAGGAAGCGCACCGACCCCGCCACCGTCGCCGCGGCGCCGTGCTCCAGCACCACCTCGACCCGCAGCGTCGCCCGCGCCGCCGGGTTGGCCTCCGCGTAGGCCGGCGGGTAGACGATCCCGTGCGGGGTCGGGGTCGCGTTCTTGGTCGCGCCCGGGGTGTAGGGGTAGAGCGCGTAGCCCTCGTAGAGGAGCGAGTCGACCAGCTGCTCGACGCTCATCGTGCGCTTCCCTCGTCGAGCAGCCGCTCCAAGGCCGCCTCGTAGGAAGGCAGGCCGTGCTCGAGCTTGAACCGCCGCAGCCGCTCGATCGTCTCGGCGCCGGCGGGGACCCAGCCGCGGTTCGGGTAGTAGGCGTCGATCATCCGCTGCCAGGCGGCGATCGGCATCCGGAAGTCGGCCGACTCCTCCCAGGAGATCTGGACGATCTGCAGGCGGCCGTCGTCGCCGGTGTAGTAGACGCTGCCGTTGAAGTGGAAGACGAGTGGCACCTCGCCGTCGGGCACGGAGCGGAAGTAATTGGTCGCGGCGATCTCGAGGTCGTAGCCGCAGGGGACCGGCACGGCGACGGTGGCGCTGCCACGGAACGGCTGCACCAGCACGTCGGCCCGCGCCCAGGGCATCGTCCGGGTCGGCGCGCCGATCCTGCCCGCCTCGCCGAGCAGCTCGGTGAGGCGCTCGCGGGTCTCGTCGTCGTAGGCGCGCCGGGCGGGCTCGATCGCGATCTGGACGGCCAGCGCGATGGTGAAGATCTCGCGCTTGGAGGGGTCGCTGACGTCGAGGTCGAAGATCAGCGTCGGCGCCGCGGCGAGGCGCGAGACGCGCGCTTCGCGGACGACGAAGTGGGGTTGCGGATCGCGCGGTCGCGGTGGCGGCGCGGGGACCGGCGCCCAACCGTTGCCGCCGGCGTCGGTTCCGGTGCTCACGCGACCACCGCGCGCCCGCGCAGCTCCTCGAGGAAGGTGGGGACGACCCGTTCGACCGCGGCCCCGCCGGAGATGCCCTCCCAGCTCGCCTTCACCGCGCCGACCAGGCGGTAGCACTCGTCGATCGGCGCGATCAGGTACTGGTCGGCCGCGGCGAGGCGGTTGACGATCAGCCCCTCGACGTCCTCGTCGAGGTCGCCCAGCAGCGGGTTGACCGCGACCAACTCCTCCCAGGCGGGCAGGTCGAGCTCGCATTCCGTCGCCCCGGCCGGGCTCGGGTAGAGCCCGACGACCCCGCCGGTCGAGCTGGAGCGCATGAAGAAGACGAGGCGGATCGGGATCCGCAGCCGCGCCCAGACGTCCTCCGGCAGGTCGAACCGCTCGAGCCAGACGAGCCGCGATCCGGTCGGCCGGTACGGACCCTCGCCGGAGCGGAAGGCGACGCAGGGCTCGCAGGCGCAGAGGATGCGTCGCTCTTCGAGGTGGAGCAGGTGGCGATGGTCGGCGGCGAGCTCGGCGCCGCAAAGGTCGCAGTGCTCGACCTCCGTCGCGCTCCGCCCGCCGCTCGCGACCAGTCGCCGCAGCCGGGCGACGAGCTCCGGGTCCACCCCCCGGGCCTGGTCCCCGGCCTCGTTCACCCGCCGACCGCCACGGTGACGTCGCCACCGGCCTCCAGCAGCGGCACCGGTTCGAGCAGCAGTCGGTCGGCGTCCATCGAGCGCCCCGCCCGCGGCAGGTAATAGCGGCGCTCGCAGGAGGGACAGGCGAGGACGCCGCCCTTCAGCTCCCCGGTGGAGACCGTCCCACCGCAGCCGGCGCAGCGGTCGCGGAAGGCGAGTAAGGAGCCGCCGACGTTGGCGAGGGCGATCTCGACCCCGCCGACCTGCGCCCAGGTCACCGTGCCTTCGCCAGGCGGCGCGGTGCCCAGCGGCAGCCAGCGCGAGACGCCGCCGTTCCCGTTCGGCGAGCCGCCGTTGCCCTGCACGACCGGCAACGGGATCCCACTCGGCCGCGGCGGCTCGGGGACCAGGCCCTCGACCTCGAGCCCGACGAGGTCGGGCGCCGTCCGCTCCAGCGCCTCTTCGATCGCCAGCTCCAGGGTCGAGGCGGACGCCGGGCAGCCGTCGCAGCTGCCCGTCAGGCGCAGCCGCACCACTCCGTCCTCGACGCCCAAGAGCTCGACGTCGCCCCCGTGCGAGTCCATATAAGGACGCACCTCGGTCAGCGCCTCGCGCACCCGCTCCTCCAACGACACCGGATAGAGGTCGTGGATCAGCAACAGGCTGGCGACGACGCCGTCGTCGAGCAGCTTGCGCTTCGCCTCCTCGCCCGCGGCGCCCGCTTCGTCGAGCACCTCACCGATCTTCGCCAGGCCGGCGCCGTGCATCTCCAGCACCGTGGCGACCAGCTCCTGGGCCGCGTCCCGGGCACCCGGGTCCTCGATCGCCTCGACCCGGTCGCTCAGCTCGCGCAGCCGCGCCAGCAGCTCACCGTCCTGACCGGCAACGGCGGTCGCCATCAGGCCTACGCCATCCCGGTCGGTTTGTGGACGACCTTGCGGACCCCCTTGCCGGTGTACATGTGCACGCCGCAGGGAAGGCACGGGTCGAAGCTCCGTACCGCGCGCATGATGTCCACGCCCTTGAAGTCCTCCGGCCCGTTCTCCTCGAAGATCGGCGTGTTTTCCACCGCGTCCTCGTAGGGGCCGGGGGTGCCGTAGCTGTCACGTGGGTTGCCGTTCCACGGCGTGGGCGGGTATGGCTGGTAGTTCGCCACCTTCCCGCCCCGGATCACCATGTGATGCGACAGCACCCCCCTGGCCGCCTCGTGGAAGCCGCAGGAGACCGCTTCGTCTGGAACCTTGAAGTCCGACCACGATTTGGTCCGCCCCGCACGCACCTCGCCCAGCGCCCGCTCCAGGTTGTGCAGTCCGATCAGCGCCGAGTAGGCCTCGTGGTAGGCGCGCGCCCGGTCGCGCTCGATCGCGTTCGACTTCGCCGGGATCTTCCATTCCAGCTCCATCTCCGGTTTCGACGCGGTCCGCGGCAGCACCATCTGGATGCTCTCCCCGGTCGCCTTCGCGTAACCGAAGTCGACCAGCCCCGCTTTCGCCGTCACCCACTGGCGGGCGAACGGGCCGCCGCCGGTGTCGGAGGCGATGTAGGTGTCGGTGCGGTCGTCGTAGATCCGCGGCGAGGCGACCCAGCTGTACTTGTCGCCCCAGTCCCGCTTCTGCGGTTTCGGCAGCGTCGTCTTGTTCCATGGGTGACGCTTGTCGACCGGGTTGCCGAGCGGGTCTTTGGTGACGTAGGTCTCCTCGTCGGTCCAGTCGTCGAAGTAGGAGGACCCGAGCAGGATGCGGATCATCAGGTTGATGTCGACGAGGTTGGTCGAGCGCAGCTCGCCGTCGATCACCACGCCCGGCGTGACGTAGCGCTTCTCACCCCAGGCGCCCATGTTCGCGTAGCTGTAGTCGACGTAGTCGGGATCGTCGAAGGCGCCCCAGCAGACCAGGTCGGTGCGCCGGTAGCCGACGTCGTCGTACCCCGGCAGCTGCTCGAGGAAGAAGTCATAGAGGTCGTCGTGCATCGGTACCGACCGCTTCACGTAGTCGATGTAGCGCATCAACCGCACGTAGTAGTCGGTGCAGGTCTGGTGGGTGATGTCGGCGCTGACCCCGCCCGGCATGATCGTCGAGGGATGGGTGTGGCGGCCGCCGAACAGGCAGTACATCTCCCGCGTGTAGCGCGCCACCTGCAGGGTCTCGAGGTAGAACTCGCCGGTGAACGGGTTGAGCGCCCGCATGATGTCGGCGATCGACCGGTAACCGTGGATGTCGCCGTGCGGCGCGCTCGTCTCCTCCGCCGTCTTCAGCAGCGCCGGGTTCGTTTCCCGCACCATCTGCTCGCAGAAGTCGACGTTCGCCATGCAGTCGTTGAAGATCGCGTGGTCGAACATGTAGTCGGCCGCCTCGGCGAGGTTGTAGGCGAGGTCGCCGAGCGGCGGCGGCTTCACCCCGTAGGCCATGTTCTGGTTCAGCACCGAGCAGGTGCAGTGGTTGTCACCGCAGATCCCGCAGATGCGGCTGGTGATGAAGTGGGTGTCGCGCGGATCGATCCCCTTCATGAAGATGTCGAAGCCGCGGAACACCATCGAGGTCGAGTAGCACTTGTTCACCTTGCGGGCGTCGAAGTCGATCTCCGTATGGATGCCGAGGCTGCCGACGATCCGCGTGATCGGATCCCACGACATGTCCTTGACGCCGATTTTTTTCTCCCGGGGAGTCTCTACGGTTGACATCTCTCCTCACCACCTCTTCTGGTAGCCGGTGGTCAGGGCCGCACCTTTTCGGCGCCACTCCGGCTCTTTGTCGAACTCGTTGCGAATGTGTCGGTGCCGCATGTAGCGGACGATCGGCCCATAGCTGAACTTCATGATCGAAGCCGCCGCGCCGCCCCATTTGTCCTCGTCCATGAACGGCATGTACTTGTCGGGGAAGCCGGGCATCGTGCAGGCCATGCAGATGCCGCCGACGTTGGGGCAGCCGCCGACGCCGCTTTGCCAGCCCCGCACCGGGACGTTGCACTTGACCACCGGCCCCTTGCAGCCGAGCTTCACCAGGCAGCGGTGATCGGAGCCGTATTCGGTCGCGAAGTCACCCTGCTCGGCGAATCCCGCGCGGTTGCAGCCCTCGCGGACGGTGCGCCCGAAGAGCCACTTCGGCCGCAGCGCCTCGTCCAGTTCCGGCGCCGGCGCCCGGCCCGCGAGGTGGAGGGCCAGGTAGAGCAGCGTCTCGGTCGTGTTGTCGGGCTGGGCGGGACAGCCGGGGATGCAGACGACCGGCAGGTTCGCGGTCGATTTCCAGTTCCAGCCGAGGTAGTCGGGTAGGCCCATCGCCCCGGTCGGGTTGTTCTTCATCGCCGGGATGCCGCCGTAGGTGGCGCAGGTCCCGAGGGCGACCACGGCGGCGGCCTTCGGGGCGAGGCGGTCGACCCACTCGTTGGTGGTGATCGGCTGGCCGGTGTCGGGGTCGTCGCCCATCCCCGCCCAGTAGCCGTCACCGTTGATCTGCTCGTTCGGGATCGAGCCCTCGACGACCAGCACGAACGGGTCGAGCTTGCCCGCCTCGGCGTCGTACCAGGCCTGCATGAACTCGGCTCCCACCTCGTAGGCGAGCACCGGGTTGTGGACCACCACTTTCGGCATCCCCGGGATCGCCTGGGTGACGATGTCCTCGAGGCTGGGGTTGACGGCCGAGGTCATCGCGACGGAGTCGCCGTCGCAACTCAGCCCGGTGGTCATCCAGATCACGTGGGCGGTGATCTCCTCCGTTTTCGCCTGGTCGGGCACGAACTCCGTCGTCGCCATCTCGCTCCTCGCTTTCTCAACAGATCCGCGGCAAGGGATCCCCGGCCAGCAGATCCATCACCCTTCGGCCTCCGAACGCCGTCTCCACCAGGACCATCCCCGGCGGCTCCGTCTTCACCTCGCCGATCTCCGCCGCCGCCTCGCAGCCCGGCAGCCCCTGCATCGCCGCCAGCGCCGCCGCCGCCCGCGCGGGCGCCACGAAGGCGACCAACTGGCCCTCGTTGGCGACGTACATCGGGTCGATCCCGAGCATCTCCGCCGCGCCGGCGACCGCCGGGTCGACCGGGATCGCCGCCTCCTCGACGACCATCGCCACCCCCGAGGCACGGGCGATCTCGTTCAGCACGGTGGCGGCACCGCCGCGGGTCGCGTCGCGCATGCAGCGGAGATCCGCCCCGGCGGCATCGAGCAGGGCGTCGGCGACCGGCCACAGCGAGCGGGTGTCGGACTCGATGTCGGCGTCGAGCTCGAACTCGCCCCGGGCCAGCATGATCGCGGTGCCGTGGGCGCCGACCGGGCCGGAGACGAGGATCCGGTCACCGGATCGCACCGCCGCGGGCGAGAGCGCCGCCCGCGGGTCGACCGCGCCGACGCCGCTGGTGCAGATGTACATCGCGTCGGCGTGGCCGCGTTCGACCACCTTGGTGTCGCCGGCGACGATCTCCACCCCGGCCGCGTCCGCCGCCGCCGCGATCTCCTCGACCTCGGCCCGTAGATCGTCGGCGGGCAGGCCCTCCTCGAGGATCAGCGACAGGCTGAGGGCCAGCGGCCGGGCGCCGGAGACGGCGAGGTCGTTGACCGTACCGTTGACCGCCAGCTCGCCGATCGAGCCGCCGGGGAAGCGGATCGGCTTGACCACGAAGCTGTCGGTGGTCAGCGCCAGCTTCGTCCCCTCGACCTCGACCGCGCCGGCGTCGCCCAGCTCGGCCAGGGCCGCCGAGCCGAAGGCGGGGGCGAAGAGCCCCTCGATCATCGTCTGGGTCGCCTTGCCGCCCGCGCCGTGCGACATCGTCACCTGGGCGTCCTTGAACCTCGGCCGCTTGGCGCGGGTCGTCTCGATGATCTCGAGGATGCGGCCCTCGCGCTCGCTGACGGCGCCGGCGTCGGTCATCAGGCCACCGCCTTCTCGCTCGCGAACCGACCGTAGTTGTAATAGGCGGCGCAGGCGCCCTCCGGCGAGACCATGCAGGTGCCGATCGCGTGCTCCGGCGTGCAGGCGGTGCCGAAGACCTTGCACTCCCAAGGCTTGATCACGCCCTTCAGCACCTCCCCGCACTGGCACGCCTTCGGGTCGGCGACCCGCACGCCAGGGACCTCGTAGCGCTGCTCGGCGTCGAAGTCGGCATAGGCGTCGGCGAGGCGCAGGGCGCTCTGCGAAATGAAGCCGAGCCCGCGCCACTCGAAGTGCGGCCGCAGCTCGAACACCTGCGACATCACCTCGAGCGCCCGCAGGTTGCCCTCGTAGGGGACGACGCGGGTGTACTGGTTCTCGACCTCGCAGCGGCCCTCGCCGAGCTGGCGGATGATCATCAGGACGGTCTGCAGGATGTCGAGCGGCTCGAAGCCGGAGATCACCACCGGCTTGCCGTAGTCGGCCGGGATGAACTCGAACGGCCGGGCGCCGACCACGGTCGAGACGTGGCCCGGGCCGATGAAGCCGTCGAGGCGCAGGTCGGGCGAGTCCAGCAGCGCCCGCAGGGGCGGCACGATCGTCACGTGGTTGCACATGCAGGAGAAGTTGGCGAGCCCCTCCGCCTTCGCCCGCATCATCGTCAGCGCGGTCGAGGGGGCGGTGGTCTCGAAGCCGATCGCGAAGAAGACGACCTGGCGGTCCGGGTTGGCCTTCGCCAGCCGCAGCGCGTCGAGCGGCGAGTAGACCATCCGCACGTCGGCCCCTTCGGCCTTCGCCTCGAGCAGCGACTGCGTCGAGCCGGGGACCCGCATCATGTCGCCGAAGCAGGTGAAGATCACCTCCTCGTGGCGGGCGATCGCGATCCCGTCGTCGACCCGGCCCATCGGGATCACGCAGACCGGACAGCCCGGACCGTGGACCAGCTCGACGTTCTCGGGCAGGAGGTCGTCGATCCCGTAGCGGTAGATCGAGTGGGTGTGGCCGCCGCAGACCTCCATCAGCTTGTAGTGGCGGTCCGGATCGACGGCGGCGAGGATCTCCCCGGCCACCACCTTGCCGAGCTTCGCGTCGCGGAACTCCTCGACGAACTTCACGCCGCCACCTCCGCCCGGGCGATCGCGGTGCCGGCGTGGACGAGCAGGCGGTCACCGGGGGCGACCGGATCGACCAGCGCGATCTCGACGCTGCTGCGCCGGCGTTCGGCGTCGGCACACAGCGCCAGGCCGCGCCCGGCGTCCACCTCCAGGACGTCCATCGGGATGGCCTCGTCTCCGCAGGTGATACAACCGGTGGTGTGGTCGCAGTGCGGGACTTGGCCCTCCATGTCAGCCCCTTACCGTCACTCGATCGCGCTCGCCTTCAGCTCCTCGAGCTCCTGCTCGTAGTCGGCGCCCATCCCCTCGAGCAGCCTGCGGGTGGCGGTCGCCTCCTCCTCGTCGACCTTGGAGATCGCGAAGCCGACGTGGATCAGGACCCAGTCGCCGGGACCCACCGGTTCACCGCCCTCGTCGAGCAGGCCGACGTTGACGTTGCGCCGCACGCCGGCCACGTCGACCTTGGCGAGGCGGTTCTCCTCGTCGACGACTTCGAGCACCAGTCCTGGAATCGCCAGGCACATCTCGCACAACACCCACCTTCGTCGCGGGCCGTTCCCTCGGCCCTGGACTGGTATAGCACCCGGCGGTACCCACCTGTCAAGAGTTCACGCGAATCGAATTCCCTTTTTGGTCCGCGCCGAGCCCTAGAGAAGCGAGCCGCCGGGCGGCTCGACCCAGAGACGACGGGCATAGCGCGTCCGCGTGGCCTCGTCCAGCGCCGCCACGGTGGACCCTTCCCCGACCCGCTCCAATTCGATCGCGAGCTCACGCCAGGCCTGCGCGACCCCGGCGACCCTGGCCAGCGGCCCCCAACTTCCCGCGGCGGCCAGCTCGGCCGCCTGGGTGCGCGCATCGACGGCGGTCACCTCGCCGAACTCACGGTAGGAGTCGCCGAGATACACCCGACGCCGCAGCGAATCCACATCGTCACCCATCGGGATCATTTTTCCACTGTCAGGTTTGACACCCACCGGAAACGGGTCTACGGTCGCGCCGAGGGTTCGCCGACCGCACGTATCGACCGGGAGGTCCGAGGATGGAGGCGAGCACGGTGAGGACGCGGCCGTCCGGTGGCCGCCTGCGCCGGATTGCCGGCGCGCTCGACGCGGGCCAGTGGCGCGCGGTCTTCGGCATGGCCGCGGTGATCATCGGCCTCCACGTCGTCGGCTTCGGCCTGCTCTTCGCCTTCGTCGCGCCCAACGACTACAGCCTCGGTGCCTCGGGCGCCTTCACCGTCGGCGTCGGCTTCACCGCCTACACGCTCGGGATGCGTCACGCCTTCGACGCCGACCACATCTCGGCGATCGACAACACCACCCGCAAGCTGATGAACGAAGGCAAGCGGCCCTTGAGCGTCGGCTTCTTCTTCAGCCTCGGCCACTCGACCATCGTCTTCGTCCTCGCCTTCCTCTTCGCGATCGGGATCAAGGCGATCAGCGGCCAGGTCTCGAACGAAGGCTCCACCCTCCACGAAGTCACCGGCTGGATCGGGACCAGCGTCTCCGGCACCTTCCTCTACATCATCGCCGCCCTCAACATCGTGATCCTGGTCGGCATCCTGCGCATCCTCGGCGAGATGAAACGGGGCGAGTACGACGAGGCCACCCTCGAAGAGGAGCTCGACCGGCGCGGGCTGATGAACCGCTTCTACCGGCGCTTCACCAAGACGATCACGAAGCCCGCGCAGATGTACCCGATCGGCGTGCTGTTCGGCCTCGGCTTCGACACCGCGACCGAGGTGGCGCTGCTCTTCCTGGCGGCCGCCGGCGCCGGCGCCGGACTGCCCTTCTACGCCATCTTGTGTCTGCCGATCCTCTTCGCCGCCGGGATGTCACTGCTCGACACGATCGACGGCTCGTTCATGAACTTCGCCTACGGCTGGGCGTTCTCGAAACCGGTGCGCAAGGTCTTCTACAACATCACGATCACCGCGCTGTCCGTGTTCGTGGCGTTGGTCATCGGCTCGATCGAGATCTTCTCGCTGCTGGCCGAAAAGCTCGACCTCCATGGCGCCTTCTGGGGATGGCTGCAGGCGATCGACCTCAACACGATCGGCTATGTGATCGTCGGTCTCTTCGTCGGCACCTGGGCGGTGGCGCTGGCGATCTGGCACTTCGGCCACATCGAGGAGCGCTGGTCGGGGGCGCTGGAGCGGGGTGAGTGAACGACCCGGCCGGGGCAAGTCCACCGCCAGGCCCTGACCGCTGCAGGGCTGTCACATATGTGATTGCCGCCGACCGCCACGGCCCGCAGTCTTCAGGGCGTGCGCAAGTGGCTCGTCTTGCTCGTGGCCCTGTGCGGCCTCATCGGACCGGTGGCGCAGTCGCCTGCGGTGGGCCAGCGCTACACGCCGATCGTCATGTCCGTGACCTCCGGGCCCCAGTGGTTCAAGGGGACGGACGGCAGTTACTCGCTCGTCTATGAGCTGCGGCTCACGAACGGGTTCGGGACGCCGGTCAAGATCTCTTCGATCGGGGTCCGGGACGGCGATGGGAAGCCGCTGGTCCGACTGGCGGGGACCCGCCTCCGGCGGTCGTTGACCCTCCTCGCGGACCCCACGAAACCCACCCTCGAGGTTCCAGGGTCGACGGTCGCGGTCGCCTGGATGCAGCTGCGGTTCGCGCACCGAAGTGAGATCCCGAGTCGGATCGAGCACGTGCTCACCGTCCGCCCGTCCCCCGGCCTCCCGGTTCCCCGGTCGATCGCCGACGTCGGCGGCAGGGCCAAGGTGGACCTCGCCGGGCCGGTGGTGATCGGCCCGCCGCTGGTCGGCGACAACTGGGTCGCCGTCGGCAGCTGCTGCGACGGCCCGCACCGTCGCGCCCTGCAGCCGGTCAACGGCCGCCTGTTCCTCGGTCAACGCTTCGCCGTGGACTGGAACGGGATGGACGCGGAAGACCGCTTCGTGAACGGCGACCCGGACACCAATGCCGGCTGGACCTTCTACGGCAAGCCGGTCGTGGCGGTCGCCGACGCCACCGTCGTCGAAGCTGTCGACCGCTTTCCCGAACAGGTCCCCAACGACGCCCGTCCGGTCACCCTGCAGGAAGCCGACGGCAACTACGTCATCCTCAAGATCGGGCCTCACCAGTTCGTCGGCTATGCCCATCTGCAACATGGCAGCGTCGCGGTCAGAGCGGGTCAGCACGTGCGCCGCGGAGATCCGGTCGGGGCGCTGGGGAATTCCGGCAGCTCGACCGGGCCGCACCTCCACTTCCAGGTCATGGACGCTCCCTCGCTGGTCGCGGCGAACGGACTGCCGTTCGTGATCGACCGCTTCACCGAGGTCGGCACGATCCCGCCGCTCAGCGCGGCCCTTGCCAGGCGACTGGCGCGGGGCCTGCCCGCCCCGATCGACCGACACGGGGCCGGGCCTCAGGTCGACGCGCTGCCGCTCGGCCGCGACGTCGTCGACTTCCCCTGAGCCGGGCGGCCATCGGGCGCCGGCGGGGTCAGCTCCCCCGCGGCGAGGGTGAGGAGCCCCTCCGCATCGAGGATGCGGACCTTCCGTCCGCCGGCCTCGACCGCGATCAGGCCACGGCGCGCGAGCACGCCGAGCGAGCGATTCATCGATTGGCGGGCGACGCCGAGCTGGTTGGCGACCATCGTCTGGTTGAGCCCCAGCTGGACCGAATCGTCGCCGAGTCGGCGGGAGAGCAGCAGCTTCGCCAGCCTGCCGTCGAGATCGAGCAGGACCTGGTCGCTGATCGTCGAGTCGAGATAGCGGACTATCTGGACCAGGTCGACGGCGAGGCGCATCAGGGCGGCCGGGTTGCACAGGAGCTCCTCGCGCACCGCCTGGGCCGGCAGCGAGATCGTCTCGGCGCCGCCGACGACGATCGCATCGAGGGACCGCGCCCCGTCGTCCAGGACGTCGACCTGACCGGGCGTCTCGCCGGGACCGGCGACGTGGACCACGAGCTCCCTTCCGTCGGCGCCGATCCGCGAGGCCTGGACACTGCCGGAGCAGATCAACCAGACCCGGTCGCCGGGGTCCCCGCGCCGGAACAGGGTCGCCCCGTCGGGGTGGATGCGTCGCGCCGCGATCCGGGCCAAGCTGTCGCGTGAATCCTCTCCGAGCGCGTCCAACCAGGGCGAAAGACCGAGGTCTCGCAGATTCTGCTCGAAGATCGGATCGGGTCCGAGCGGCGGACGAGCCACCCGGCCACGATAGTCAGCCGGCCGGCGACTCCAGGTAGAGGTGCTGGGCGATCGCGCCGAAGATGCTCATCGTCGGGTCGACGAGTTCGACGAGAGGTTGGCGACGGCGACGATCTGGGCACCGCGTCCGCGGTCGTACATCGTCTCGGTGCAGGCGCTGCCCGCCGGTCGTCAAGGCGCGGCCGTAGATGCGGAGGTTGCCGATCGTCGAGACCATCGCCCCCGCGGTCCAGGCGACCTCGGGGTAGTCGCTAAGCGGGCGGTCGCCCGCCTCGCCCGCCGGTTCACAGCTCGCCCGTTCGAGAATCGCGCCGAGGAGGAGGTAGTTGGAGTCGGCGTATTCGGTGCGGGCGCCCGGCGCGAACGCCGGCCGGTGACGCCCGGCTTCACCCCGAGGACGGTGGAAGCAGCGACCGAACGCCGCGAGGCAGGGAGGCGCCAGTGGGTCTACGAGACCGTCTTCCCGGCCGCGTACGAGGCGGTGAGGCTCGAGCCCGGAGAACTGAACAACCCATTGCCCCCGAGCGCCGCCAAGTACCGGTGCCGCGCCAGCTGGCAGGACCGCGAATACGGTCCGGTCGAAGAAGAATACGACCCGTTCAAGCCCACCGCGGACGCCGAATGCCTGATCCCGCCGACCCTCGACCGGGTCCCGCCGCTCGCCGGCATCATGGGGGTGCTGTTCACCCGCGGAGCCGACCTTCCGCTGGAAAGCGGGCCCCGCGCCAGCCAGGTCTCCCCGCCCGCCGGCCTGCTCGCGAAGCTGTACGAACCGATCGAAAAGGGCGGCCACCACCCTCGCCAGGTAATTCCAGGGGGAGGGAGACCAAGGCCATCCCGTATCTCACCCAGGAGGTCGGCGGTTCGAATCCGCCTAGCTCCTCTCTTCACGTGGTACACGCGAGCTGCGCCTTCATCGCCTCGGCGAGAGCGAGGGCGCCGGACAGGGGTCGCAGCATCACGTAGAACTCGTCGATCGAACCGCTCTCATCGAGGTGGACGAAGTCGCAGCCTTCGACCTGGCGGTCGCCGATCCGGCCCTCGAAGACAAGGGCGTGGTCGCGGCCATCCGAGGTTCCGAGTTCGCGGACGCAGCGCCAGTCGTCGAAAACTCGGAAGACCGCGGTCATGATCTCGCCCACGGCGTCGCGACCGACGTAGGGCTTGAAGACGACCGGGCTGCGGAAGACGACGCCATCGGCCATCAGGGCTGCCGCGGCAGCCGAGTCGCGGGTTTCCAGGGCGGAGCGGAAGCGGTGCGAAAGGTCAGTCACGGTCAGCTCCGTCGGCCCAGGCCGGACCGGTGGCCGTCTCGGCTTGCGCCGCCGAGGCCTTGCCGCCGGAGGGCCAGCGGAGCATGCCGGGGAGGCGCCGCTCCCAGGCGATCGACGGGGCCGGGCTGCGGGTGACGATCTCCTTGTAGACAGCGGCGCGGCGCCCGACCAGGACTTTGTCCTTCGGCCGGTCGGCGCGGTCGACGAACTGGATCAGACCGTCGCCGCGGCCTAAGGAGAGGGGGATGTGGATGTAGCCGAAGTCGAAGGGCTTCGGGTCTTCGCCCTTGATCGCGGCGAGCACGGTGTCGGCGGCGTGGGCTCCCGAGGGCATCCCCGCCTGGCACGTCATCCGATACCGGGCGCCGCCCGGGAAGTCGGGGATCGCGGCGACGTCGCCGGCCCCGATCACGTTGGCGTGGCCGACCGAGCGCAGGCTGCCGTCGACGGCGAGGAGGCCGCGGGAGTCGACCGGCAGGCCGCTGTCGCGAATCAGAGGTGGGGCAGCGAAGCCGCCGCACCACACGACCAGGTCGGCCTCCAGGTCGGTGCCGCCGACGAGCGTGACCCTGCCGGGCTCGACCGCGCCGACCCGCTCCCCCTCGATCGGCTCGATCCCCCGCTTCGCCAGTCGCTTCTCCAGCTGCTCGCGGCCGCGCTCGGAGAAGGGGGCACCGAGGCGCCCCGCGGTCAGCAGGGAGACGCGCAGCTCCGGCCGCCGGCAGGCGATCTCGCTCGCCGCCTCGATCCCGGTGAAGCCGCCACCGCAGACGACCACGCGCGATCCCTCCGTCAACTCACGCAGCGCGCCCCAGAGGCGTTCCGCGGCGGGCGGATCACCGAGCGTGTGGGTGTTCTCCCGCAGCCCCGGGACCGAGTCGAGGTCGTCGCCGCTGCCGGCCGCGAGCAGGACCTGGTCGAACGGAATCTCGGTGAGCCTGCCGTCCTGGGCGACGGCGGCGCGCCCGCGGCCCGGGTCGATCGCGACGGCGGTGCCGCGGACGTTCGTCACCCGCTTTCCGGTCAACGCCGCGATGTCGTAGGCGCGCACCTTCTGGCCGGTGGCCAGTTGGTGCAGCCGCAGCCGCTGGACGAGCTCGGTGCGCGGCTCGAGCAGGGTGACGGCGGCGCGGTCCTTGGCCTTGCCGGCCAGCCGCACCGCGGCCAGCGCGCCGGCGTAACCGCCACCGACGATGAGGACCTGCTGCTTGTCGATTCTCTGGGCCATCCCACTCGCCTCCTGGCTGTTCGCTTCCTTTGCCTGGGATGACGAGCGGGCGGCGCCGCGCGTGACACCTCGGCGCGCGCTCAGGATTGGCGATCGCGATTCGCCAGCAGCACCGGGATGTCGGCGAGCGGGCCGAGGTGTCCAAGCTTCTCCGGGTTGACGATCGAGCGCACCGCCTGCACGCGGCCGTCGAGGATGTCGAAGGCGACCACGTTCAGCAGCTCGCCGTCGGCGGTGAGGAAGCGGGCGCCCGGCTGCCCGTTGACCCAGGCCGGCTCGCGCACGACGCCGACCTGGGCGCCGACCCGGACCCAGTTGCGCAACGTACGGCCGACCCGCCCGGCGCCGAACAGCGGCCGGCCGAGCGCCGGCGCCTTGCCGCCGCCGTCGCCGTAGAGGACGACGTCCTCGGAGAGCAGCTCCAGCAGGCCCGCGGAGTCGCCCTCGTCAGCGGCGGCGAAGAAGCGCCGCACGATCTCCTCGCGCTCCTCCCGCGAGGCGTCGAAGCGCGGCCGCCGCGCCTCGATCTGGCGCCGCGCCCGCAAGGCCACCTGGCGGCAGTTCTCCGGCGTCCGTTCGACGATCGCACCGATCGCGGCGTAGTCGTAGTCGAACGCCTCGCGCAGGAGGAAGACGGCGCGTTCGAGCGGCGAGAGACTCTCGAGCAGGACGAGGAAGGCCAGCGAGATCGAATCGGCCTGCTCGGCTTCGGCGACGACGTCGGCGGTCTCGTCGACCAGCAGCGGCTCCGGCAGCCAGGCGCCGACGTACTCCTCGCGCTCGGCCCGCGCCGACTTCAGGCGGTCGATGCTGAGCCGGGTGGCGATCGTGGTCAGCAGCGCGCCCGGCTCGCGCACCTCTTCGGGGCCGGCGGCCTGGTAGCGCAGGAAGGCGTCCTGGACCACTTCTTCGGCTTCGCTGACGCTGCCAAGCATCCGATAGGAGAGCCCGAAGAGGCGGCGCGATTCAGCGCGGAACAGATCCTCCACCGGTTGCTGCTCGGTCATCGCACCCGCCTCCTGTCGGCTCGCCCGTCCTGCCTCTTCATGGTTGACGAGCGAATGGGTCAGCGTGTGACAGTTTGCGCGGTGGCGGGATCAGTCGTACCTCAGGCTAGATGACCCGCCCTGTGGTTCTGACGCCCAAGCCAAGGAGGAAACCACCCGGACGGAGGTTCACACCGCCGGCATGAAACTGCTCTCCTCTCGCCCGACACGCCTTTCGCCTGAGTCAGACCCGCA
>MKSH01000002.1:1954-7696 GCA_001898095.1 Solirubrobacterales bacterium 70-9 | reverse complement strand
AGGATCATCGGGAAGCGCGGCGGCGTCCGACGGTCCGAGAACTCCCAGGAGAGGTTCCGCTCCGGCGCCCGGCCGGGCCCGGCCCGCCGTCGGCGAGGATCTTCCGCACGGTCGTCGCCGGGACCGAGATCCCGAGGCCGGCCGGCCCGCCGGCGATCCGCCGACATCCCCGGCGCGGGTCCTCCCGCGCCATCCGCAGGACGGCGCCCTGATCGCCGGGTCGCCCGGGGGCGGCCGGATCCGCGCCTCGGGCAGGTCCGGCCCCGGGCGATGAGGCGGCGATGCCGGGGGGGCAGGGTCTGCGGCGCGACGAAGAGGGCCGACCGGCGCCATCCCGGCGGCGGCCGGCCGGCCGCCGCCGGGAAGATCCGATCAGCCGGTCGCAGGTCGGGCCGACGGACCCAGCGGCGCAGGACGGCGAGCTCGTGCCGAAGGACGACGATCTCCGGCTCCTTTCAGTCGGCCGAGCGCGGACGGAGGGCGACCGATCCGACGAGCTTGCGCAAGGCAAGGCAGAAGGGCGAGATCAGCGACGGAGGTCCTCGGATCGGTCACGGGCGGCGAGCCTTGTTCGCGGACGGGGCCGACGCGACCCCCGCGGAATCGAATCTGTGCGCCCCGCAGGGTCGGTCGGTCGGGACGAAGCAGCGTAGGACCGGACCGTCGGCTGCCTCGCGGGACGTGGGGGGATATCCGACAGGCCCTCGACCCGACGCCCCGGATCCGACCCGCGCCTCAGCCGACGGGGCAGACCTGCAGCGCCGTACAGCCGGCGAGGCGGTCGAAGTCGGCGTCCGCGTGGAGGACGGCGACCCCCTCGCGGATCGCGTGGGCGGCGATCAGGCAGTCGATCAGCCTGCGCACGGTCTCCCCGCGACGTCGGCAGGTGCGATAGAGCACCGCCGCGGTCTCGTAGTCGGCCGGCGACGTCTCGAGGACGGCGGCCCGGGCGAGCAGGCCGCGAAGGCCCTCGAGGTGCTGCTCGTCGCGGGCCCCGGCGAGCACCTCCATGCGGACCGGGTGGCAGGTCGCGATCTCTCCGCCGAGGAGCCCGTCGACACGGAGGCAGACCGGGCTGCCGGTGTCACGGAGGAACTCGACCCAGGCCGAGGTGTCGAGGAGGATCATCCGACCCGGCCGGAGCGCATCTCCTCCAGGTCGCCGTCCCATCCCGATCCGCGCAGCCGCCGGGCGTGGTCGATGTCGAGGGCCTCGGAGGCGACGGTGCGCAGCGCGAAGTTCACCGCCTCACGCTTGGTCGCGAGCCGGTAGCGACGCATCACCGCGTCGCACGCGCTCTCGTCGATGTCGATGTTGGTACGTGCCATACACCGACGATACACCATCGGGGCCGCGGCTCGGTCATCGCACCCAGGAGGTCGGCGGTTCGAATCCGCCTAGTGACCTGAGTCGTTGATCCGCGGGCAGAGGTCCTTGGGCGTCGAAGTCGTCGCCATCGCAGACGACGATGGGAGACCTGATGCCCCGACGTGTGGATGTGACGCTGGGCGAATCCGAGCGCGAGGTGCTCGAGCGCTGGGCGCGGCGGCCGAGGAGCGCCCAGGCCCTGGCGCTGCGGTGCCGGATCGTGCCGGCGGCGGCAGAAGGTGCGCCGAGCAAGGAGATCGCAGAGCGTCTCGGTTGCACCACGCAGACCGCGGGCAGGCGGCGCGGCCGCTTCGCGAGGCGCGGCATCGACGGCCTCCACGACGAGCCGACGCCCGGCCAGCCGCGGAAGATCGGCGATGAAGACGTGGAGCGGGTGATCGTCAAGACCCCGGAGGAGCAGCCCGCCGACGCCGCCCACTGGCCGACGCGGCAGATGGCCGAGGCGACCGGCCTCGGCCAGACCGCGATCAGCCGCATCTGGCGGGCCTTCGGGCTGAAGCCGCATCGATCCGAGCACTTCAAGCTCTCCCCGGACCCGCAGTTCGTCGACAAGGTCAGAGACATCGTCGGGCTCTACCTGAACCCGCCCGAAGCAGCGGTGGTCCTCTGCGTCGACGAGAAGTCCCAGATCCAGGCGCTCGAGCGCTCCGCCCCGGTGTTGCCGTTGCTGCCAGGGGTCCCCGAGCGACAGACGCACGACTACGTCCGCAACGGCACCCGCCGACCCCTACGCCGCCCTCGAGGTCGCCTCGGGGAACGTCATGGCCGAGATGACGCCGCGCCGCCGGGCGGAGGAGTTCCGCAGGTTCCTGAACCAGATCGGGCACTCGGTGCCCGAGGGTCTCGAGGTCCACGTGGTGCTCGACAACTCCTCCACCCATGAGACGCCGCAGATCCGGCGGTGGTTGAGAGGCCACCCACGTTTCACCTTCCACTTCACGCCCACCTACAGACCTTATGTAGACCGGCGCGCCTGATCGGGTCAGGGGCGTGCCGATCGTCGACCGGCCTTCGGGCCGGTGACGGCGATGCCGCCGGGGATCGCGGTCTGAGCTCGGCCCTCCTCATGCGCGGTGGCTTCCCCCTCGGCCTTGGGGCGGGATCCACCAGAGCCCATCCAGCCGCAGACGAGGCAGCTCGGGATGCAGACGGTCCGGTCGTCGCGGGTCATCTCCCTGATCTCGACGATGTGGTTCACCGCGGTGGCCCTTCCCCGCGCTCGCGGAGCTGGCGACCGAGATCGTCGAGCGCCGCGTCGGCCGCCTCGGTCACGTCGGGCATTTGGCGGACCCGGCCGACGACGTCGAGGGCGTCGACGATCTTCTTCAGGTTCAACAGTGAGGGTTCGACCTCGGAGATCAGGCGCACCAGGAACCGGGAGGCCGCACGCAGGTAGCGCTCGTCGTGGTGCGGGCCGAGCAGGAGGGTGAGCGCGAGCGCGATTGAGGCCGGCCTGCTTCAGTACCTCGCCCAGCGCAGGGCGCGGTCGCCGCCCCCTTCGGCGATCTCCCGGTCGACGATCGTGCCGATCTCAAACGGTTCGCCTCGCGTGCCGGGAGAGTGGAGGACGCCGAGGGTTCGAGGCCTTCGAGGTGCTGCGACCTAACGACGGCCGGGACCGCTGCCTAGTGATCATCCGCTGGCGCTCGGGCACGCGCAGCACCGCGAGCGAGGGTCGGTCGGCACCGACAGTGAGATCTGGTCGTTCGATCTGCTCGAGGCGAAGGTTTGGGCGGCCGGGACAGTGGCAGACGTTCGTGAAATGCCTGGTCGGCACCGGCTTCGGTGAGATGGCCGTTGACGACGAGCTGGTCAAGGACATGGCGCTGGCGGAGCCTCGCGAGACCGAGGTGGACCTCGGGATCGTATGCGCTCGGCGCCTGCGGCAGGCCGGCCAGCATCGCCGCCTCGCCCCAGGTCAGGTGTCGTGGGGACACTCCGAAATAGCCGCGCGCGGCGGCGACGTCGCCCCAGTAGCCGTTGCCATAGTAGATCGAGTTCAGGTACATGCTCAGGACCTGATCGTGGGAGTAGGAGAGTGAGAGCTTCACCCCCAGACCGATCTCCTCCAGCGTGCCGGTGACGCCGGCGCCGTGGGGGTAGAGCGCCTTGGCGAGCTGCTGGGGGATCGTGCTACCGCCGGGATCTTCGCCCGTCCCGATCGCGGCGACCGCGGCCCGACCTGCCCCGGCCGCCACGTTGACGAAGGCGTTGGCGTAGAAATTCTCGTCCTCGGTCGAGACGACGGCGGCGGCGAGCCGGCGTGGCGGCGGTTCGCTCGATGCCCGCCCACCGTGGGTCGCGAGGATCGCCTCGACCCGCGCCCCCGCGTCACCCACCCCGGGGAGCGTAAGCAGGTAGACCGTCGCGGCGACGGTGAGGAGGAGCAGCGCGAGCGAGAGTGCGGCAAGCGCGGCGATCAGCCGACGGCGCCACCGTGGTTGCCGCCTGAAGGCCTGTCGGATCAGGCGTCGCGGCGAACCAGCAGCACCGCCGCCACCCCCATCGCGATCGCGACGTAGGCGCAGAAGACTCCGAACCCCGCCCACGGGGCGAGCGTCCCTGGATCGGGGGTGATGGTCCATATCGCCCCGCCCGCGTTGCTCGGAAGGTAGGGATCGATCGAGTTGGCCACGCTGGTCGGAAGCAGGCCGACGATCGGCGGCAGGACGAAGACGATCCCGGCGAGCGCCGCGATGCCGCCCGCCGTGCTGCGCACGATCGCCCCGAGCGCGAGGCCGAAGAGACCCATCGCGGTCAGGAAGAGCGGCACGCCGATCAGAGCACGGAAGACCCCGGGGGCACTTAGCGCGATGTCGATGTGTTCGCCAGAGAGGATCGCCTGGCCGACGAAGAAGACGATGAACGTCGCGGGCAGGCTGACCGCGAAGGCGGTGGCACCGAAGACGAGTGCCTTACCCCACAGCATCGGCAATCGCCGCGGGACTGCCGCCAGGGTCGAGCGGATCATCCCGGTGGAGTACTCGCCGGTGATCACCAGCACGCCGAGCACGCCGATCGCCAACTGGGCGAAGTTGATCCCCGCCAGGCTGACCGAGAGCGGGTGGAAGTCGGCGCGGTCCTGCGCGCTCAGATGAGCCCAGCGCGTCTCGAAGACGATGCAGGCGAGGACGCCGATCCCGATCGCCAACAGCAGGGTCGCGGCCAGCGCCCATCGGGTCGAGCGCAGCGAGATCAGCTTGGTCCACTCGGAGCGGACCACGCGCCGCTGGGTGACCGGTTGGACGCCGAGCGGGATACTGACGCTCTCCATCAGGCCGCCTCCGCGAGCGCGGTGTCAGCCGTCGATCCCTCACCGGCGCGATACTCGATCGCCTCCCCGGTCAGCTCCATGAAGGCGTCCTCGAGCGAGGCCTGGCGAGGCGAGAGCTCATAGAGGACGATCCCGCTGACGTGGGCCGCGAGGCCGATCTCCTCGGCGTCGGCGCCCCGCACCTCGATCAGATCGGCGCCGATGTTCCGCACCTTCACGTCTGGGGCGGCGATGACCTCGGCGAGCCGCGCCGCGTGGGGCGAGCGGACCCTGACCGAGCTCTGCGAGGAGCTGTCGATCATCTCGCGCACCCCGACGTCGGCGATCAGCTCGCCTTTGCCGATCACGATCAGGTGGTCGGCGGTAAGCGCCATCTCGCTCATCAGGTGTGAGGACACGAAGACGGTCTTGCCTTCGGCGGCAAGGCCCTTCAAAAGGTTGCGTACCCAGAGGATGCCCTCCGGATCGAGCCCGTTGATCGGCTCGTCGAGCATGACCACCCGCGGGTCGGCGAGCAGGGCCGAGGCGATCCCGAGGCGCTGCCTCATGCCGAGGGAGAAGGTGCCGGCGCGTTTGCGGGCGACCTCGCTGAGCCCGACCAGGTCGATCATCGCCTCGACCCGGTCGCGACCGAGGCCGTGGGTCTGGGCCATCGCCAGGAGGTGGTCGTAGGCGGAACGCCCGGTGTGGATCGAGCTCGCCTCGAGCAGCGCACCGACCTGATGGAGGGGCGCGCGGTGATCGCGGTAGCGCTTCCCGTTCACGGTCACCTCGCCCGCGTCTGGAGCATCGAGGTCGAGGATCAACCTCATCGTCGTCGACTTGCCCGAGCCGTTGGGTCCGAGGAAGCCGGTCACCATCCCCGATCGCACTGCGAAGCTGAGGTCGCGCACGGCGGTCTTCCTGCCGTAGCTCTTGGTGACCCCGCTCAGCTCGATCATGAGGTCGCCGGCGCCGGGGCGCCCTCGCCGCGCCGCAGCGGATCGCCGAACTGGTCCGCGGGGGTGTCCTTGCCGGTCCGCGAGAGATGCCAGACGGTCGCCGCGATCGCCGCCGCGAAGGCCAGGCTGACGGCGCCG
>MKSH01000002.1:597-1915 GCA_001898095.1 Solirubrobacterales bacterium 70-9 | reverse complement strand
CGAGCGCCGGGATCGCGATGATCGCGGCGAAGAGCCAGATCGAGCCGAAGTAGCCGAGGCCGAGGGTGTTCGCGGTGAGGTCGCCGGCGGCGGTGCCGAGGGCGAAGGTGGCGAGCACCGCGGCCCAGTAGAAGACCTCGCGACGCGGGGTGGTGATGCTGTGGATCGAGAGCGTGCCCTCGATCCGGTACCAGATGCGGAACACGACCGCGAGGACGATCGCGTAGAAGATCGTCGAGGCGACGTAGGGGACGCCGAGCCCGACGTGCAGCACGTCCGCGCACATCGTCCCGAACACGCCGACCATCGCCACCGCGAACCAGTAGCACCAGGGGACGTAGCGGTCCTTGGCGAACTGGAGGTAGATCGCGACGGCGAAGGCGATCGCGCCGAGGAAGACGGCGATCTCGGGGACCAGCGCGTGGACGAGCCAGTCGGAGGTCGACTCGCCCATCGCCGTGGTGAGCGCCTTCACCACCCAGAACCAGGCGGTGATCTCCGGCACCTTGGAGTAGGTGCGGCGGGTGGAGGCGAAGCGGTGGAGAGTGCGGTCCATGGATTGATCGGGTAAAAGGGCGCCCACGCAAGCTAGGGCCGGCGCATTAACAGCCCATGAGAGTCAGGCAGGGGCCCGCCCTCGGGTGGTGAGGTGCCGCAGGCGCCGGACCAGGTCACCGAACGAGAACGGCTTGACGAGGTAGGCGTCGATACCTGCGTCGAGACCGGCACGCCGGTCCTCGGCTGCGTCGTGGGTGCTGAGCAGGAGGAGGGGAACGTCGCTCCTCCCCTCCTCCCTGATCGGCCGGCATATCTCGACGCCGGCGATCCCGGGGAGACTCAGATCGAGGATGATCGCCTCGTATCGGGACCGATGCGCCTTCTCCACCGCGACCTCTGCGCTCTCGGCCGTCTCGACCGCGAAGCCGGCCTCATTGAGGCCACGGCGGAGCAGCCCCGCCATCTTCGCCTGGTCGTCGACGACGAGGACGGTCACGTGGCCGGGACAGCCTCGGTCGGCAAGCCGAGCTCCGACACCCTGTGGGGCAGGTCGACGTGGAGCCAGTGCGAGAGATGGGTCGGCGGCGTCTCGAGGATGATCTCGGTGTAGGCGCCGCCGTCGAGCTCTTCGACGATGTCGTCGTAGGCGTTGGGATTGTTCGCCATCCGCCCCGAGACCTCGCCCCCGGCGGCCTCGCGCAGTGCCGGCAGGGCGCCGGCGAGAAGCTCCTCACCGTCGGTCGGGACGGGGTCGCCGTGGTCGAAGCCGAGGTTGTGCGGGTTGGGGACGAGGATGTGGAAGCGCTTCGCACCCGCCGCG
>MKSH01000002.1:0-585 GCA_001898095.1 Solirubrobacterales bacterium 70-9 | reverse complement strand
TGTTCAGCACGACCAGCACCGCCGAGCCAGCCCCGGTGGGGACGAGGACCGGGCCTCCGCGGATCACGTCGCGCTTCGAGATCGCCAGGAAGACGACCAGGGCGAGGATGGTCGAGAGGAAGATGATCGAGGTCCAGGTGGTGCCGAGACCGAGCCCTCCTTCTTCGGTCGGCGAGGCGAGGTAGTCGCCGATCGAGGCGCCGAGCGGGCGGGTCATGATGTAGGCGAGCCAGAAGGAGAGGATCGCGTTCATCCGCAGGGCGAAGTGGCAGAACGCGATCACCGCGATCGCCCCGGCGAAGATCCCGACCGTCGGCAGGTAGCCGAGTTCGAGCTTCTCCGCGATCAGGTCGCCCGCCGAGGTGCCGAGGGCGAAGGTGAAGAGGATCGTCGCCCAGTAGAAGGCCTCGCGCCTGGTGGTGTAGATGGTGTGGACGGAGAGGGTGCGCTCGCTCGCATACCAGGCGATGAAGGTGGCGATCAGACAGCCGCTGAAGATTGCCGTCGTCGTTTCCAGCGTCACCCCGTTTTCGACCAGGTTGTCGGAGACGAGGGTGCCGACGACGCTGACCAGGACCACGGCGA
>MKSH01000001.1:2920-18186 GCA_001898095.1 Solirubrobacterales bacterium 70-9 | reverse complement strand
CGGCGTGCCCAACGAGCCCGCCCCGCAGGACCTCAAGGACAACCCGCCGCAGCGGCCGACCGATTACCAGCGGCTCGGCGGCCAGGCGCTGGAAGCGCCGACCGAGGCCCTCGCCTGGGTCGACCAGCGGATGGCGGCCAGCGGCTTCCTCACCGGGATGCTCTTCCGCAAGGTGCCGAAAGGGACCAACTGGTTCTACACGCTCGGCTCGGCGGCGCTCTTCGCCTTCATCGTGCAGGCGGTGACCGGGGTCTTCCTGGCGATGTTCTACACGCCGTCGACGACCCAGGCCTACAGCTCGATCGCCCACATCAACAACGACGTCTTCCTCGGCCAGCTGGTCCACGGCATGCACAAGTGGGGCGCCAGCGTGATGGTGATCCTGGTCTTCCTGCACATGGGCCGGACCTTCTTCTTCGGCGCCTACAAGTACCCGCGCGAGCTGAACTGGGTGATCGGCGTCGTGATCCTGATCCTGACGATGACGATGGCCTTCACCGGCTACCTGCTGCCGTTCGACCAGCGCTCCTACTGGGCCTCGATCGTCGGCATCAACATCAACGGGACCGGGCCGATCGTCGGTCCCTACCTGAGTGACTTCCTGCGCGCCGGGCCGGAGCTCGGGGCGACCACGCTCTCGCGCTTCTACGCGATCCACATGCTGCTGGTGCCGGGCGCGCTGATCGCGCTGATCGGCGCCCACATGTACCTGGTCGTGAAGCTCGGCACCACCGCCCCGCCCTGGACCAAAATCGGCAAACCGCGGGTCGCCGAGCCGACCGCCAACCTCGACGCCGGCGTCTCCTCCGGCAACGGCTACCGGCCGAACGGCGGCGGCCCGACGATCGCGGGCGTCCAGCTCGAGACCACCGACGGCGACGGGACGGCGCACGCTTAGATGAAGCCCCAGGACAAGCAGGCATACCTCGAGGAATACGAGCTTCTCAAGAAGAAAGGGAAGCCGTTCTTTCCCTACGCCGTCCTGAAAGACTCGGCGATGGCGCTGATCGTGGTCGGCGTGATCATCGTGATGTCGCTGCTCCTGGGCGCCGAGCAGGGCCCGAAGGTCGACCCGACGACGACCACCTACGTGCCGCGTCCCGAGTGGTACTTCTTCTTCCTCTTCGAGCTCCTACGCCTGATCAAACCGCCGGAGCTGGTGCCGATAGCGACGATCGGGATCCCCACCTTCTGCATGGTCGCGCTGCTCCTGCTGCCCTTCTACGACCGAGGCCCCGAGCGCCGGCCCGAGCGCCGGCCGGTCGCGGTCACGGCCGGGATCCTGACGATCCTCGCGATGGGCTTCTTGACGTACTCGGGTGCCACCTCGGGCTCGCCGACCGAGATCGACATGAAAGTCGCGCCCCAATACAAGGCGGGATCGGAGATCGTCGCCTCTTCCGGCTGCCTTGCGTGTCACAAGCTGGGCGAGAACGGCAACAACGGGCCGGGTCCCGAACTGACCCATATCGGCGCCCGCATCCCGCGCGCGGCGATCATCCGCTCGGTCGAAATCGGCCCGAGCATCATGCCTTCCTTCCGCGATCTGCCGCAAAAGAAGCTCGACGAGATCGCCGATTTCCTCTCCTCTTTGAACTGATCCGACGCCGGGCGGCGTAGGTAGGGGTAGGGAGGGCGGGTAACGTCTCTTTCTGCGCGATGGACACGATCAACGACAACCGCTCCTCTCCCGACTTCGCCGGGCAGGTGAACCGGATGTTCGACCGGGTCGCCGGGCGCTACGACGCGCTCAACGAGGTGATGACCGCGGGGATGCACCACCGCTGGCGCGAGCGGGCCGCCGACCGGGCGGCGCTGGGCCCGGGCGAGTCGGCGCTCGACGTCTGCTGCGGCACCGGTGACCTCGCCTTCGAGCTCGCCCGCCGGGTCGCCCCGGGCGGCCGCGTGGTCGGTTGCGACTTCTCCGAGCCGATGCTCGACCTGGCCCGCGAGAAGGCGTCGAGCAGAGGCGCCGAGGGGGTCCGCTTCGAGTGGGCCGACGCGCTCGAGCTGCCCTACGACGGCGAGCGCTTCGACGCGGCGACGGTCGGCTTCGGGGTCCGCAACCTCGCCGACCTCGATCGCGGCCTGCGCGAGATGGCGCGGGTGTTGAAGCCGGGCGGGCGGCTGGTCATCCTCGAGATCACGCAGCCGACCCGGCGGCCGCTCTCCTCCTTCTTCTCGCTCTGGTTCGACCGCATCGTGCCGCTGCTCGGGGCGCTCTCCGACGAGCCCGAGGCCTACAGCTACCTGCCCGAGTCGGTGCGCAGCTTCCCGACCCCGCGCGGGCTCGCCGAGAAGATGGACCGTGCCGGCTTCGCCGGGATCCGCTACACGGTCCTCGCCGGCGGGATCATCGCGATCCACAGCGGCCTCAAGGGCCCGCTCGACAACCACCGCTGATGACCCCCGGGTCGGCTGTACCGCCGCCGGTGACGGCGGTCCTCGACGCCTCCCAGCGGTGGCTGCCCGCGCGGCTGGCCGAGGTCGAGGACGCGCTGCGGGCGGCGATCGTGGGCTGGGGCGGGCCGCTCGGCGAGGACGCCGGGGCGACGCTGGCCGCGGGCGGCAAGCGGCTGCGGCCGATGCTGGTGCTGCTCTGCGCCGGCGAGGCGGGTGGGGCGGAGGCGGTGCGGGCGGCGACCGCGATCGAGCTCGTCCACATGGCGACCCTGGTCCACGACGACGTCCTCGACGAGGCGCCGCTGCGCCGCGGCCTGCCGACCGTGGCCGCGACCTCGGGCCGCGACCGGGCGCTGGCGACCGGTGACCTGCTGCTCTCGCGCGCCTTCGCCTTGCTGAGCGAGGCGGGCGACGCGCGCGCGGTGCTGCTGCTCGCCGATGCGGCGGTGGCGCTGGCCCGCGGCGAGCTCGCCCAGCGCCAGGACGCTTTCGACCTGGCGATCACCGAGGAGCGCTACCTGCACCGCTGCCGGCTGAAGACCGCGACGCTGTTCGAATGCGCCGTCTCGCTGGGCCGCGACGACGCCGAGCTGCGCCGCTTCGGCGCCGAGGTCGGCCTTGCCTTCCAGCTGCTCGACGACGTCCTCGACGTCAGCGGCCCGCCGGAGCGCACCGGCAAGGCCCGCGGCACCGACCTGCTCGACGGCACCGTCACGCTGCCGCTGATCGTCGCCGCCGAGCGCGACCCGAGCCTGCGCTCGATCGATCTGCCGGGCCTCGATCCGGCGGGCGCCGAGGAGGTCTGCGAACGGATCGCGGCGACCGGCGCGCTGGAGGCGGTCAGGGCGCGGGCGCTGGAGCTGGTCGCCGACGGCAAGCGCAAACTGGCGAACGTGGGCTTCGACGCCGAAGGCCGGCGGCTGCTCGAATTGGTCGCCGACGGCGTCGTCCAGCGCTATAGCTGATCCAACGGGAGCCAACTCCCGTTACCATTGACGAGATGCTCGGAAATATCGGCCCCCTCGAGATCATCGTCGTACTCATCATCGCCCTGATCGTGTTCGGCCCGAAACGTCTGCCGGAGCTCGGCAACAGCCTCGGCAAAGGGATCCGCGAGTTCAAAGACTCGGTCACCGGCGAGAACAAGGACGACGACGCGGTGGAAGATCCCGCCGTGAAGACGATCGGCGAGCCGCAGGCCACGACGAAGCCGGTCGAGCCGCCGACGACCTATCGGGTCGAAGCGGACGAGGCCGAGGTCGTCCCCGACAAAAAAGCCTGAGGCCTGACCGATGGCCCGTCGCCCGCGCCGCGTCCGGGCGGTCTCCCACGAAGACCAGCTCAGCCTGGTCGAGCACCTCGACGAGCTGCGCCACCGGCTGATCGTCTGCCTGGTCGTCTTCGCCGTCGCCCTGGCGCTCTGCTTCTGGCAGAACCACCTGCTGCTGGAAATCGCCCAGCACCCGCTGCCCGAAGGGCACAAGAAGCTGACCACCTTCGGCGTCGCCGAGCCGTTCACGACCACCCTGACGGTGAGCGCCTACGGCGCCGCGATCCTCGCCGCGCCGTTCATCCTCTGGCAGCTCTACGCCTACATCCTGCCCGCGTTCAGCCCGGCCGAGAAGCGGGTGGCGCTGCCGATCCTGCTGCTCTTCCCGATCCTCTTCATCTTCGGGATCGGCTTCGGCTACTTCGCCGTGATGCCCGCCGCCCTCCACTTCCTCCTGAACTTCAACGACGAACAGTTCAACATCCAGGTGCGGGCGGGCGACTACTACTCGTTCTTCTCGATGACGATGCTCGCCTGCGGCCTGGTCTTCCAACTGCCGATGGTGATCCTTGCGGTCACCCGCCTGGGGATCGTGAAGGTCGAGCAGATCACCGCCAACCGTCGCTACGCCTATCTGGTGATCGCGATAATCGCCGCCGCCCTGCCCGGCGTGGACCCGGTCTCGATGCTGATCGAGATGGTCCCGCTACTGGTCCTCTTCGAGTTGAGTATCTTGCTTGCTCGTTGGTTCGGCCGACCAAGCGAAGGGGCGAGCGCGGCCGAGCCCTCCACGCAGGAGTGAGAAGGGGCGATGGCGCAGGGCAGCAAAGAGCACCGAATGGTCTTCGACATCCGTGGCCGCAGGCGGCACGTGGTCAAAGTCGTCTACGCGATCCTGGCGATCCTGATGGCCGCCAGCCTCTTCCTGGTCACCGGGGTGCTCAACCCCAACACGCTCTTCGGCGGCAACTCGAGCGGCGAAAGCGCCGCCTCGCGCCTGGAAAAGCAGGCCGAGCAGATCGAAGCGAGGCTGGCCAAATCGCCGGAAGACGAAAACCTGCTGCTGAACCTGACCCGGACCCGGATCAACGTCGCCAACACGATGATCACGGAAGGGGCCAGCGGCCAGAGCGGTGCCGAAGAAGTGAAGCATCAGCTGGCGCTGGCGAGCGAAGACTGGTCGAACTACCTGAAAGCCGCCGCCGAACCGAGCCCCGGGCTGGCGATCCAGGTCTCCCCGGCGCTCTTCCAGCTGGCCGAACTCTCGACCAGCGGCGAAGAAGCCCTCGAAAACGTCGTCGCCGCCACCGAAGCGCAGGAAATCGTGGCCAAGGCGCGCCCGAGCCTCAACAGCCTCAGCACGCTCGGCATCTACCAGGCGTTTGCGCAGGAATACAAAGCTGCGAGCAAATCGATCGAAGAAGCAACCAAATTCGCAAGCACCAAGTTCGAACGCGAATCGCTCGAAAACAAGTTCGAAGAAATCGAAAAACAGGCCAAAGAATTCGGCAAGGGCCTGAAAGCCGAAGAAGCGGCGGCCAGCCAGTCCTCGCAGGGCAAGGAAAAGCTCGAAAACCCGCTCCAGCCGCTGGGCGGGAACTCTCTCGGCAGCGAATAGCTCCTACCCAACATGTGTCCAATCAGATACTTAGAAGTTAGTATCTGTCGTGCTCGGGAACCTGGCCGACATGGAAGAGGGAGCTCGCGACATGCGGCTCGTCTCCCTACCAGGCGACGAGCCTCCACCCGACTGCAGCCCTGAGCGGCCGCCGCTCACCGCCGAGGACCTCGACGCCGCCCGCGACCTGGCCGAATTTCACCGCCTGCTGGCCGCCGACCTGGCGCCACGCTCGCAGCTGCGCGGCCTCGTCCTGCGCTGCGCCGGCCACTGGTCCCGCCTCGGGGCGATCCCGCGCAACGGGCTCGCCGAGGTCGAACGACGCGAACTCGAGTAGTCGGGATGGGCCGTGTTGGGCTCGAACCAACGACCTTGAGATTAAGAGTCTCCTGCTCTACCAACTGAGCTAACGGCCCGAACGGCGGATTATAGGAAGGCGACGCGGGCGCGCGCGGCCCGGGCTCAGCGTTGGGCGCAGTACTTTTCCAGCCCGACGCCTTCGATCGTCAGGCCGTTGGCGAAGGTGAAGGCACCGTGGCTGCGCAGGATGTGGTCGCTGCAGCGGGCGGCGACGTAGCTGCGCTTCACCCCGCCGGCGGTGTAGCGGCGGCCGATCTTGACCTCGATCTTGGTGATAGCGCCCATGCCGCCGGCGAGCGGCGGGATATCGGCGGTGGCGCGGTAGCGGAATTCGCCCGGCCGCTTTTCGATCGGCACCGTGAAGGCGTAGGTCTGGGTCGCGGGCGTGGTGAAGCGGGCGTGGACGACGACGGTCGGCTTGCCTTCGAGCGGCGGTCCGTTGAACAGGGTCAGCAGCGAGCTGGTCGGGACCAGGCCGCCGGAGGGGAGTGCTACCGAGGCTTCGATCTTGCCGCTGCCGACGATCGCCCCCTTGCAGATCCGCCGCGCTTCTTCGACGCTCGCCTGGGCCACCGATTCGGGCGCGCAGGTGGGCAGGCCGGCGACGTCGAGGCGGCCGTCGCGGTCGAAGTCGAGGACGATCTGCTCGAGCGCCGGCGGCTGCCCGCCGCCCGGTTTGGAGACGTCGAGGAAGCCGGAGAATTCGACCGGCGCGAACTTCTTCGCGGGCAGGTCCCGGGGCCGGAAGGCGGCGTTGACTTCGATCCGCACTTCGCGCGTTTCGACCATCGCCGTCGCCCCGGCGACGGCGGCGCCCACCGCGCCGACGATCAGGATCGCGAGGAAGGGGAGCGCCCACCTGGGGGCCTGTCTCGAAACCTCCCTCAGTCGGAGAAGTGGCATGGCGAGGTGAGCAGCGACTGCAGGAAGCTGCCGTCGGTGAAGATCAGTTCCCCGTGGACCTGGAGCCTGCCGCCCGAGCATTCGGCTTCCGCGTACCCGACCTTGCGCCCGTGGAGCTTGAAGGTGCGGCCGAAGGAGACTTCGGCGAGGATCGCCGAGCCGTCACCGTCGGCGATCGGCGGCAGTTCGATTTCGGCCCGATAGCCGTAGCGGCCGTGGTTGATCTTCTCCACCGTGAACGGCACCAGCAGGGCCTGCGGCGAGGGGACGGTCTCGTAGGCGTGGGCGATCAGTGCCGGCTTGCCGCCTTCCGGCGGCGCGTTGAAGATCGAGATCGGCGAGGTGATCGTGAACGACGCCTTGCCCGGCAGGTCGACGCGGGCTTTGCCGACGCCGGTGCCGAGCAGGGCGCCGGCGCAGCGCTTGCGCGCTTCGTCGGGCGTCGTCCCTTCCAGCTGCGCCACCGTGCAGGTCGGCAGGCCCTTGAAGTTCAGCCTGCCGTGTTTGTCGAATTCGAAGACCAGCGTCTTCAGCGCCGGCGGCTGTTCGCCGTTCACGGTCTTGATCCGCACGATGCTGCCGAAGGTGGCCGGCAGCATCTTCCCTTCGGGGAAGGCGCGCGGTTGGAATTCGGCCGTCGCGCTGACTTTCAGGTTGCCGATCTGGGTGGTGACCGCGTAGGCCGTCGCGCCCCCGAGCAGCCCGACCGCGAGCAGGGCCAGGGCGAGTGCCCAGGCCCGGCGCCGGAAGGACCCCGGGCCGCCGCTCAATTCTTCCCCTTGCACGGTTTCAGGATCAGGCCGCTGAGTTTGGTCGAGTCGGTGAATTCGGTTTCGACTTTCGCCTGCAGCTTGCCGCTCGGGCAACTGGCGTTCGCGTAGCTCAACTTCTTTCCCTTATAGGTCCATTTTTTGCCGATGGTCAGGCGCCCTTCCAGGGGGATCCCGGAGCCGCCCGCGATCCGCGGGATCGTCGCCTCGGTGCGGAAGCCGAACGGGCCGTTGTTCACCTTCTGGATTTCCACCGGGACGATGTAGGTGGTCGGCGCGGGCACGCTCAGGTAGGCGTGGGCGAGCACCGTCGGGTTGCCGTTGTGGGGCGGCCCGTTGAAGATCGTGATCGGCGAGCTCGCCTTGAACGGCCTCTGTTCGGGGAAGGCGATCAAGGCGGTGCCGTAGCCCTCGCCGACGATCGAGCCCGCGCAGACCCTGCGCGCGGTCTTCGTCGTGGTCGCCAGCAGCTTGCCTTTTGTGCAGACCGGCAGCCCTTCCGTCACCACCTCGCCGTGTTTGTCGAACCAGACGGTCAGCGTTTTCAGGATCGGCGGCAGCGAGCCGTCGGTGGTCCCGATCCGGCCTTCGCCGTGCAGGGTGATCGGGGCGAACGAGCGTTTAGGCAGCGTGGTCGGCGAGAAACCGCCTTCGCCGACCACTTCGATCGGGCCCGCGCGCAGCACGATCGCCAGCGCCGCGCCGCTCATCGCCAGCACCGCAACGACGGTCAGGACCGAAGTCCTTAACACGTTCTTCCGCATAGGTTCGCTCCTCCCGTAGCCCCTGGGCGCCAAACTACCACGGGTGGGAAGCAGCAGGAGCAGGGGGGACGACCGGGCCCCGGGCTCGGGATCGACGCGGCGGCAGCCTTGGCTGCTGCGGCATCCGCGCGAGGTCCTGCTGGTCGCCGCGCTCGTCCTCGCGGCGCTGGCGATCATCGGCACGGGGGTCACCAAGCGCCTCGACCCGACCACGCTGAACGTCCCCGGCAGCGCCTCGACCGAAGCCAACGAACTGCTGGAAGAACACTTCGGCCCTTCGGCCCCCTTCCCGATCCTGCTCCAGGGCCCGGAAGCGGCGATCGAAGAACAGGGGCCGCGACTGGTCGAAGCGCTGCGCGCCGAACCGGGGGTGACGACCCTGTCGCCGTGGGACAAGGGGTCGGTCGCAGGGCTGCGCCCGAAACCGGAAACGGCGCTGATCCTCACCGACTTCCACGTCGACACGAAAACCGCGGTCAACGAGACCGTCCCCCAGCTCGAACGGATCCTGGAAGAAAACGTGAAGCCGCCGGTGACGGCGACCCAGACCGGCTACGCGACCCTGTCGCGAGCGTTGCAGCAGGAAACCATCGACGCGGCCGAGCACGGCGAGCTGGTCGCGCTGCCGATCCTCCTCGTCGTCCTGCTGCTCGTCTTCCGCTCGCCGATCGCGGCGCTGATCCCGCTCGTCTTCGGCGCGATCACCGTGCTCGCCTCGCGCGGCGTCCTCTACTTCCTCACCTCGTGGTTCTCGATCGACGCCTTCGCCCTCACCGTCTGCACGATGATCGGGCTCGCCCTGGGGGTGGACTACGCCCTGCTGATGGTCTCCCGCTTCCGCGAGGAGCTGGCGACCGGGGCGGAGCCGGTCGAGGCGGCGCGAAGAACGCGCAGGCACGCCGGGCGCACGGTCGTTTTCGCCGGCTCGACCCTGCTCCTGTCGATGCTGGTCTCGCTGCTGGTGCTGCCCGGCTCGCTGTTGGTCTCGCTGGCCGGGACGGTGGCGATGGTCGTCGTCCTCTCGGTCCTGGTGGCGACGCTGGCCGGCCCGGCGGTCCTCACCCTGGTGGGGAAGAACGTCGACCGCTGGCGGATCGGCTCGGCGGCCACCGCGGAGCGCTCCGGGGTGATGATCTTCGTCAACGCGGCGCTGCGCCGGCCGTTGCTCGCGGCGCTCTTGATCGGGGGCCTGCTGGTGGCGCTGGCGGCGCCGGCGATCGGGCTGAAGATCGGCCCGCCGAGCCCCGAACAGCTGTCGAAGGACTCGCCGACCCGGCAGGACCAGGAAAAGGTCTCGGCGGCGATCGGACCCGGCTGGGCGGCCGCCTTCATCGTCGTCGCCGGCAACCCGCACGGTCCGATCACCGAGCCCGGCACGATGGCGGCGCTGGAACACTTCCAGCACAAGGTCGCGAAGCTCGAAGGGGTGAAACTCGTGATCGGCCCGCAGGCGGCGACGAAGCGGGTCGAACCGCTGCAGGAACAGGGCAACGCGATCCTCTCCTCGAAGGGCAACATCGGCCCGGTCAAGGAACTCGGTCACCTGGGCAAGGAACTGAACGCCGCCGCGGGCGGGGTGGGGGCGCTGCGAGCCGGGATCGGCGAAGCCGGCGACGGTGCGGGACTGCTGGCGGAGGGCTCCGAAGGCGCGACCGAAGGCGCGCAGCTGATCGCCAACGGCCTGATGCGGGCGGCGGGCGGCAGCCAGCGGGCGATCGACGCCCTGGAACGGTTCGCGAAGGGCTCCGAAAAACTTGTCGAATTCGAGCTTGAAGCGGCGATCGGCGCGCAGCAGATCCGCGCCGCCACCGAGACCTTCGTCGGCCCGACCCTCCGCTACAACGCCCTGCGGACGCAGCGCAACCTGGTCCGCAGGCTGCTCGCGGAAGCGAACGAAACGCTGCCGCGACTGCTGAAGCCCGCGCAGGAGACGGTGGAAAAACTGCAGGCGGCAGAAGCGAAGCTGAAAGAAGCCTCGGGCGACGATCCGGCCGCCGCGGCGGCGCTGGCGGAAGTGCAAGCGGCGATGAAAGCGATGACCGGCGTCGACCCGGCGACCGGCGAGCACGACGAAGAAGGCTACGGCGGTCTCGTCGCGGAAATCGAATCGCTGGCCCGCCGGATGGGCCACAACGGCGAAGAAGCCCACAAAGTCGCCACCTTCATCAACTCGACGATCGCGGAAATGCATCGCGTCTCCAACGAAATGGGCCGCCTGATCACCGGCCTCTACAGGATCCACAAAGGGACGAACACGCTCGCCCACGGGGCCGACAAGCTCGCCAAGGCCTCGGGGACGCTGGGCAAAGGGCTCGAACGCCTCGCCGGCGGCACCACCTCGCTGGTCAACGGCCTGACCAGGTTGAGCGGCGGCGCCGAAGCCCTGGAACAGAATCTCGCCGCTGGCGTGCCGAAAGCCGCGCCGCTGGAAACGGGGCTGGAAGAAGCGAGCGTCCAGGTGCTCGAAGGGAAGGCGAAGATCAACCGTCAGGCGACGAAAGTGGCGAAGACGACGCCGGGTCTCTTCAACTCGGGCTACTTTGTGCTCTCGGCCCTCGACGGGACCCCGCCCGCGACGCGCGACCGGGTGAACCAGACGATCAACTTGAACGGCGGTGGCCAGGCCGCCTCGATGGTGGTCTTCCCGAACTACGAATTCAACTCGCCGGGCTCGATCCGGCTGAACCAGGAACTCGCCTCGGCGGCGGGCGAACTGGCCCAGGACGCCTCGCTGGAAACCGGGGTGGCGGGCGGCGCCGCGCAGCTGAACGACTACAGCAAGATCATCCGCGACCGGATCCCGCTGATCATCGCCGTGATCACCCTGGTCACCTTCCTGGTGCTGGTCGTGGTCCTCCGCGCGGTGCTGCTGGCGGCGATCGCGGTGGGGCTGAACCTGCTCAGCGTCAGCGTCGCCTTCGGCGTCCTGACGATCCTCTTCCACGTCCCGGCGGACTGGCCCCTGGGTGGCCACCAATACGTCGAAGGGGTCGGCGCCTGCATGATCTTCGCCCTCGTCTTCGGGCTCTCGATCGACTACGCGGTCTTCCTCCTGACCCGCATGCGGGAGCGCTACGAGGCGGGCGACGACAACGTCACCGCGGTGCGCTTCGGGCTCGACAAGACGGCCCGGATCATCACCGGCGCGGCGGCGATCATGCTGGCCGTCTTCGTCGTCTTCGCCGGGGCCTCGATCGCCACCGTGAGCCAGCTCGGGATCGGCCTCACCGTGGCGGTCGTGCTCGACGCCACCGTGGTGCGGATCGTCCTGCTGCCGGCGCTGATGCTGCTGCTCGGCGATCGCGTCTGGTGGCTGCCGAAGCCGCTCCAGAGGGTGCTGCCGCGGTTCGAGGGCTAGGAGCGGTCGGGGTTGGTCGGGGCCCGGGGGTCCCACCCTCTCCTCTCTCAAACTCGGGGTGATGAGGTTGCGGCCGTCCGAGGGTGCCTCTGGTCCCCTCGTTACAAGCCGTTCGGAGAGGGTGGGACCCCCGGGCACAAGCGCGTGCGGCCGTCGCGACGGCGAGCTGAGGGAGCGAAGTCCTGCGAGGCCCCGTCAGCCTTTCGTGAAGCTGACGGGAACCCGCCGCAGTGCGTTCGTGGGGAGGGGGTTGGGGCACCCTCCGAACGGCTTGTAACGAGCGCCCGGCGGCACCCTCGGACGGGCGCAATCCTCCCCGCGCGAGTTTGAGAGAGGAGGGTGCCCCGACCCCCTCCTCTCTCAGCCCCTAGCCCTCCCGAACTACTTCGTCTTCTTCGGTTCCGCCTTCGGCGTGCACGGCTGGGTGTGCGTGGCTTCGATCGTGGTGCCGTCCTTGTAGGTGAAGGCACCGCGGTACTTCAGCTTCTTCGAGGCCGGGCATTTGGCGTTGATGAAGCTCATCTTCTTGCCCTTGTAGGTCCAGCTCTTCTTGATCGTCACCTTGAAATCGGTGATCGCGCCGCTGCCGCCGGCGATCGGCGGGATCGTCACGTCGAGGCGCGGGCCGTAGCCTTCCTTGTTGTAGTTGGAGACGACGCCGACCAGGACCAACGTGGTCTGCACCGGCGAGGTGCCGTAGGCGTGCAGGAGGACCACCGGTTTGCCGCCCTGGGGGACGCCGTTGAAGGCGGTCACCACGGTCGGCTCGGTATAGAGCGTGCCCAGCGGCAGCAGCGTGGTCGCTTCGCCTTTGCCGATGATCGCGTTGCCGCAGGCCCGTTCCGCAGCTTCGGTCGAGGTGTTCTGCAGCTTCGCCGCGTTGCAGGTCGGCAGACCCTTGCTCGCCAGCGACAGGTTCTGGTCGAAATCGATCACGTCGTGGACCGCGGGGCTCGGGGCGGGCGAGGCCGGGTTCGTGGTCCCGGTCTTCACGTCGACGAAGAGCGACCCCGGCGACGAGGTCTTCTTGTAGAGCGCCTTCGGCGAGATCTTCGCTTCCATCGACTGCGTGTTGCCATCAGGGCCGGTCACGGTTTCCCCGCCCATCGCGGCGGAAACGGGGATCGCGGTAGCCACGAGGGCGGCAAGGCCCGCGATCAGTGTGAATCGTTTGCGCATTGAGTTACTCCTGGATCGAAATTTGCGGAACGCCTCCCACTTCCCCCAACCGGTCCGCGGGGCCAGAGTAGCGCGTTGATTTGCGGTTAAGTCCCCGCTTAGGCGCCGTTTGGCGGGGAATGCCTCGGATACGATTCCGGCGCCCGTTCCGAGGGTCGAGGGGGCCAGGGAGGGGCAAGCGACGACCCGTGGCTGCGAAACCCCAAGGCGAGGAGAAACGCTCGGCTCCGAGCCGAGGGACCACTCCTGCTCGTCTGGCGGCGATCGGGGCGCTGGCCGCGGTGGTGATCGTGCTTGCGATCGTGCTTTTCAGCGGCGGCGGCGGTCATAAGTACACGTTCCTGTTCCAAAACGCCGGCCAGCTGGTGAACGACAACCAGGTGCTGATCGGCGGCTCGCCGGTGGGAACCGTTTCGAGCATCGAACTGAGCCCCGACAATCTGGCCGAAGTCAACGTCGAAGTCGAACAGGAGCTGCACGAAGGGACGACGGCGGTGATCCGGGCGACCTCGCTCTCCGGTGTCGCCAACCACTACCTCTCGATCAGCCCCGGCCCGAACTCGAATCCGGCGCTCGAAGAAGGCGCCGAGTTGGGCCTCTCCTCGACCACGACGCCCGTGGACATCGACCAGCTCTTCAACAGCTTCCCGTCGAAGGTGCGCGAAGGGCTGCAGAACTTCATTAAGGGCAACGGGCAGATCTACGCCGGCCGCGGCAAGGAAGCGAACGAAAGCTACAAGTACTTCGGCGTGGCGCTGAACCGCACGGCCCACTTCGCCTCCGAACTGAACGCCGACGAACAGCTGCTCTCCCGCTTCCTCGCCAGTTCGGCGAAGCTGACCACGGCGGTCGCCGGCCGCGGCACGCAGCTGTCGAACGCGATCGGCAACGCGACCACCGCCTTCGACTCGATCAACACGCAGAACGCCGCCCTCGACGAATCGCTGCAGGAGTTCCCGCCGGTCCTGCGCCAGGCGAACACCACGTTCGTGAACCTGCGTGCCGCCCTCGACGACGTCGAACCGCTGATCAATACGGCGAAGCCGGCGACCAAGGAACTCGCCCCCTTCCTCGCCGAACTGCGGCCGGTGCTGAGCAAATTCATCCCCTTCACCCGCAACCTCGGCCTGGCGCTGGACCGTCCCGGCCCGCACAACGACACCCAGGAGCTGCTGGCGACGATCCCGGTGGTCCAACAGCGCGCCTCGAAGATCTTCCCCCACGCCGAAGCCGCTATCGCCGCTTTCCAGCCGCAGCTGAACTTCGCCCGCTCCTACACGCCGGACATCTTCAACGGCATCGCCAAGCTTGGTCAGGTCGCCGGCTACTACGACGGTGACGGCCACTACCTCCGCGGCGCGACCTCGCTGCAGAACATCTTCAAGGACGAAGGCGGCACCCTGACCGCGATTCCGAAGTCCGAACAGTTCGTCCCCTACGGCGGCCCAGCTGGGTTGCCGCGGCGCTGCCCCGGTGGCGCCGCGCAGGCCCCCGCCGACAACTCGGCGCCCTACGTGGATCCGCCGCACGGGGGCAGCAGCGTGGACGCCACCGAATGCAACCCCTCCCAGCAGGTTGGCGGCCCATGAAAAAGCTGATCGCCGGAGTCGTGGTGGTGGCGGCGATCGTCGCCGCGGTGATCCTGCTCGCGGGGGGTGGCTCGAGCGAAGGCTACGTCGTGCGGGCGATCTTCGACCAAGGCTCGTTCATGGTCAGCGGCGAGCAGGTGCGCGTCGCCGGCGCCAACGTGGGGACGATCAAGTCGGTGAGCGTCTCGCTGCCGGGCGAACCGACGGCGATCGAAAACGGCGAATTCAAGGACGTTCCGGGCAAGGCGGTGATCGAGCTCGAAATCAGCGATCCCGGCTTCCAGGACTTCCGCGAAGACGCCAGCTGCGAAATCCGCCCGCAGTCGCTGATCGGCGAGAAGTACGTGAACTGCACGCCGACCGTGCCGCGCGCGCCCGGGCAGCAGCCCGCCCCGCCGCTGAAACGGATCCCCGAAGGCGAACCGGGCGCCGGCCAGTACCTGCTGCCGCTGGGCAGCAACTCGACCAGCGTCGACCCGGACCTGATCAACGACATCCAGTCGCTGCCCTACGCGCAGCGCTTCCGCCTGATCTTCAACGAACTCGGCGCCGGGCTCGCGGGCCGCGGCGAAGACCTCGAGGCGACGATCAAGCGCGCCAACCCGACCCTGCGCGACGTCGACCTTCTCTTCAAGGAGCTGACCGAACAGAAGGACCAGTTGGCCCAGCTGGCGGTCGACTCGGAAGCGGTGCTGACGCCGCTGACGCGCGAAAAGGAACACGTCGTCGGCTTCCTCGCCCACTCCGGCGAAGCGGCCCAGGCGAGCGCCGCCCACGGCCCCGAACTGGAAGAAGCGCTGGAGAAGTTCCCCAAGTTCCTGACCGAGTTCCGCACCACGATGGCCAACCTCAAGGAGTTCTCCGACGCGGGCACGCCGCTGCTCGAAGACCTCGGCGTCGCCGCCCCCTCGCTGACCGACGCGACCCGCACGCTGACCCCGTTCTCGGAAGCGACGACCACGGCGCTGAAGAGCCTCGGCAAGGCGGGCGAAGAATCCGGCCCGGTCTTCGCCGAAGCGGCGCCGGTGGTGCGCAAGGCGAGCAACCTCGCG
>MKSH01000001.1:0-2900 GCA_001898095.1 Solirubrobacterales bacterium 70-9 | reverse complement strand
GCCGATCAGCCAGAACAGCTTGTCCACGTGGTAGGGCGTGACCTGGTTGGCTTTGGCGATCTCGACGATGGTTTTCTGAACCTGGTAGGCGCTGGCGCGCTGCGGACACACGCCGACGCCGGTCAGGATGTCGATGAGATGGACATCCGGCTTGCCGTAGTTCATGAACCCCAGCTCCTTCAGGAAGTCGCAGGCCAGCGGGTAGCCAAAACCGTGGATTTCCTCGGACAGCAACAGCGGCAGGGCAGCGGCCGAGCGCGGGTCGCCGTAGAAGTGACGCGCCCAGGACAAGAAGTCGTCCACCGACTCGAACTGCGACAGAAATGCGGCGCCAGAAAGGGCGGCTCGACAGAAGTGGGGCCAGATGCTGCGCGCGGTGCGCCGAATGCCGTTGCGGCTGCGCGGCTTCAGCGTTCGCTCGATCGCGTCCAGCAGCGCCACGTCGTCCAGTCCATAGACCGAGCGCGTCTTGTGCGGGTCGAACGCAAACAGCACGGCGCCCAGCGCGTCGATGCCGTCGATGGAGCCGCTGACGACGCCGCGTTTCATGTTGGCGTTCTGCGCCGAGTCGAGCAGGCCCCGGTAGACGTCACGAAGCGTGCGGGGTCCGGGGCCGCGATCGGGACGGTCCAGATAGCCGAGCAAGATCGATTCGGCATTTGGCACGGCCATTTCCCGAATGAGAAAGGCGCGCGCCTGCGCGTAGAGGTTCTGGAGCTGGGCAACCACCAAGCAACACGCGCGGCGTCAGCGCCGCAGCAAGTCCTCGCGGGTCAGCAGCAGCACCTGATCGCCGCCGGCGCTGGTGTCCAGCCAGACCGGGTTCAGGCGCGGGAAGGCGGCGTCGAAGTGGGCGCGCTCGTGGCCGATCTCCAGCACCAGCACGGCGCCTTCGGCCATGCGTGCGGGGGCGTCGCGCAGCAGGGCGCGCACGAAGTCCATGCCGTCGGCGCCGCCGGCCAGCGCCAGCGCGGGCTCGGCGCGGTATTCGGGCGGGAGCGCGGCCATGCTGGCGGCGTTGACGTAGGGCGGGTTGCACAGGATCAACTCGTACGGGCCGGGGCAGGCGGCCAGGCCGTCGCTTTCGATCAGGGTGATGCGCGCTTGCAGGCCGTGGCGCTCGACGTTGATGCGCGCCACCGCCAGCGCGTCGGCGCTCAGGTCGGCGGCGGCAACCTGCACGCCGGGCCAGGCCAGCGCCGCCAGCACGGCCAGGCTGCCGTTGCCGGTGCACAGGTCGAGCACCCGGGTGGTGCGCTCGGACAGCCAGGGGTCGATGCCGCCGTCGGCGATGAGCTCGGCGATCAGGCTGCGCGGCACGATGGCGCGCGCGTCGACGTGGAACGGCATGCCCTGCAGCCAGGCCTGCCCGATCAGGTAGGCCAGCGGCTGGCGGGTGTCGATGCGTGCTTTTAAAAGTGTAGCTGCCTGCGCTCGCCCGGCGGGCGCCACGGGCTGATTTCCTTCTGGACCGCTGAAGTCGGTGTCCAGCGGCAGGCCGAGCGCGTGCAGCACCAGCCAGGCGGCTTCGTCGTGGGCGTTGGTGGTGCCGTGGCCGAAGGCGACGCCGGCCTGGCGCAGCTGGCGTTCGGTGTCGGCGATGAGTTGGGCGAGGGTGGTCATGCCAGGGTGGGCCGGCGCGTGCCGGCCGGCGGGAAGGGGGTGGCGGGCGCCAGCGGCGCGGGGTTCAGGCCTGCGCGGCCAGCTGCTCCAGCACGCGGCGGTAGATGTTCTTCAGCGGCTCCAGCTCGGCCAGGACGATGTGTTCGTCGATCTGGTGGATGCTGGCGTTGGGCGGGCCCAGCTCGATCACCTGCGGGCAGATGCGGGCCAGAAAGCGGCCGTCGCTGGTGCCGCCGGTGGTGGACAGCTCGGGCAGCAGGCCGGTTTCGGCGTGGATGGCGGCCTGCACGGCGTCCAGCAGGCTGCCGGGCGGGGTGAGGAAGGGCTCGGCACCCAGCGTCCAGTCGAGCGTGTAGTCCAGCCCGTGGCGCTGCAGCACGGCCTGCAGCCGCGCCTGCAAATCCTCGGGCGTGGAGGCGGTGCCGAAGCGGAAGTTGAAGTCCACCACCGCCTCGCCCGGGATCACGTTGCCGGCGCCGGTGCCGGCGTGCAGGTTGCTGACCTGCCAGCCGGTGGGCTGGAAGTGGGCGTTGCCGGCGTCCCATTCGGTGGCGGCCAGCTCGGCCAGCGCCGGCGCCAGCTGGTGGATGGGGTTGCGCGCCAGCCGCGGGTAGGCCACGTGGCCCTGCACGCCGCGCACCACCAGCCGGCCGCTGAGCGAGCCGCGGCGGCCGTTCTTGACCATGTCGCCGGTGCGCTGCCGGGCCGTCGGCTCGCCGACGAGGCAGGCGTGCAGCGGCTCGCCGCGCGCGGCCAGCCAGTCGCATACCACGCGGGTGCCGTCGAGGGCGCGGCTTTCCTCGTCGCTGGTCAGCAGCAGGGCGATGGCCAGCGGCGCGTCGGGCTGGGCGGCGACGAACTCCTCGACGGCCACCACGAAGGCGGCGATGGAGCTTTTCATGTCACTGGCGCCGCGCCCGTACAGGCGGCCCTCGCGCTCGGTGGGGGTGAAGGGCGGGCTGCGCCAGGCTTCGGCCGGGCCGGGCGGCACGACGTCGACATGGCCGGCGAAGACTATGGTTTTGATAGCTTGTGGCGCTCGCCCCGCCAGCGCTGGAACCCGTTTGGACCACAGGTTGCGCACGCGCCAGTCGGCCGGGCCGCTGTCGATGACGTGGGGCACGAAGCCCAGCGGCGTCAGGCGCTCGGCGATCAGGTCGATGCAGCCGCCGTGCGCGGGCGTGACGGAGGGGCGGGCGATCAGGGCTTCGGCCAGGCGGCGCGTGGCGGTCATGTGGGGCGGGCGGGGGCCGTGCGGTGGGTCATGCAGGCCCGCA